>JAUSKT010000009.1 GCA_030646915.1 bacterium
TGTAAATCCGAGCGCTCGCGCTTCTTCTACTTCGTTTATCTTTGACGGCACTGGCTTGACCCTCGCTAAGGGTACTGCTAAGACCTTGTCACTGAAGTGCGATTTGAAAGCTGCGGCAAGCGGTTCTTACTCTTGGGGCTATGATGCCGAGTCTGCTCCGTCTCCAACTGGATTAACTTCCGGTCAGAGCGTGGCAGCGGCTGACCTTACAGAAAATGATTCTATTGGTCAGTTAATGAGCGCGGCAACTGGCGGTACTTTAAGCGTTACTTTGGATTCAACAGCGTCTTATCTTATCGCTACTCCCGGCCAAACAGTTACTCTGGCGGAGTTGAAATATACTGCTACTCTTGAAGATATAAATGTAAGGCAGATATCTTTAGTAATGAGTGGCGGCGCTTCCAACACCCCATCTAACTTAGTTAACCAGGAGGTTACTTTGTGGACTGGAACAACTCAAGTTGGTTCAGCTACCTTTGCTAGCGGCGATAACGCTACTGGAACGATAACTGGCTTTACGGTGCCGAAAGACGGCTCTAAAGTCTTGACTATAAAAGGTACGATTGGTGGAATTTCTGTATCAGAAGCTATGAACCGCTCTGGAGAATTTCCAAAGGTTGACTACGATGGAGGCAACGGCTTAACTTCCAATTATGGAACTGGCGCATCCTCTGGTCAGACAGTCAGCCCATCTTCAGCGGCTACTGCTGCTACTGGCGTTCGGGTCATGAAGGCTTATCCGGAATTTGAAAGACTTGCTCTTACAGATACCACTCTTAAGTCTCAAGATGGCTTGGCGGCATATCGGTTTAAGGTAACGGCTAAATATGGAGATATTTCTCTTGCCAAATGGACATTTAGCGTATCTTCTTCCACAGCTTCCGGCTCTAATGCCACTACTTCTCGTTTCTCGCTTTATGCATTTACTGATTCCGGCTTTAGCTCTCCAGATGGAGATTTTAGCGGAACCAATAACGCAGGCGGTCTCTTGAATGCTGGAAATAGAGCTATGCTTACTGGAAACGGTGATCTTGGAACAGGCAGTCAGCGGGTAGAAATTTATCCTGATAAAACTGCTGCTGGTTCAGCTACTAACACTCTTAAGATTCCTGCTGGCCAATCTCGCTGGTTTGAACTTAGGATGTCAGTCGGCTCTGTTGCTCCTTCCGGAACTGCTGAAAATATCAGCATTCAGTTAGAGGGTGATTCAGCTTTCCCAACCACTCATCAGACTGGTGGTGGGGTTGGTGAAATGGGACAATCAGGACTTACAACTACCCAAAGTACTGCGAAGGGCGTTGAAAGTTCTTCTAATAACGATTTACTCTGGTCACCAAGATCCACTTCCAGCAATGCTGGTACAGCGGTTCTTCAGGATAATGACTGGACAAATGGTTATGGTATTCCTGGCTTGCCAGCTACGAATATGACTGCCCAAGTCTTGTCTAAATAGTTTCTAAATTACTTGAGATAATTTAGGGATTACAAAACCCCGCCTTTTGGCGGGGTTTTGATTATTGGAACTATTAGGCTTATATTATCTATATGTTCACTATGTTTTCTTATAAAATTTCTGAGAAGCAAATTTTATTAGCTATTATTTTATTTGGCGCGCTTTTGCGTTTTTGGGGGCTTGGATCGGCGGAATTTTTTCACGACGAAGGTTTATTTGCTTTCCGTTCCATCGGCTATTTAGACTATATTCAGAATGACAATCAAACTACTCCAGTCCAGTGGTTTACAAACCAGTCACAGCTTCCTTGGTGGACTTCGCTTTCTTTTCATGATCATCCGCCGCTATTTTTTATAATTCAACAAATTTCTTTTAATTTATTTGGCGATTCTTTTTTTGCGGCGCGTTTGCCATCAGCTGTTTCTGGTATTTTAGCGATTTATCTCGTTTACCTTATTCTTAAAAGATTTTTTGTAAATCCGGCTGCCCCGTTATTTGCCGCATTTTTACTTTCTATTAGTTCAATTCATATCTGGATTTCCCGATCTTCTTTATTGGAGGCTTTCCAGCTTTTTTTAATTCTTTTAAATATTTATTATTTTTTCCGATTTTTAGACGATCAGCGGCAATGGCGGCTATTTGGTTTAACGCTGGGCTTGGCATTTTTGACAAAATATACCAGTATTTTTTTAGTGCCGGCGTATGGATTTTATCTTTTAATTTTTCAGAGGGATATTTATAAAAAGCAGAATTTTTACTTGGCTTTAGGCTTAGCAGCTATTCTTTTTTCGCCAGTTCTCATTTACAACTTTTATCTTTGGGAAACCATTGGCCATTTTGACCTTCAATTTTCTTATTTATTCAGTCAAGCAACGCCGGAATGGCAGGCCTTGCTTGGGAAAACTCAGGATCCTTTTTCAAATATTTTAAAAAACTTGATTTTCATGTATTCTTTGCCGTTTTTACTATTGGCGATGGCGGGGATTGGCTATGCGACTTACAAAAATTTTAATTCAAGGACATCCTTCTATATATTTTGGCTGCTGAATTTTATTTTTATTACTTTGATGCTTGTAAAAGTCGGTTCCGCTTTTCGTTTCATTGTTTTATATGCGGTGCCGGCAATCATGCTAATAGCCGCCCTTTTCGATTATTTATTTTCTAAATTCCACAAAGAAGTTCTTTTTAGGATTTTATTGGCTGTCTTCCTGGCTTATGAGTTATTTTTCGCGCTCAGCATTTTTTCTACCTTTCCTAATTTTGGAATAGTGCAATTAGATAAATATTTAAACAGCGAATTTAGGAATGCCCGTTCTCTTGCCATTCCTGTCTCGCCTAACCCGCATCTTAACGATATTATTCAGGATTATGCCTTAAAAATTCCAGCGGCTGATAATCCGATTATGATTATTTATGATGAGAATATCAGCTTATCTCCCCGGCTTTGGCTTTTTACTCGTCGGAATTATTATCACGGAATTCCTGCAGTTACCGTAGATCAATTTAAAAAATTTTCCAGAGAACAAGGAATTGCGGGATTTCAGGGTTACGATTTTTATTTCATTAAGGCAAGCGACAAGACTTATTTAAATCCTTTATATTTTAATCCAGCGGGGCAGGAACTTGAGGTATTTTTACAACAAGAGCTTAATTTAAGCGCAAATAAAATGATCTACGGCTACAACAATTTTTTAATGTTCACTATATATAAGTTTTCTTTGTAGTTCTATTTTACTGAAAGAAAATTTATTGTATAATTATTAAATATGCTGAATAAATTATTACTAATTGCTACAGTTATTTCGCTTTCTGGCGCAGGAGCTTTGCTTCCAATGACTGTCCACGGGGCAACATTGCAAGAGCAAATCACTGCTTTGTTAGCGCAAGTAGCAGTTTTGCAAGCGCAATTAGCGTCTGGTGGGACTTCTGCGGCTGGTTCGTCTTATTCTTACACTCGCGATCTCACTGTGGGCAGCAAGGGCGATGACGTAACTGCTTTGCAGAATGCTCTCGGCGTTTCTCCAGCTACTAGTTACTTTGGTCCAAAAACCAAAGCAGCTCTTGCCACCTGGCAGGCAGCTAACGAAGTTTCTCCAGCAGCTGGTTATTTTGGCGCAAGAACTCGCGCAAAAATGGCTGGCGGATTAGTACCAACTCCTGTTGCAATGCCAGTTCTGGTTCCAATTCCAGCCCCTGAAGCGGCCACCTCTACTCCCGCCGCAACTTTCGTGGTAACTTTACCCAACCCTTTTGAAAGCACGCTAAAGATTGAAACGACTTATCAATCAACTACCCTAAGCACTTACGGAGAAAAAACCCTGACTGCTTTTAAAGTTTCGGCGGATGAAAAAATAGCAATTACTAAAATTCGTTTTAAAAATAATGGCACCTATGGCAATAACTCTCTTACAAAATTTAAATTATTGGCAAATGCGGACAGCGGTCCGGTTTTAGCGGAAGCGGATATTTCTCAGGGGATTATTGAATTTAAACTTACTCCGGATATTGCTAAAGAAAATAATGGATTAATAGTTTCTGGAAATAGTTATTATGTCCGATCTTATCTTGTCACTTATAGTTTTGGAGAGGAAAAACCTTATATCCGATTAGATATTGAATCTGTTTCTGATATTTCGGCTTATGACTATAACGATCTTAATCGGGTAGCCACAATTACTAAAAACAATTCCTTCCCGATTCTGGGGCCTAGAATTTCCGCTTTTTAGTGATAAGCTACGAAAAATGATCAGAATATATGAAACCTCACTGAGGAAATATTTAACCCCACGAAATTTACTTTTGGGAATTTTAGTTTTAGCCTTTTTAATTCGTTTTTGGGGAGCGGGTAATCGGGATTTTTTTGGGGATGAAGGAGTAGATGCATTTCGGGGGGTGGGCTATGTTGATTATTTAGGAACCAGTTTTCAGACTCAGCCGATTGATTGGTACAAAGGCCAGGTTTTGCCTTGGTGGGCTAAGCTTTCTTTTCATGATTTTCCGCCAATGGCGATGGCTATCCAGCACGCTTTTTTTGTGGTTTTTGGCGATTCGCTTTTGATTGCCCGTTTGCCGGCAATTGTTCTCGGCACTTTATCGGCATTGCTTATTTATCTTATTGTTAAAAGATTTTTTAAGGAAAAAATGGCGCTTTTAGCCGCTTTTTTATTTAGTATAAATAGCGTAATGGTTTGGATATTTCGAACCAGCATATTAGAGCCGACTTTATTGTTTTTTATTCTTTTAAACATTTATTACTTTTTCCGGTTTTCAGAGGATAAAAGTTATTGGCGGTTTTTTGGCGGGACTTTGGGATTAGTGGCTCTTACTAAATACACGGGAATTTTTCTTCTGCCGGCATATGGGATTTACCTTCTGATTTTCCATAGGGATTTTTTTAAAAGGCGGGAGCTTTATCTTGCCTTAGGATTGGCATTAATCTTATTCTCCCCGGTATTAATCTATAATTTCTATCTTTATCAAGCCACTGGCCATTTTGATCTTCAAATCGCTTATCTTTTGGGCCAGGAAACGCCAGAATGGACCGGATTAGTAGGGAAAGTTCAAGCTCCATTTTCAGAAATTTGGGAAAATTTGACTACTGGCGCGTATGAACCGGATGGAACTTTTTCTTCGGTAGTTTCATACCAGATTCCATTTTTGTTTTCGTCAGTAATGGGATT
>JAUSKT010000017.1 GCA_030646915.1 bacterium
AAGACCAATTTTTAAACCGGAAAATAATTAAAAAATATCTAGCACTGGTTGAAGGAATCCCAAAAGACAAAGAAGGCGTAATTAATTTTCAGATCCGCCCTTCAACGCAAAACAGGTTAAAAAAAGTGGCAATAAAAAAATTAGACACCAGCGGAAAAAAATCAGTTAGAGCGGCAGAAACTTATTATAAAATAAAGAAAATTATCAACGACAATTTGGCTTTATTGGAAGTTACTCCTAAAACCGGCCGAACGCATCAAATCAGGGTGCATTTGGCCGCAATCGGCCACCCAGTAGCTGGCGACTCGCTTTATGGATCCAAAAGTAATTGGGCTAATCGCCAAATGCTCCATGCTTATTATTTAAAATTTATCGCGCCCAGCGGCAAAAAATTAGCTTTAAAAATTCGGTTACCCAAGGATTTTAATAAATATGGTAAAAAAAGAGAATAAAATTATTGATATTCATTCCCATGTGCAATTTCTCCCGACGTAAGGTCGGGACTCCGGCCGAAGCGTCGGAGCTACATTAATGTAAATCATGTTTTTATGCAATATATTTTCGACACTCATTCTCATATACAGTTTCCTGTTTATGACCAGGACCGAGAAGCGGTTATTAAGCGCACCCAAGAAGCTGGAGTTAAAATGCTGGCAGTCGGAACACAAGCTTCAACTTCGGAATCAGCGATTAAATTAGCGCATCAATATCCAGAAGATGTTTGGGCGACTGTTGGATATCATCCGAATCACGCAGTGATTCGCTCCGAACGCAGTGTCGGAGCAACAAATTCATGGCATCATGATAAAAAAGAACAAAAAGAAACTATTCCGGAAAAATTTGATATTGAGATATTGCGCAAATTGGCTTTGGATAAAAAAGTAGTGGCAATTGGGGAGTGCGGGCTGGATTATTTTAGATTGACTGATGACAAGGAGCAACAAATAACAACAAAAAAATTACAACAGCAGGTTTTTTTAGAACAAGCAGAATTGGCAAAAGAGTTAAATAAGCCGTTAATGATCCATTGCCGGCCGTCAAAAGGCACCGATGATGCGTATGAAGATCTTTTTAATTTATGTCGAGGATCAAATGTCGAGGGTCAAATGTCGATAATTCATTTTTATGTCGGCAGTTTGGAAATCACTAAAAAATTAGTTGAAGCAGGATTTAATTTTACTTTTGGCGGGGTAATAACCTTCGCAAGAGATTATGATGAATCAATAAAATATATTCCATTAGACCGGATTTTATTGGAAACCGATTGTCCTTATGTCGCGCCGAAATACCAGCGCGGAAAAAGAAATGAGCCGGCTTTTATTTTGGAAACCGCCCAAAAACTGGCAGAATTAAAAAATTTAGATTTTGACAAAACTTTAAAAGAAATATACTCTAACGTTAGAACAGTTTTTAAAAAAATCTGAGAAAAAAATGAGGATTGGCAAAAGGTTGCGCTGTTTGATTTTTGGACATACCTTAGATCAAGTCCGGGTATCTAATAAGTCTGATCCTTTTTACATAGAACGAAGGTTAATTGGCGGACATGCTTTGCAAACTGGCGAATCTTCTTGTTTATGTTGTTTTAAGAGATTAAAGGTATTTCGGGTTGGCTTTTTTGGACCGGGAAGTGATTTGGGGAGGTGGAAAGCGGTAACCAAGGAAGATGTCATTAGGATTCAAGAGCTGATATTAAAACATGGGGAAAAATAACGGCCAGTGATGGTCGTTTTTAATTTGCATAAGCGGTTTTTTTTTGTCCACAAGAGGGCTTCTATATTAGGGCAAACATTGCTATTTTTAATATAGATTTTATACATGTCAATTTATAATCACAAAAAAATTGAATCCAAGTGGCAAAAAATTTGGAAGAAAAACCAGGTTTTTTCTGCTAAAGATTCTTTAAAAGGAAAAAAGAATTTTTATCATTTAGTTATGTTTCCGTACCCTTCGGGGGATTTACATATCGGCCATTGGTATAATTTTGGCCCGGCGGATGTTTATGCCCGTTTTAAGCGGCTACAGGGATTTAATGTAATGAGCCCGATCGGCTTTGATGCTTTTGGCTTGCCTGCGGAAAATGCCGCCATTAAAAGGAAGATCCATCCGGAAAAATGGACAATGGCGAATATCAAGACTATGACTAAGCAGCTGGGATCCTTGGGTAACAGCTATGATTGGTCAAGAATGGTTATTACCTGTTTGCCGGAATATTATAAATGGAATCAATGGTTATTTTTAAAATTTTTTGAAAACGGCCTTGCTTATCGGAAAAAGGCGGCAGCTAATTGGTGCCCGTCCTGTAAAACTGTACTTGCTAATGAACAGGTAGTTGAAGGCCGCTGCGAGCGCTGCAATACTCAGGTTGAGCAAAAAGAAATTGAGCAATGGCTATTAAGGATTACCGATTATGCGGAGCGGCTTTTGGAGGATTTGATGGTTTTGGATTGGCCGGAAAGGACGAAGACTATGCAAAAAAACTGGATCGGCAAGTCCGAAGGCGCGGAAATAGAATTTCCAGTCGCGGATTCTGGTTTAAAAATTAAAGTATTTACCACTCGGGCGGACACCTTGCCTGGAGCGACATATTTAGTTTTGGCTCCGGAGCATCCTTTAATAACCACTTTGGGCGCCCGAATTATCAATCAAAGCGCGGTTAAAGATTATCTTGAACAAGCCAATCATAAGACTGAATTAGAACGGTTAACGGAAAATAAATCTAAGACTGGCGTTGAATTAAAAGGCCTTAATGTCATTAATCCTTTTACTAAAAAAGAAATTCCAATCTGGGTTTCAGATTATGTTTTAGTAGGATACGGCACGGGCGCGATTATGGCGGTTCCGGCGCACGATGCGCGCGATTTTGAATTTGCTAAAACTTTCAAGTTGCCGGTTATCAAAGTAGTTTCTGAAGACGGCAAGGATGAAGAATTACAAGAAGCTTACACGGAAGACGGGGTGATGGTTAATTCCGGAGATTTTAATAATTTACCGAATAGCATTGCTAAAGACCGGATTATTGAAATAGTAGGCGCAAAGAAAAAAATCAATTATAAGTTGCGAGATTGGCTGATTTCCCGCCAGCGTTATTGGGGTACGCCGATTCCGATTATCTATTGCAAGGTATGCGCTCTTCGGGAACCTTCAGGGCAGGGCATTGTTCCGGTGCCGGAAAAAGATTTACCAGTGGTTTTGCCTAAAATTAAAGATTTTAATCCGGATGATAGCGGAAAATCTCCGCTCGCAAAATCGGAAAAGTTTTTTAAAGTCCCATGTCCAAAATGCGGCGAGCCGGCAGAAAGGGAAACTGACACGATGGATACTTTTTTTGATTCTTCCTGGTATTTTCTCCGCTATGCTGATCCGGAAAATAAAGAAGTTTTTGCGGATGAGAAAAGGATTAAATCCTGGCTTCCGGTAAATATGTATATTGGCGGCGCGGAACATACGGTTTTGCATCTGCTTTATTCCAGATTTTTCACCAAGTTTTTATATGACCAGAATTATCTGAATTTTAAAGAGCCATTTTTAGCGCTTCGGCATCAGGGGACGATTTTGGGTCCGGATGGCCAGAAGATGTCTAAATCAAGAGGCAATGTGATTGATCCGGATGAATTGGTGGAAAAATTCGGCGCGGATTCAGTCAGGATGCATCTATGCTTTATGAGTGAATATAATCAGGGCGGACCGTGGAATCCGACGGGCATTTTAGGAGTGCATAGGTTTTTGGGAAGAGTGTGGAATTTAATGAGTGAAAAGTTGAAAGTAAAAATTGAAAAAGAAGAAGGAGAAAAAATTAATCCTGTATTGGAAAAATTATTGCATAAGACCATTAAAAAAGTCGGGGAAGACATTGAAGCGTTCAAGTTTAACACTGCTGTTTCAGCTTTGATGATTTTAGTTAATGCGATAGAAAAAAATCCGCAATTAGAAATTAGTAATTGGAAATTAGTAATTAAATTATTGGCTCCCTTTGCCCCGCATATGACGGAAGAATTATGGAATAAGCTTGGCAATGAAGAATCTATCCATCTAAGTTCTTGGCCGGAATATGACGAGAAATTGGTGGCAGAAGAAGATTTTGAACTTTTAATACAGGTTAATGGCAAACTGCGGGATAAATTAATGGCCTTAAAAAATATCAGCCAGGAAGAAGCGGAAAAATTAGCTCTTGGGCAGGAAAAAGTGAAAGAAGCTTTAGGCGCCAAAAAACCTAAGAAAATAATTTTCGTGGCAGGAAGATTGATAAATATAGTAGTTTAGTTGGATTTTCAACTCATTTTTTAAATGGCCTGGTATTTTTTGACAACAGGGCTTTTTTATTGTAAATTACACATAAGTTTTTTGATAGCTGAATAAGGAAAAAGAGATGAAAAATAAGATAGCTGTCAGCCTGTTTTTGGTTGGTTTTTTTGCGAATGTTGGAGTTGGATTCGAAGCAGCTCCAACAGCAAAAAATAACAAAGATTGTCTGGAAATTCTGGCAAATGGATTTTATGGGGATCCTTTAGACGGGATTTTCAATATCATCCATCCGTCAATTGGCAGGATAAAAATCGTCCAGTTTTTGCCGAATGGCCACTTGGTTAAAAATAAGCCGGATTACGAGAAATTTAACTGGGAAGTTTGGGAATCAAAGCATATAAAGCTTTGGACTTATTCCAATAGCCCGGTTGTCTTAAAAGATTATTATGTGGATAAAATTGAATCCGCATATGACCGGCTTTTACTTCGGTTTAACACTGAAAATTTCGGATGGAAAATCCGTTGGGTGAATTTTAACAGCCGGCGGGGATTTGAAGAAAATAAATTGTTGCCCGGATTTGTTCCTGATGGCCTCGGCGGATCTACTCAAACTGAATATACGAAAACCATGACCCTTTACTTTAACGGCTCAAAAAGTTTTTTTGAGCATGTTTTAGCGCATGAATTGGCGCATGAATTTCAGATCCAAACTTTAGGCAAGGGATTACGCAATGTGCCCCTTTGGTTTATAGAAGGATCAGCTGAACATTTTTCAGAAAAATGGGGAGCTGACGGAGAAACTCTGATGAGAGACGCATACTTGAATGGTTTTTTGGCTCCGATCAGCGAAGCCGGAAAATTCCGAGGAAGCGTTCCAATTCTTTATAAAGAGAGCCAATTTATTTCCAATTATATTTATGAACAATATAAAAAGGATGGCTACGATCCGGTTGTTGACCTATTCAAGAAAAGCTCTTATCAAATTTTTGATAAGTCTTTTGAAGAGGTGACTGGACTGAATTTGAAAGAATTTGACAACGAACTTTTTGCTTCTTTGGAAAAACGCTATCAGGGATTGCGCGTAAAAAGGGACTTAACCGATTATTCTAAATTGGTTAATAATCCGGAAAAAGGAAGCCAGGTAATTTTGGGATCGGACGGGGAAAAATCAATTTTCCTGTCTATCCGCCCTTTATTTCAAAGGCACCTTTTGGAAATCAATTATTGGGACGGCTTGAAAGTCGTTTCCAAGAAAATTAAAGAAGATGGCTATGTAGGGGTTAATCGCCTTCGGACTAGCGGAGCCGATATTCGGGGCAATAAATTCGTTTATGTAACGGATATCGGGCCTGCCGATGCCTTGGTGGTTCAGGATTATAAGTTAGCCGATAAAAAAAATCTTTTCGGCAAAGAAAAGAAAAAATTCTATCTTGGCAAAGAAAAGAGGTATTTCTGGAAAAATATCAGAGAGATATACAATCCGGTTTTCGCAGGAGAAGATCAGATCGCTTTTATTGGGATGGAAGATAATTTCACCAATATTTATATTTATGACATTTCCAAAGATCAATTAATTTCTTTGACTGGAAAGTTGGGACAAAACTTTTATTCCGGACTCACCTATTCTTCTAAGTTCAATGTTCTCGTGAGCGCTGTTGAGAGCTCTTCTCTGGACGGTGATTATAATATGGATTTGATGGAATTTAATCTTTCAAGCCATACCGCGAAAGTTTTATTTAAAACTGAAGATAATGAATCCAGCCCGCAATTTTCCAAAAATGGCGAAAAATTGCTTTATGTTTCAGATAGCGGACTTGTTTATAATCTTTATCTTTTGGATTATTCTGCTTCGTCAGTTAAGAAATTAACTGACGCCAGAATAGGCATTTTCCGGGGAAAATGGCTGAATGATAAAACAATTGCTTTTAACAGCCTGAATGAGATGCAGTTTAATCTTCATATTGCCAGGTTGCCTGGGAGTGTTGATCTGAAAAATGAAGAACTTAATTCTTCAGTTTCCAGCCAAAAAGGCCTTGATGATTCCTGCCTTAAATCGCAAGCAACGGACTATGCCGACCTTACGATTTTTGACAGAGTTGTTTCTACGGAAACTAAGCAGTCGCTTTGGGTGGCTAATCGTGAACTATCTTTTGAAGAAGTTCCCAAGGCCAGCAAGCTTAAAAAATCTTATCTTTGGCTTACCCGCCAGAAATCCGCAAGGGAAGAATTAGGAAAGAAAACATCCCCGATTAGATTTTATTTCTGCAATAAATCGAAACTCTATTCTTTTACCCTGTCTGAATTTGATTCGCTGAAAGACTATCTTGGCGGGCAAATTCTATCCGAAAATAAAATTCTTTTCGCAAAGAAGAAATTCAATATGCACGGGACTGGGGCTACTTTATTCCTTTATGATGTTTTACATGGAAAATTAGATAAAATAAAGCCTGATGTGGAATTTAATCCCAGCAATGGATGGAAAAGTTTTGGAGTAATTTCCCGAAACGGCCGCTATTTGCTGATAAATAATGATAAAAAGATTTTAGTTTATGACGCGCAAAATAGATCAATGCTCCTTAAGTTCAAAAGCCAGCTGGTAGATAGCCCTCAATTCATTTCTGAAACAGAAATCGGTTATTTTGAAAGAAAAAATCATTTTTGGCAGAATCGGGATCTGGTCTTCAAAGTTATTGATTTGAAAACTTTAAAGTTTGAAGAATGGGTAAATGTTCCCCGCGGGGGAATTATTAAATCCGATGATGAATTATCGTGGCAGATTTCCAAAGACAAAAAGAAATTTTTGCTGGAAGTTTTTCCTGATAAAGAAATTGATGGCATAAAGTTGCTGGTCTTAAACCGGCAATCTAGAACTTTCAGCGTGGCAGCTGATAAATTAGCAGAAATTATTTCTGTTGATGTTTCTACGGGTGGTTTTTCCGTTAAAGCTGTAAATGGCTTTAAGGAAGAAATTGGTTTAGAAATTGCATCGGGAGTTCAGGAATCGGTTTCTGTAAAAAGAGGCCGCTATCCTAAAGTATCCCAATTAGAAATAGTCCAGTTAGCGCCGGAATTAATGCCGTCTGTTTCTTTTAAATCAGATGTCATTTATAAGCAAAAACAGAGCAGTCTTTCCAAAATTCCCAATAATTATAGCGGCATGGCCGGCGGCAGCGTTGCAACTAGCGGGCATAGCGTGGTGACAGCTATATTTCTAAGCATGGCAGCGATGGATGATATCGGTGAAAGAGAATTCGGGGTTAGTGTTGCCCAGATTAATTTCCAATATGGCTTGGGAGAAGGGGTTTTCATTGATCATCGGCGGCGTTATGCCTTAGCGGTTAATTATTTGGATTTCGGACAAGAAAGTTGGGCAACTGTCAGCGCGATTAAGAATATTTATTTGGGAAGATTCTATAATTGGGATCTTACTCTTTCTCAACAGGCTGGGCGTTCTAATTCTAATGATGAAGTTTTAGGAAAGAGATTTTCTAAAACCAGCATCGGTTCTACTTTCAGCCTTAATACAGTTGCTTACGAATGGCAGGGCCCGCATTCTGGAAATGCTTTTTTTACCGGAACAGAGGCAGGGTTCAATGCCGGAGAAATGAAAAATTTTGATTTGAATCTGGAGGCAAAAAAATATTTTCCCATTACAGAAAGATCAGGATTAGCGAATAGAGTCGAGGCCGGAAAGAGTTTTGGCAATGAGCCGACATTATTTTTAGTCGGAGGAAATAAAACTTTCAGAGGAACTCCGCTTTTCAGTCTGCGCGGCAATAATTATGCCTTTGTCAGTTCAGAACTTCGCTTGCCCCTTGCAGACTTGGTATTGGTAAAAGTTCCTGATCCAGTGTGGTCGGCAACTTGGCCATTCCTTGTTTATCCGGATATCCGATTCGGTCCTTACATCGACGTCGGTGATGTCTGGTATAACCGCGGCCAATTAATATCAGGAGATGATGACTTCGGCCATTATCGCCCGAAACTTGTTTATAGCGGAGGATACTTCATTAATATCCCCACTGTTTTCGGATTGATTTTAAGATATAACCAAGGAACCGTCGGAGATTTCCGAGGATGGAATTTCTGGATAGGTTACAATTGGTAAACCTGCTTTTTATAAGCAGGTTTTTTATTTATTGCGTTATTGCCTGTAAATTTATAGAATTACTGCATGAGCTCCCAATTTTTTGGATTAATGCTTTTAATAGTGGCAGTTGCCGCGGGCGTTTATTTATCAAATAATTATTCCGATTTAATCAACTTAAAAATTCCCGTACCGACCTTAGTTCGTCCCCTAAGTGCCCCCTCTTCTGGATTTGGCGGCAATTCCGTAAATACTGGAAATAATAATTCAGCTCCAGTTTTAAAAACTGAAAAAGCCCTAAGGATCAGTTCAATCCGGCAGGCCAATAATTTTAATTCTTATATAGAAGTGGATTTATTTTCCAATTTATCCAAAGGGGAAGTGGTTAATATCACCGGCTGGACGATAAAAAGCAATAAAGGCTCTTTTGTAATTTCAAACGCGCAAGAAATTTATTCTTTTGGCGGAGCTATCGGGCCGGTAAATGTGCGTTATGGAGACAGGGTGCAGATTTATTCCGGTTTCGGTCCGAAGGGGAATTTTCGTTTGAATAAGTGCCTAGGTTATATTGAAGACCTTGCTCCTTTTACTCCATCATTGCCGAAAAATTGCCCATATATTTCCAGAACAGAAATTAATAATTTCAGCGGGCTTTGCCAGGATTATATTTTATCTTTGCGGGCTTGCCAGAATCCGAATGCAAATCCGCCAATACCTTATAATGATGATGCTTGCCGGGACTTTTTAAGGAATTTAAATTATTCCAGTTGTATGGAAAAGCATCGGAACGACGAAGACTTTTTGATTAATGAATGGAGGCTTTGGGCTGGCAATCAAATTAATATTTTTGATTCAACGCATGATAAAGTTCAGCTGATTGATAAATCCGGAAAAGTAGTGGATGAATATACCTATTAATTTATTTCCTCTCGCCAAGAATAACTTTAATTTCCAAAGATTTTTTATCCCGGAGCACGCTCATTTTTAAAATATCTCCAACTTCCAATTCTTCCAGAAAATCCTGGATGGTTTTTTCCATAGTTAATTTTATTCCGTTGCATTCCAGAATAATATCTTTTTCCTTGAAGCCGGCGGTATGGGCTGGCGTGCCTGGAATTATAGCTTCGTGATGCGGGCCTTTTCCTGCGACTAATGCGCCGTAGCCCACGGGCAACTTCATTTTTTCTTGAAGATTTTCGTCTATATTGATATAACGCAATCCTAAAAGCGGCCGGCGAACTTTTCCGTATTTTTTCACGTCTTCTAAATCCCGCTTTGCATAATTAATTGGAATGGCAAAACCTACATTTTGGGCTCCAAAAACAATAGCCGCGTTAATTCCGATTACTTCACCCTTCATATTAATAAGCGGTCCGCCGGAATTTCCCGGATTGATAGCGGCATCAGTTTGGATTAATCCACGGAGCTCTTGCATCGGTTCTTTTGGATCTGGTTTGGCGGAAATAGATCTTGAAAGTCCGGAAATAATTCCCCTAGAAACGGTATTTTTAAAAAGTCCTAATGCATTGCCGATAGCAAGGACATCTTGCCCCAATTCCAAACCGACAGACTTTCCTAATTTAGCAACTGGCAAATTTTTTGCTTCAATTTTTAAAATAGCCACATCATCTACCGGATCCCTGGCGAGTATTTCCGCTCTATATTTTTTATTATCATTGGTAATTACTGTGTATTCAGCGGATAAATCGGAGATTACATGTTTATTGGTGAGAATAATCCCATTTGAATCAGCAATAAATCCTGATCCTCCGCCAACCTGGACCATTCCTCGCGCGTCAATTTTATCTTCAGGAATTTTTAAATCCGGCATGCCGAACGGCATCAGGGGCATCATTTCTGCCGGAAGTTCCTTTTCAATTTCTTCCAGGCTTTTAGAAATTACAATGGAAATTACGGAAGGCATCACTTTTTTTATAACTTCAGTAATTTTAAGCATAGATTTATTTTACCACACCACCTCTATCTTCTATAAATCCATTTTCCGAATTCTACTCCGGCAATATTGAGTAATCCGATGCCAATTACTCCCAAAAGCCAACTTTGGGGTAGGGGAACAGTTTTTAGGAAAGATTGGAAAGTTGGAAGATAAATTGAAAATAACATTAAAATTAATCCAATGCCCACCCCGACTAATAAATAAGAATTGGAAAAAGGATTATAAGTTAGGATACTTTTTTGAAGATTGCGGACTGAAAAAATTAAAAATAGAGAATAGGTTCCAAATGAAGCAAAAATAAATGTGCGCACCAGCTCCGGATTATATCCTAATTTTAATAAAGAAAAATACAAACCAAATAATAAGATGCTGGTAAATAATCCGATTACGAAAATAAGAAACCGCATTTGTTCGTCTAGAAGCCCCTTAGATAAGCTTTTTGGTTTTTGGAGCAGATAGTCAACGTGGTCTTCAAATGCCAGAGCGATTGCCGGAAAGCTGTCAGTAAAAAAATTAACATAAAGGATTTGAACTGCGCTTAGTGGCAGGGGAATGCCAGCTAAAAGCGATCCGCCAATCAAAAATAATTCATCAAAAACAGAAGAGAGAAGATAAACAATAACTTTCCGGACATTTTCCATTGTCCTTCTGCCCTCGGCAATGGCCGCAATAATTGTGTGATAATTGTCATCTAAAAGCACCAATTCTGCCACGTCTTTGGCTACATCAGTTCCGGATCCCATAGCAATGCCAATATCGGCTTGTTTTAAGCTGGGTGCGTCATTAATGCCGTCTCCGGTCATGGCAACTGTTTCTCCGATTTCTTGATATGCTTTGGCAATTTTCACTTTTCCTTCGGGGCTGACTCTGGAAACCACTTTTAATTTTGGCAGCCGGCTTTTCAATTCTTCCATGGACATTAAATCCAATTCCGGCCCGTTAATGACATTTTCATCTTTAATCTGGAATCCCAGTTCTTTTGCAACGGCTTCAGCAGTGCCACGGTGGTCTCCGGTAACGATTACGGTTTTGATTCCAATCTGGTCAATGCGATGGATGGTATCTCTAACTTCTTTTCTTATGGGATCAGTGAAAGAAATTGTGCCGAGGAATTTAAATCCTTCAAATTTTTGCTTGCTGGTCAAATTTATATTTTCCGAAGATTCAACAATTTTAGTAGCGATTCCAAGGACTCTTTCCCCGCTATAAGCCATCCGGTCAATTTCTTTTGCGATTTCCCTCCTTTTGTTTTCCGGAGTTGTGGTAGAAATTTTTAAAAGGATTTCAGGGGCGCCGAATAAACAGATAAAATTTTCTGATTGCCGTCGGATTAAAGAGGCGGAAAATTTATTGGAAGAATTAAATGGCAGATAATCCAAAACATCAATTTCTTTTTTAGTTGGTTCCATTAAAATTCCCAGTTTAGCAGCGGCTTTAACTGCCGCTATTTCCAGTGGCCGGCCGATTACCCGCCATTTGTCATGCGCATCTTTGGGATTTTCAATTATCACGTCGGAATTTAAAATTGCCATTTTTATTATGAAATCATTATTTATTTCTTTTGAATCGTTGAAATTGGATATTTTAGAAAGCTCCATTTTTGCTTCAGTGAGAGTTCCGGTTTTATCTGTTAAAATAACTGTTGTATTCCCCAAAGTTTCCGCGGCAAGCAATTTCCGGATAATGCCTTTTTTCTTTGCTAGCCGTTGAACGCCTACGGCGAGAATTACTGTCATTGCCACTGGCAACCCTTCGGGTATTGCGGATACCAATATTGCCACTGAAGTTAGGAACATTTCTAAGATCGAATATCCGGAAAAAATTCCAACCAGGAAAATGGCTACGGCTAAGGAAAGGATTAAGGCGCTGGCTTTCAGGCTGAAATTCAGAATTGCTGTTTGGAGCGGAGTTTTTTCTTGCCGCTGGTCTTTGACTAAAAGCGCGATTCTGCCAATTTCTGTTTCTGATCCTGTTCGGCAGACTACCGCATTCGCAAATCCCTGGACGATTAAAGTTCCGCTGAAAATCATGGATTTTTGGTCTCCGATAGTTGCTTGAAAACTGCATGGCTCTAATTTTTTATTTACTGGCAGAGCTTCTCCGGTCAAGATTGCTTCATCTGCCATTAAATCGTTTATATAAATCAGCCTTGCATCGGCAGGGA
>JAUSKT010000022.1 GCA_030646915.1 bacterium
ACCCGGTCTCCTTGGGAAACTCTGATAATGTCTCCAGGAACTATTTCTGCCGCATTAATTTCTGATTCTTTATCTTCGCGGATAACCCGGACCCTTTCTTCTATATAGCTTTTTAAATGAGATAGCGCTTCTTCTGCTTTATTTTCCTGGTAAAATCCCAATAGGCCGTTCACTGCGGCCGCTGCTAAAATCACTGCGGCATCGGTGTAATCTTTTAATAAAATGGTAATGCTGCCGGCAATCAGCAAAAGAAAAATCAGCGGGCTTTTAAACTGGCTCGCTAAAATTCTTAATTTTGCCGCGCGTTTTTGTTCAACAATTTCATTTTTGCCAAAAAGCTCTGAGCGCTCAGAAATTTCTTCTTCAGTCAGGCCCTCGCTGGTAGTTTCTAGGATATCTAAAACCTCACTCGATTTGAGCGCCCAAAAAGATTTTTTTGTAATATCAGAAGTTAGCATGATAATTAGGTTATTTAATTATAACAATAGGCGTACCTATTTAATATTGCTTTAAAATTAGTTCTAAATTTTGTTGCTAAAAAATAGAAATTAATTTAAAATGAAATTAGTTAAATTTTGAAAATCCGATAATGGATCAGGAAGCTGCTTTAAAGATTTTTGGACCTAATTTTATTGATCCGAAAATTATGACTGAACATTTAGGCGCCCAATATTCCCAAAAGGATTTGGAAGTTTTGTCTGTAATCCCATTAGATGTAAAAGATGCCGAACGGCCGGATCCTTATGATTCCAGCAAGCTGATTAAAGATATTTTTGTTCTCTATCCGACTGTTCTTCAGCCGACAATTATGTGGGAAAGAGAATGGCCTTTTAACTTTTATTTTTTATTTAAAAAATTCGGTTTTGTCGATAAAGACAATAGGATTATTGATAAAAGGCTCAAACTTAAAGCTGATGCTTTAGGAATTAAATTTACTCAGCGGGATTCTTCCAATGTTGCCTGGGCTAAGTGGTTTGAAGATAAATCTATTCCCAATCATCCAATTCACAGGAATTTTTCTGTTTTAAATTGGCGAATGATGCGGAAGAGTCCGCCGCCCGCCAGCCTTGGATTGTCTCATGGCGATTCAGAGCTTTTAGCTGCCCAACATGGATTTTCCTTGCCGTCTTTGCTGGATGTGCTGGTGATGATATCCGGCTATTATTTTTCTAATGTTGATTCTAAAAAGCCTAATGATTTTTTGAACCAGCCTTTTTGGGAAAACCGGGATGATTTTGCCAGGCTTCTTTCTTCGGTATTTATCTGGACTTTGGATGAATGCCATGTGCGGGAGAAATTGATTATTGGTTTAAATGACGCTGCAGGCGGAATTTATATTGATAAGCAGGATAAAGATAAGATTTCCAAATTAACCGGCGTCCTGCCACTTTTCGTTTCTAAATAAAAATCCCCGATAAGGGGATTTTGTATTTGGCGGAAGCGGGAGCCCCGCCGATGGCGGGATTGCTGTTTTCTAAATTCGCTTCGCTTATTAAGAAAACAGGGAAGATTCTCATTTGTTCGAATCTGTTTCAGGAAATTTTAAAAACCGAACGGACTTCGGTTTTTAAAATTTGCGGAAGCGGGAGGATTCGAACCTCCGAGGCCATTTCTGACCTACTTGTTTTCAAGACAAGCCCTTTAAACCGCTCAGGCACGCTTCCTTGACCTTAGATGGTCTGTGGACCTAGCGAGAATCGAACTCGCGCTCCATCCATGCCATGGATGTGTGATACCATTTCACCATAGGCCCCTCTTAAACAATTTTAATCGGATTCAGCCGATGCTTTTCATTTTAATCATTTTCTGCTAAAATGTGAAGCATCAGATCTTTGAGAGATAATATAATGAAACGAAGAATTGCGGGCTTGGCAATTTGGCTTTTTCTAAGTTCTTTTAGTTTAAGCTACGCAGATCTCTTTAATTTTAAAACCAGCACTTTTCAGCCATATCAGAGCGATGTTATCCGATTAGAGATGGCTAAGGCAAAAAAAATTAAAACTTTAAAAAATGGAAAGAAAGTTATTTCTTATGCCACTGAAGGGAATTTTAAAGTAATTGTTTTTGGAAAAGAATATTTGCCGATTGATTGCGGCAATAAATTAGTGGTATTTGTCGGAGTAGATTATCAGAAGAAGCCGGGCTTCTATCCCCTGGAAGTTATTGTAAAGCAAAACAATTTTAGTTTTCGATTGCCGATTATGAAATTAACCGTCAGGCAAAAATATCCTAAGCTGCGCTATCAGCCGCCTAAGCGCACCAAAGAGGAGCAAGAAAAAATTAACAAGGAATCGGAAAAGATAAATAATGTTTTAATCAGCACCGCTGGTTATTCAGTAAAAGAGTTGTCTGGTTTTCGGTGGCCGATTGTTCCGGTAAAAGTGACTGCTCCATTTGGCCAAGCTCGGTGCCAAGATAAAAAGAAAACTAGCTGTCGTTATCATACTGGGACAGATTTCCGATCAGCTTTTGACGAATATCATTCTAACCCAGAAAATGTTTTTCCGATTAATAATGGTTTAGTAGTGGAGGTCAGTACTTACACGCTGGAGGGCATAACTATAGTTGTTGATCATGGAGCCGGACTTAAATCTAGCTACTTCCATCTTTCCAGGGCTTATTATAAAAAAGGAGATGTTGTTTCTAAGGCCAAATCGATCGCGCGTTCTGGGGCCACTGGAACCGATGCCGTTCATCTGCATTTAATGATGACGATTTATGGCGCCACCGTTGACCCGGAAAAATTCCTGAAATCTGTAATTAAAAAATAAACCTCCACACCTAATTAGGCGTGGGGGTGAATCACCGGCTAATTCCAGCCGGTTTTTATTTTTGAAATTTTTTGGGATATGAGGTAAGCTATTGGATAGCAAATTGTCAACCGGAATAAGGGAAAAACCATGAAGAGAGTTTTATCTTGGTTGTGGGAGAATTTTAAATTAGGCGTAACCCCGCTGATTCTTTTAATTATTGTCTGGGTCACTATTTCTTGGCTATCGCCCTTGGTGTTTCGTTGGGGATCGCTGCTGTTAAAATTTCATATCGTTAATGTGGTTGCGGTGGACGTTTCATTGAATTTACTTATTCTTTCCGCAGCCCTTGTAATTTTCGGTTACCTTAGACAGCTAAAATGGTTTCAAAAATTTATTTTGACTTTTTTAAAAGTACCGATTGTCGGGTTGCCTATTTATAGGGTTTTATCGGTTAAGCCGTTTACTTTAGTAGAGGTAAGAACTGTTTGGGGGTCGACTCCGGAAGAAAGTTGTTGGGAATAAGCTATTTTATTAGGACAAGAGGAAGAAGAATTGCCGGATAGCAAAAAACTAATTTGGTACCGGGCGCACACTATCGGAATGGGTTCTGGAAAATTATTTTCCCGAGTCGGGCGATTGAATATCCGTCTTTTGTCCAAGAAGGAACAAAAACGCGCATGGCTGTTAGTTATGACAATGGGATTTTACGATTCCGATGACGATAAAAAGTCCGCCAATTAAGGCGGACTATTTTTGTGCAGTATTCTTGAATTAGTCCGA
>JAUSKT010000001.1 GCA_030646915.1 bacterium
AATCGAATTTGCTTCATTACTCTGAACGCCTTCTCCTATACCATTTACGGCAGAAACTTTGTAATAATAAGTTGTCCCGCCGCTTACCGAGGTATCACTATAAGTTAAAACATTTCCAACTGTAGTTAATAAAGTCTCTCCGCCGGAAGTTGTTCCTCGATATATTTTATAATTTGTAATTGCGGATCCGCCGTCAGAAGATGGCGCTTGCCAGTTCAGAATAATTTGTCCGGTTCCGCCAGTAGCAGTCAAATCCCGAGGCGCATTTGGCGAAGCATTCACAGTTAAAGTATAAATTGCAGTTCTAGTTGTAATGCCGTCAGTGCTTGCAATTGTTATTGCGCTGCTCCCGGGCGGAGTAGAGATTAAAGTATTAATAGTCATTACGGCGGTGCAGCTTGGATTGCAGCTCACCGGGCTAAAAGAGGCAGTAACGCCAGCTGGCAGGCCGGAAGCGGAAAAATCTGTCAATTGGGAAGCGCCAGTTAATAAAGAAACATCCACGCCGGCAGCAGTAGAATTGCCGCTGGAAACAGTTCCGGAATTTGGGCTTACATTTAAAGAGAAATTAAAAGACGGAGCAGTGGAAAGAAATTCAATAGCGCTATTACCGGTGGAAATATTAATTGCCCTGGTAACTGATGTGTCATTAACTAGGGCAAGGACTATAACGTGAGACACATTAACCTTGCCAGTGGCTTTCATAAAAATAATGTCATCTGACGCTCCTTGGGCCGGAGTAAGAAATTGAATTGCCGGCGGCAAAACTATTTTTTGGACAATCGTACCGCCGGCATAGCTCGCTCCATAAAAAATTTCATAATAATCAATATCGCTGGCATCCGCCTTAAGATGAACCCCCCACTGGGAACTCTGGTCCTGAGAGACTGCTCTTTGCCGAGCATCCCGCAAATGAGCGAGAAGTTCTTGCGCGGTTAATTCAAGGGTGTTGCGGGCCATAAATCCTGAAATGGATAAATAACTAACTGACCCGATAGTCGCGGTAATGCCCATAATGACCATTAATTCCAACAAGGTAAAACCAGCGTTAGCTTTTAGCTTGTAGCTTTTTAGCTTTTTAGGGTCAATATTTAATTTTTCATCTGACGTATTCATTGTTATTCGTGCTAATAAGCTAACACCTAAGAAGCTAGAACAATTTTCCTAAGAAGCTAATCCCTAAAAAGCTAAGAAGCTTAATTAAATTCCCCCAACCAGCTGATAAATCGGCACAATGACGGACAAAGCAATTGTTCCGATTAAAACACCAATAAACAATAAAAGCGCCGGTTCAATAAAAGCTACCAAAGTTTTCACCGCGGTATCTACCTCCGATTCATAAAAAATTGAAAGAGTTTTTAAAATATCTTCAATGTGGCCTGCCTTCTCCGAAACTGCGATTAAATTAGTAACAACTAATGGAAAAGCTGGCTCTCTCCGGAAAGCATCTCCGATAGTCAGTCCTTTAGAAATTCCCTCTCTGGAAATATTCCTCAAGCTTTTGGCTAATACATCAGAACCGACAGCATCCGCGGTAATTTCTAAAGAATGAGTAATTGGCAAACCAGCTCTCATTAAGGAAGAAAAAGTTGAAGTGAAGCGCTGAAGCGCCAATTGCGCCAGAACATTTTTTACAACCGGAAGATGGGTTCCTAAAAGCGCCACTAATTTCCTCCCCGAATAAGATTTCGTCAAGAAATACCACCCGCCAATAACTAAAAAGGCTATAAGAGGAAAAACAATCAGGACATTAGCATTCAAAAAAAGCCCTACCGAAAAAACAATTCTTGAGAAAATCGGGGGCTTGATCCCGGTTGATAAAAATACATTGGCAATTTTCGGCAAAGCAAAAGTTACCAAGAGTAAAAGCATTAGGAAGGACATAACCAGCAATATTATCGGATAAATCAAAGCAGCCTGGACTTTATTTTTTAAAGCTTGTTCTTTATCCAAAGAAACGCTTAAATTATCTAAAACCTCGGTAAGATTTCCGGAAGCCTCGCCGGCCTTGATTAAATTGATAAAAATCTGGGAAAAATATTTAGGATATTTTTCAAAAGTAATATAAAAAGGATTGCCTTTCTCTAAATTAGTTTTTATTTCAATTAATAGCGCCTTTAAAACCGGTTTATCAAAATCATTAACTAAAATATCAATAGCTTTAAAAAGATCCGTGCCGGCTTTTAACATCAAAGAAAGGTATCTGGTTAAAAATACCTTATCAGAAATACTGATAGATTGGCCAAAAAATTTTATTCCACCAATATCCGCGGAACGGTTCAATTTAATAGAAACTGGGCGCAATCCCTTGCCGGCTAAAAATTGCAAAACCTCAGAAGAATCTTGCGCATCTACATCTCCTTCCAAAATTTTTCCGTTAAGTTGTGATGCAATGTAATGAAATTTCATTTTAGCTTGTTAGCTTGTTAGCTTGTTAGCTTGTTAGTTTAGGAACTAAATTTCCTAAAAACTAAGAAGCTACAACCTAAAAAGCTTTACTCTCGTATAACTCTTAATACTTCTTCAATAGTAGTCATTCCCCGCTCCGCTTTTCTAAGCCCGTCTTCGAACATAGTAATTAATCCTTTTTTTCGAGTTAACTCACGCAAACCGTCTAAAGAAAAATCCGGCTTTATGATGTAGCTCCTAATCTCATCATCAAAACTCAAAGTTTCAAAAATGCCGATTCTTCCTTTTAATCCGCCATGGCCGCAAGAACCGCAACCCTTGCCCCTGTAAAATAATTTTGGCGCTTTATACTTAGAAGCTAAGCCTAAATCTTCAATCTGCTTTTTTATTAATTCTAACAGAGAATCAGTGGGCTTATAAGATTCAATGCAGTCGGCGCAAATTTTTCCAACCAGCCTCTGAGCTAAGACTAAATTCAAAACCGCCGCTGCCAAAAACGGCTGGACTTTCATATCAAATAATCTTGGTACGGCCGTAGGCGCGTCATTAGTGTGGACTGTTGATAAAAGTAAATGCCCGGTCAATGCCGCATTGACGGAAATTTCCGCAGTTTCTTCATCTCTGATTTCTCCGACTAAAATAATATTCGGATCTTGCCGCAATAAAGACCGGAGAGCGCTTGCAAAAGTAATTCCAGCCGCCGGATTAATCTGGGTCTGATTCACGTATTTAATATTGTATTCAATAGGATCTTCAACTGTGACAACATTCACTTCTGTCTTATTTAAAACATTTAAAACCGAGTAAAGAGTAGTGCTTTTACCGGAGCCGGTCGGTCCGGAAACTAAAATCATACCGAAAGTCTTCTTAATATTATCCATTAAAATCTTCACCGTATCCTCGAGCATTCCCAGTTCTTCAAAAGATAATGGCCTTTGAGTTGCGGATAATAAACGCATTTCGGTTTTTTCTCCGTAAAAAGTCGGAATGATGGATACGCGGATATCAATATAATCTTTTCCTAAATTTTGCCTGAACCGGCCGTCTTGCGGACGGGAATGTTCATCTAATTTCATGCCAGCCAATAATTTAATCCTTGCGGTAATCGCTGAATGCACCTCCTTCGGCAATCGCATAATTTCTTTCAAAACTCCATCAATTCGATATCGCACTAATAATGATTCCTCTAAAATCTCCAAATGAATATCCGAAGACCTGGAGGCCAGCGCATAAGCAATTAAATTATCAACAATTGCGACAATCGGCAGATCTTCCGCTGATTCTTTCGTGCCGGAAGCTTTAGAGTTAATAGAAGCATTGACACCTTCTTCAATAATTTTCCTGAAATCTTCCGCGCCTCCTTTGGAATAAAGAGACAAGCCGATATTCAAATCTTCTGGAGATGCAAGATATGGCTTAATTTCTGTCTTAAGATAGCGCTTTATAAATTCTACAGTTTCCAAATTGCTCGGATCCTCCATCGCCACTCCCAGCATGCCATCTGCTTCTTGTTGGAAAACCACCACCCGCTTATTCCGCGATATTTCTTCCGGTAAAAGATGCAATACTTTTTCATCAATGGAGCGGAAAGATAAAGCGGCTTTAGCCACGCCGAAATAAGAAGCCAAGAGATCGCTGAAATAATCTTTAGTAATAACCCCCCTAGAAATTAATATATCAGGCGCATTTTGTCCCATTCTGCCGGCTTCGGAAACTATCTTATCAAAATCTTCGGCGCTGATAAGCCCTTCATTAACTATCAGATCTTTTAATTTTTCATTAGGAATTTGCATGAAATTAGCTTTTTAGGTTGTAGCTTATTAGCTTTTTAGGGTTGCAAGCATCTTATTCAACATTTTCATTACTTCAAGTAATAATCTATCTACATCAGTATAATTCAAGTTTTTACTAAAAGATAATCTTTTAGATATTTCAATTTGAGTTTCTAATTCTGCGCCAGAACCGTAAGCAATAACCAAAAAATGTCTAAAATCCTTTCTAGTGCCACGCTTTCTGCCCTCCGCAATATTAGAAGAAATCGAAACAGCTGATCTTCTCATTTGAGAAATAAGACCATATAACTCTGATTTAGGATATTGTTCAGTCAATTCATAAACTGCTACTACTAACTCAATAGATCTTTGCCATACAATTAAATCTTTATAACTAACTAGCTTGTAGCCAGTAGCTGGTAGCTTTTTAGGGTCAATATTTAATTTTTCTTCTGTCGTATTCATTGTTATTCATGCTAATAAGCTAATGCCTAAAACCTAATTCCTTCCTAACAAGCTAATCCCTAAAAAGCTAGAACTTCAATATCTGCCACCACGGAAGCATCTCTAGCCATCTACTTATAAGTATAGTAGAAATCGCTACCGGCAACCAAAGATAATATAAAGACAATCGTTTTTTAGGCTCAAAATAAATAGAGTGGATTGCAGATAATAAAACACTGGTCAACAGCAATAAAATCAAATAAAAAAGCCAATTCGGATGCCCGACTAAAAAAAGTGCAGTTGCGAAAATATAGGTTTCCGATTCTTCAAAAAATCTTTCTTCATATTTTTTATTGAAACTCTTGGCACTCCAAAAAAACAGCAAGCTGAAAAATAAAGATAAAATATATGGATTAAAAAATCTGGTTCGCGCATAAAAAATTATATAATCAAAATTCTGATAAGGAGGCAAAAGCAATTTTCCTATATCGTCATTTTTCCAAAGCTGGTATTGATCCCAGGATAAATAAAAAGCATAGGAAAAAATAAAAATAACCGATATCCAGAATACTAACTTACCAAAAAACCCGCTTCGAAAAATTTCAAAACGGGTTTTTGTGCCCAGTAGTTGCAAGCCAAAAATAATACAAAGAATTATTAAGGCGATATTAACCATTCTTAAAGACTAAAGATCTAAGCCATTGTCAGTTCCAACTTCGTACATAGCTGGCTTATTGCCACCATCGGTTGCTTCTTTATTATCAGCACCAGTAGTATATCGGTCACTTTCCAATTTGGCATCTAATTCAAAAGTCTTGCTAGTAGTATTGTCATTGGCATAAGAATAGAAATAGGTGCCATTATTAGTTGGATCAACTGGCAATACTGATAAAGCTGGGCCGCCTGGAACTGAAGCGAAATTAACTGGAACCCAACCGTTTGAATCAACTGCTCTTGAAGTTACTAAAGTAGAACCCCCACTATGACGGCCACCGCAATTAGCAGCCAAAGCATCTAAATCTGTATCGCCATCATTATAAACATAACAGTTTGCTGTAACTCCCATGGTTGGACTTGAGGCCGTAGAAACGTAAAGCCCTAAAGCATTACGCAATACTCCTATATCTTGAATTCTGGTTGTGTCTCGAGCTTGAGCGAAAAGCTGAGCTGGGTTTAATACTAAAACCGATACGGCGCCCAAAACCGCCAAAATACCGATAACGATTACTAATTCTAATAAGGTAAAACCTTTTTGTTTTGACATATTTTTTTATTAAACTAAATTTCGACGTCTTTATTAATTAATAATTAGTATAGCATAAGCTTAATAATAGAAAACTTGATAGCTGTTAATAAGTTGCATTAGCTTCTTAGCTTCTTAGCTTCTTAGGTTCTTAGGTTCTTAGGTTTTACAATTTATTTTTCTAACAAGCTAAACTAAAAAACTTTTGATTTTAGTGACTAAATCGTCAATAGAAATTTTGGCTTTGATTACATAATCCACTGCGCCAAGTTCTTTGCCTTTTGCCACATCTGATTCCTGCCCTAAATTGGAAATAATCAAGACGGGAATTTTGGAAATTTGCGGGTCGGATTTCATATCGCCCAATAATTCAAATCCGGATTTATCCGGCAAAATAATATCCAGCAAAACCAAATCCGGCCGGTTATCAGACATCGCTTTTATAACCTCGCTGCCTTTTTTTACAGAAATAACTTCCAAACCCTCCTTCTTCAAACGGTTTCCTAAAAGCGAAGAAAGAAATGGATCGTCTTCAATTAATAAAATCTTTTTCATAGTGCGATACCAATATACGAATACATGCTAATGATACGAATACTACTAATTATAATATTAAAATGATTTAATATCAAAATAATACAAGCTAAAAAACCTTCCAGTTCTAACAAAACTATTTACTCAAATTTTTGAGCTATTGACAAGATTTATATAGTGTGCTATAATACTTATTATGAGAGTGGTTGGCGATGATAGCTCTGCCTAGCTATAAGCTGGGTTCGACTATAAGCTGGGTTTTTCCCCTAATCGCGGCAATCCCGCGAAACACCCAGCGGCCATTCTCACGTTCTTTCCTTAAAGCCACTGCTAACGCGGTGGCTCTTTTTTTATTTAAAAATCCAAAGTATGCTCAAATTTTGAGCTATTGCCACTGAAGAAAATTAAGATTACTATTCATAATAGCTTATTACCAGTGAGAAAATAGAATGAAAATACAGCCTGATGTTATTTCGGTGCAGATGCGACTGAAACAAAATACTATTAAAAAAGTAGAAAAAATATCTAAAATATTTTCTAGTGAAAATCGGGCAGATGCAGTGAGAACTTCTATAGATATAGCCGACTTAGTTACAAAAACAATTGCTAGCGGATCTCGGGTTATGATTTATCCTCCTTGGTGGAAATTTTGGAAAAGTCCACAAAGACTCATTATACCTTCTCTAAACCAACCGCAACTTTAACAAGTGGCGGTTTTTTTTATTTAAAAATCCAAAAATTAAACACCCCATCAATCCAACCAACAAGAAAGTTTTACTTGTTTATCGTGCAGTAACTACGGAGGCGCTAAAAGCTTGGTATTTTACTTAACCAAAAAAATTACTTTTTGGTTAAGTAAAATTTTTAGCGCTGAGGGGTAGGAGCCGCTTACCGCAGGAGCAAGCGGACTCCGGTACTGTCAGATAAATAAGTAAAACTTTAAAAGAAAACTTTCTAGTTATCCCAACCTTATGCGGCTGCTTATTCAGCAACGAGCAAATCGAGACTTAAAGCTCCTCGATCAAAACTTTTCTATATGCTTTCGCATATTATCGTTCTTAATCAAATATAAATATTTGATTTTTGTTTAATTGATCCACGCACAGCTTCCGCTACGCGTGCCTTGTTACGACTTCTTCCATGTCACCGATCTTACCCTAAGCCCAGCGAACTGGGATTTCAGGTATTACCGGCTCCCCTGAAGTGACGGATTGAACTCATTGGGTTAATGGTTCGTTCCCATTCCGACTTAATATCGGAACTTCGACTTTCCATATCGAAGCTGAACATACGGATTTCCCGTATTCAGCGAGCCCGGTATTGATGCATCTGCTTTTTTAGTTGCTTAATTTTTTCTATTCCTTTTTTATCCCAATGCTTCTTTTTTAATACCAATTTAATAATCTTTTTAAACAAAAGATAATCATAAATTTTCTTACTTTGAAGCTTATGTCGGTCAAAAAATGGAATAATCACACCGCAAATCTCTTTTAAATTGGTAGTTTCGTAACGATAACAATTATGGTGGTTAGGCCTCCTATCCAATTGGAAAGAAATCCTGCCAACCTTAAAAAATTCTTTTACTTTTTTAAGCAAAAATAAATCATCGTCACGCAACTTAATGTAATAATGGCATTCAATTCTATAATTCTTTGACTGCCATTTAGATTGCGGCGGCTTAATATATATAGTGAAGCTTCCTTCACCATCAGTTAAGCCAACTATATATTCTGCAGATAACATAAATATTATTCCGGTTAGGCCCTTCCCGAATACATAAACATTCTATGCTCCGGTACTATGGCACTAGCTGACTTCCTAAAAATCTTTTCTAACCCGATTTTTTAGGATCTCTTTGGGTCACTTATTTTACTTTTCCTAACATCCCGACTTTATACTTAAATTTTTGAACTTCCTGACTGACCGCCCGCAGGAGTCGTTCAATTTTATCTTAACATGGGCTGTTATTTGCCTCAAGCCCTCCATCCAAATTATTACTAATGTGGACTGCTATTTTTGGCTACGCTCCGATAGACAATCGGAGGAGTGGATTTTAACTACTTAGTAAAACAAGCTGCCAAACACAGTTATTTGGCGGTGAGTACAGGACTCGAGAACGTATTCACCGCGGCGTGATGATCCGCGATTACTAGCGATTCCGACTTCATGGAGGCGAGTTTCAGCCTCCAATCTGAACTGGGGCCATTTTTGTTGGGATTAGCTCCGCCTTGCGGCTTGGCAACCCATTGTAATGGCCATTGTAGCACGAGTGTAGCCCAGGGTATCAAAGGGCCATGCTGATTTGACGTCATCCCCGCCTTCCTCCCCCAAACAGAGGGCAGTTTCCGATGACACTTGTAACATCAGATAAGGGTTGCGCTCGTTACCCCACTTAAGGGAACATTTCAAAACACGAGCTGACGACAACCATGCAGCACCTGGAATAATGTCCTTGAGAGAAGGCCACCGTTTCTGGCGGCTTTCATTATTCTTTCAAACCCTGGTAAGGTTTCTCGCTTACTGTCGAATTGAACCTCATGCTCCACCGCTTGTGCGAGTCCCCGTCTATTCCTTTGAGTTTTAGCCTTGCGGCCGTACTTCCCAGGCGGTCTACTTAACGCGTTAGCTTCGCCACCCCGAGGGTCGATACTCGAGATAGCCAGTAGACATCGTTTAGGGCGTGGACTACAAGGGTATCTAATCCTTTTTGCTCCCCACGCTTTCGTGCTTTAGAGTCAGTAATGCGCCAGCTAAATGCCTTCGCCTTTGGTATTCCCCACGATATCAACGGATTTCACCCCTACACCGTGAGTTCTATTAGCCTCTCGCACACTCTAGTCCGATCGTATTCCTTGCAGCCCCAAAGTTGAGCTCTGGGATTTAACAAGAAACGTGTCGGTCCTCCTACGCACTCTTTACGCCCAATAAATCCGGATAACGCTTGGAGCCCTCGTATTACCGCGGCTGCTGGCACGAGGTTAGCAGCTCCTTATTCCTACAGTACAATCAGCCTTGCGGCTTTTTCCTATAGAAAAGAAGTTTACGATCCGAAGACCTTCATCCTTCACGCGGCGTCGCTCGATCAGGCTTTCGCCCATTGTCGAATATTCTCGACTGCTGCCACCCGTAGGTGTACGTTCCGTGTCTCAGTAACGTCGTTGGGGATCAGCCTCTCAGCCCCCCTACTGGTCGTAGCCTTGGTAGGCCATTACCCTACCAACTAGCTGATCAGACCTAGGTCGCTCCCGAAGCCCCTTGCGAGATTTACTCTTGCGAGACCATCGGATATTAGCCCAGCTTTCGCTGGGTTATTTCCGTCTTCGGGGTACGTACCAAGGTGTTACTAACTCGTTCGCCACTAATCAGTTATTGATGTAATCACAAACTGATCCGTATGACTTGCATGCCTTATCCACGCCGCCAGCGTTCATCCTGGACCAGGATCAAATCCTCTAAATAAAAATCAGTTGCACGAAACCCTCGAACGAGTTTCTAGCAACTAACCTTTTATTGGGACAACTAGAAAATTTTCAATCTACAGAATTCCTGTGTTCTGCAGATTATTACTTTTTTACTTTTACTTTTTTGAACTTATTGAACTTTTTTGGACCCGCTCATCCGCCAACTGGCGAATAAACGATTTTGCATATCATTTTTTACTAAATTAAAAAATGATACATTTACTACCCACTTGAAAGGATAGTTTCTTATGGTGATTTTGAAAATCACATTTTTCAAAGTGGCCTGTATTTATGTAACCCTTCGATAAACTCAGGGTAATTCCTACCGGAATTAAATAAATACACCCGCCTCACCTCTCTGTTTCCACAAAGGTAAGGCGGATGCACTAAAAATATTTCTATTAAATTTTAAAGCTTAAATTGTTTTATCGTTAATACTTATTTAGTATATTCATATTTCAAAAACTGTCAACCCCCACACCTAATGAGTTTTGGTTCGCTATAAGCAAACGAAATTTAACTAAACTCATTAGGTGTGGGGGTCAATAGGTGCTATAGCCTAACAAAAACTCGCTAAAAAGCGAGTTTTTGTTAATAAAAATTCTCGAGAATTTTTAACGCTTTAGGCAGCGTTGCAAGTGCCGCAATCTTTGCAATCCATTTTAACCGGAGCTGATAAAGCGGCTAAAATTAATGCATTCCAATACCAAGCAAGTGGTTCTAATCCCAACACTAATCCTCTCTGATAAACCGCCACCCAGGCCATAACCAAAGATAAGGCTCCCAAACCCCACAATACCTTCCAAAGCAAACACTTTAAACTGTGGCTTAAAAGATTTTTCATAATATAATTATTCAATTTCTCAAACGACCTTTTTTAAATTATAACACAAAACCCGATAATAATCGGGTTAAATAACTAATACTTTTCTTTCAAATTTAAACAGTTTAAAATCTCTGTACTCTTCGTGCCTTATTCGGGCTTCTTTGAATGTTTGAAATTGTTTAATGGCGTCAGTATCATTTTTTGCATTTTTAAGAATTACTATCCGTTTCTTCCAATCTATTTTAAACCTTCTCGGACCAAGCATTTTACCGATGAAAGCGCTGCGCCATTGGATCATATACATAACCGCCTCTGCCCTCTTTGCCATTTTTATTTTTTTGATTACAAAATAACTAATAAGAATATAAGGGGTTTATGATATCCTTGTCAAACAAAAAACCGGCTTTTACCGGTTTATAAAATAACGCTCCTAATCTCCAGAAGATGCGGGGTTCCACCAATAGTCTTATCGTCTTTGTGCGCCTCTTGCCATCCCTTAAGTTCTAATTTTGCCTCTGCTAAAGTTGTGGCCGATAAGCGCGCTTCTTCGCCAAACCATACTTCCCCTCCTTTTGGGATTTTCATAATCCTTGCAAAATTAATTCTGTAAGAAACTATATCCTGATAATCTTTAGGCTTTGCTTCCTCTGCCATATTTTATTATAAAAATTTCAGCTGATTTGAGGATATATTTATATTTCCATTATGTCAATAAAAAAACCCGGCATTAGCCAGGTTTTGTTTTTATTTCTTCCAAACGAAAGAGCTTCCAACTCTTAATCTTGCTGAACTTGCTCAGTTCTTCTTTCTTCCTGGAAGATTCTTCGTTCGCTTCATCCAATGTCATTTCTTCTTCAAATCTCAATTCCCTCTCCTCAATTTTTGTATCAGGATAAGGATGGATTTCTACTTTATAACTTACCAGATATCTGCTCTTGGTCGGCAGAAAAGCCTTCTTGATACAATCAAGATCCGGCTGTCCCTTTGACTGCGTCATTTTATGAGTCCTTATTTTTATTAAACTATTTTATAGAATAATCTTAAGGGCAATAAATGTCAAACCAGGAAGTGAAACTTCGGTGGCTATACGCGATCAGCCACGACTTTATGTCGTGGCTAACCGAAGTTCTACTTCCTGGCAAACAAAAAACCTGATATTAATCAGGTTACAAAAATTTATTACTTAACTATTTATAATTCTACGAGCTCAATATTTTGATAATCTTCCGGATTTTTTAAATTGCTTTTCCAATTGCTGAACTGCCAATTGGCTGAACCGCGAACAATCCTCCCCAAACGAATCTCTTGAGGTAGCCATTTTGGGAGGAGAATAGCGACTGATTCGGTCATTTTTTCAAATTTAATCACAAAATCGCGAACCTCATTAACTTTATGCGGATCCCTAGCTGCTCCTGCCAAAGATAGTTTGCGAGTCATTTTTCTAATCTCTAACAATTCTAAAACCGTAATCCGGGTAAAACCCATTATATCTTGCTCGCGCTTCAGCCAAGACTCCAAAGATCGCCGAGCAGCAGTTTCGTTTTTGCCAGTTAATTTTTTAGAATCAATAGTAGTTTCGGTGCCAGCGCGGTCCGGGTTTTCTTCTACTCTACGATATTTAACCCAATATTCTCGAACTTGCTTGCTGGCCATCTTTTCTTTAATTGTTTTATTTAAGTTCTAAAAAGAGTATAGATTACACTAAAAAACTTGTCAAACTAAAAATTCTCATATATAGTAGTAACTACTATGAAATCCGACATTCACCCGACATATTATCCTAAAGCAAAAGTTAAATGCGCTTGCGGGGCGGTTTTTGAGGTTGGCTCCACCCAGTCAGAACTTCGTGTTGAAATTTGTTCTCACTGCCATCCATTTTTTACCGGAAAAGAAAATCTTATTGATACCGCGGGCAAGGTGGAACGCTTCAAAGCCCGAAGAGCCAAAGCTGCCGCAAAACCAAAAACGGTAAAAAAACCGCGCGTCAAAAAAATCAAGACACAAAAATCTTAACCATTTTCGGATAACGAATCATGAATAATGAATCATGGGAAATTTTTTATTCCTAATTCATTATTCCTAATTCATAATTCTATGACTCAAAAAATAATTTTGGAAATCCGGGGCGGAGCAGGCGGCGACGAAGCTTCAATTTTTGCCGGCGATCTTGCGAGAATGTACCAACGCTATTCCGCAACCCGCAGCTGGAAATTCAGCATTCTTGATACCAGCCCGGGAACACTCGGCGGATACAAAACTTTCATCAGCCGGATTGAAGGCGAAGGTTCTTATGACGCCTTAAAATACGAATCTGGCGTCCACCGAGTCCAAAGAATCCCTCAAACCGAAAAAGCCGGCCGAGTACATACATCTACCGCCACAGTAGCCATACTTCCGGTAGTAGAACCGAAAGAAGTAAATATAAATCTAAACGATTTGGAAGTTACTTTTTCCCGCGCTGGCGGCCCGGGCGGACAAAACGTAAATAAAATTGAATCGGCAGTCAGAATCACGCATAAACCGACCGGCATAGTAGTTTCCTGCCGGGAAGAACGGAATCAGCATGCCAACCGCGAACGGGCAATGGAAGTTTTGCGTTCCAAGCTTTATGAAATGCAAAAAGAAAAAGAAGTTGGCAATATTACCGAAGCAAGGCGCGAACAAGTCGGAACGGCCGACCGCTCGGAAAAAATCCGCACCTATAACTTCCCGGATGACCGGATTACCGACCATCGGTTCAATGTTAAAGTCCATAATCTGGAAAAAATCTTTGATGGTAATTTAGATATATTGCTGGAAAAAATCACCAAACAAACCAAAAAAGAAGCATAATGTGGCTAAATCAATTCGCAAAGCGAATTGATTGCCCGAACATTTTACTTAGTAAAATGTTTTAGGGAAGAAGTCCTAGATGGAAATTTTGACGCTATTTTAAAAAAGATAAATAAATCCCAATAAGAAAACTGCCTTACGGCAGTTTTTTATTTTAAGAATGCATGGAGTCTAGCGTTGCATGCGCATATGCCCTGAATTCATCTTCATCTACTCGTAAAGATGTTTTACAAGAAGGGCAATTGAATCTAAATTGATATCCTTCCACTACGCCATGCGCATCTGATATTACGCCATGCTGGGCCTGCATTTCTTTGATTTCATCTAAATAATGCTTTCTACCGCACTCACCGCACTTAACTTCTGTGTAATATAAAATTTTTTCTTGGAAAGTTTTGAGGCGCTTATTTAAAACTTCCTCCATTAACGGATTTTTAAATTCTTCTGAACAAAATTTTTCTATCGCTTTTTCAGAATTTCCGTATTTCTGGATTGCATTCGCATAAATCCGATGGGCGGAATATTCTGTTTTTTGGGAAAGTTCAGCGACTAACTGCGCTGTTTTTAAAGAAACCTTCAGCTCTTTTACATCTCCGGAACCCAGAACGATATCCAAAACTCGCATATCGCCATTTTTCTGCTTTGGCATTGCAACGCTCTTTTTTATTTAAATCTGCTGCTAATAATATACCAATAAAATTAAAAAGTGTCAAAACAATAGCCCCTAATCTTTAATCTGCTTCTCAATTTCCTTAAGCTTAATTTCCATTTTTGCTTTAACTTCTGGATCTAAATCAATTTCTTTCCTGTCAAATTTTCTTAAAGTTTCAAAAATTTCGCTCCAGCGCCTTTGTTTTTCCGAACGGGATTTCGCCCGTTCAGGATGTTCGCCCAAAGCTCTTTCAAATAAAGACATACTTTAAATATAATTTAACTATTTAAAATATCAACCCCGTTAGAGGCAGAGGCGCGCTGCGTGCCCTCGCGGCCTCTAACGGGGTCAATATCTACCTAAGAGTTAAGAATATCTATATCCTTTTGCAGCGCATTGGCTCTTTCCACTACTGGATCTCCGTAAAAGAAACGGTATTTAAACCAATTGCCGCCCGCATAATATTTCGCTGCCGCGCAGCGTTCCTGTAAAGTCTTAACTGGCAAAACATTTTTATTCGCCTGGGCATAATCCCGGCAACCGCTGGATCCATAAGCATCATTCAAGTAAAGCGCTGTGCCCGTAAAAGCATCTCCATTATTCCAAGGCGATGCCGGACTACTTCCGGTAATATCGCTGATCCGGCTCTTATAAATATTCCAAGTTGAAGGAATGAATTGGGCTGGCCCCATCGCTCCGCCGTAAGCGCCGTGGCGGGAAATTGCGCATGATACCAAAACAGGCTCTGGAGGAGATTTGCCTGCTGACTTTAAATCAGATAAAAGCGATAAAAATACCGGCAAATCTCTAGTTGGATGCATTGCAGTTTGATAACTGCATCTTCCCACATTTTCACCCAAAGAAGATTCTCTGTCTAAAACAGCCAGAATCATAGCCGCCCGCATCCCCGTTGACTGCTCGGCAAATTGCGCGAGTTTATAAGCAGCCTCAAAAGATAAACTTCCGCCGCCAATCAATTCAAAGAGCCTGCTTCTAATTTGAGCGGCAGTTTTTTGAGTTTCTTTCAAAAGCGACTGAAATTTTTGTTCATTGCCCTTAGTAACATTTAAAAGATTGGATTTTTCTTGTTTTGTAAGATCGATCGCGACTTTTTGGGCGTCCTGAAGAGCTTTAAGCCTAGAAGTATCTGATTTTTTAATAGCAAGGGATTCTTGTTCGTCTAACAGCTCTTCGTGCAAGTCAACAACTTTTTCTAAAGTAGCCCGCATGCTTTCCTGAATTTCAATCAAATTATTTACATCCGCAAAAAAATCAGAGAGTTTGGGCCGGCGCAATAAAATTTCTGCCAAACTTAAATTTTCATTTTCATAAATACTCTGCAAAGACTTTGCCAAAATGGCTTGATTCTGATCAATTTTCTGTCTAGTAGTTACAATTTGTTTTTGATTAACAATAATTTCTTGACTTAAATTTTGAAGTGAAATATTAATCGCTTTAATTTGAAGATTAACTTTATTAATTTTAGCAGTCAGGCTATTAATTTCATTTTGCAGCCCCTTCCCCTGAGTTTTATATTGGTCAATGGTAGATTCATATTGGTCTATTTGATTCTCTAAGTTTTGAAGCTGTTTTTCCAAAGCCTGCCTTTCTTCATCGCTTTGAGCCGCTAAAGACAACTGATTTTGGCCAACTGGAGCAAGCACAGAACCAAAAACCAAATAAGATATCACTCCGAAGACAATAGCTATTTTAGAAAACTTAATAAGAGGCATCCGAAAAATACGGACAGTGTCCAAATTTATCGTTTTTTTCAGATTAGAAAAAGAATCTTTTTTATGAGATAAATATAAGTCCCGAAAAACTCTAGGCTTTGGTCTATCAGCCATATATATTTAATTATACCAAGAAAATAGGTTATTTTTTCGAAGCCTTAGGAGCTTCTTTAGCTGGCGCTGCTTTAGGCGTTGCCGATTTTGTCCCTTCGGTTGCGGGCGCTGCTTCTCCCGTTACAGACTTAGTAGCATCGCGCTCAGCCTTCTTTTCTTCAGTTTCCACCTTCAAAGTTTCTACTCCGGCCGATCCGGCTTGCTGCATTGCAAGTTCCTCTTCTTCGGTAATTTTTGCGGTAACAGTCGTCACTACAGTTTCTGGATTTACTAAAACTTTAACTCCGGAAGGAATAGTTAAATCTTTAACATAAATGCTCTGGCCGATTTCCACCAATTTAGAAACATCAACTTTAAATTCGTGCGGGATGTCAGCAGGTAAAGCTTCCACTTCTAATTCCTGCAAAGCTTTAACTAAAAGTCCATTTTTTTCCTTAACGGCTGGAGCAACCCCGACAAACTCCACCGGAACATTAACTTTCAATTTTTCATCCATTCTAACCTGATATAAATCCGCGCTTAAAACTTCATCAGTTACCGGGTGGTAAGAAACATCTTGAATTAGCACGGGATATTTTTTATTATCCAGCATTATATTTACAATAGTATTTTCACCGGCTACCTTAAAAACTTTATTAAATTCCTTTTTAGGAACAGTTAAATGGAGGTTCTCAAGACCCCTTCCATATAATTCCGCCGGAACTAAACCCTTCCTTCTGAGGGCATTAACCTTTCTGCCCAATGTTTCCCGTTTTTGAACTTGTAAATCCATAAATTAAACCTTATTTAAAAGTTTCAATCTATTATATACCACCCCTTTAACTTCCGCAACTACTGGAGTTTTTCTACTTCTTCCACTAGGTATTTTTTCATTTTGGAAATTGTGTCTTTTAATTTATTGAATCGCAAATCCATTTGGGGCGCCGCTTCCGGAGTGATAGTTTTTTCTTTTTTATAAAGCCGCTCCAAACCAGATTTTCCCTCCAAGAAGCTTGGTTGCCTCGCTCGCAATATAGAGTCCCACGCCAGTACCGCCGGCTTTAATCACCATAGCGTTTGAAGCGCGAAAAAACTTGCTGAATATTTTTTTATATTCTTCTGGCGGTATGCCAACGCCGGTATCGCGGACAGTTACCAAAAAAGTGTTTTCCTTTTTCTCCAGAGAAACTTCAACACTTCCTCTTTCCGGAGTGTATTCTATAGCATTGACCACTATGGACTGAATGATGTTTTGAAACGCATTTTTGTCAGTTACTACTTCCAGCTCACCAACCTGATTTTTAAAATTAAAAGTAAGATTTTTTTTCTGACAAAGCGGGTCAGTCTCCTTAAAGTAGTTTTTTAAAAAAACTGCGATATCCAGCCGCACTGGAGTAACGCCAATCGTGCCGGATTCAATGCGCGAAATATTCAAAAGGGCATCCACAAGGTCCGACAAGCGGGAAGCTGATTCCGTAATATCAGTCAGAGATTCTAAGGTCTTCGCATCAACATCTTTGTTCTTTAATAACCGCTCTATGGTCCAACGAATTCCAGTAAGCGGAGTGCGGAGCTGATGAGAAGCAATGGTTACGAATTCGCTTTTTTGGCGATCAATTTCTTTTTCTTTGGTGATGTCGCGTTCTATCCCGACAAAAAATTTAAGATTGCCGTCCTTGTCCAAAATCGGGGAAATTTGGGCATCCGCTTCGTAAATTTCCCCATTTTTGCGCCGGTTCCTGATCTGCCCCGAAAATACCCTCTTGTCGGTTTTGATGGTTTTCCACATCTGTTCATAAAATTCTTTCGGCATCTGCTTTCCCCAAAGCGACGGCCTGCTTCCGATGATTTCTCCGCGGGTGTACCCAGTGATCCGCTCCGCCGCTTTATTCGCGTAAAGCACGGTCCCATCCGGATCCGCAATGATGATGTGTTCATAAGCGTTCTCCACCGCCAATTGGAACTTATTCAGCTCAATCACCAACGATTCGGATTTTTCTTTTTCCAATTTGATATCCGTCAATAAATTAACAAGAGCTTTTTGAGAATCATCCATTTTTCTGACCTGCAAACGCATCTGATCGGCATTCTTTTTCTCCTCAGTGATATCCCTGACCGTGGCTTGAAGAAACGACTTTCCCTGCAGATCGATCCTGGTCAGAAGCACTGTGGCCGGAAAATCCTCGCCGGTCATCCTCCGATGGACCCATTCGAAGAAATGCGAACCGTCGCGCATGGCGACCTCAATCATCTCTTTCGCCTTTTCGGCGGAAAGCCTGCCGTCCGGCTGTTTTTCCGGCGACAGCCGCCACGGTTCCGCGGACGCGAATTCCTTCTCGTCTTTCGCCTTGAACATCTTCAGCGTCGCCGGATTTCCGGACGAGAACCGCCATGCCGGCGGCTCAAGCGTCATCAGCGCGTCGCGGGAACTTTCAAACAGCATCCTGAAACGCACCTCGCTCTCGCGTACCGCCCCCTCCTGCGCCCTGCGATTGGTGATGTTATTCGAATAAAAAAGAATCCGCTTGATGTTGCCATCCTTATCTTTCAAGGGGGAAATAATGCCATGACACCATGCGTGTTTTGAACTTTCCGGCGTATGCTCAAAATCAATTTCACCATATCCTCCACGCAAAACCGAATCAAAGATTCTTTTCATCTCCGGCTGATATTCTTTTTTGACCGTTCCCAGCCAGTTAAATTTACCCACATCATCGGTATCTTTCAAAAAATGTTCCTCCCTACCGCCTTTGTTGATGAACAGTAGAGTGCCTTTCACGTCAAAAACCTTAATGCACAATGGCGTGTTCTCTATCAGGTCGTAAAATCCCTCTGACTGCTCCGTGATATTTTTTTTTGTTACTTCAAGATTAGGCATGGGTGTCTTTCGGTTTCCCTTTTAATTCGGCAATCTCCTTTTTCAGCTCCACCATCTTTAATTCACGACCGACCATCAGGTCGTTCATCTTTTCCGATTCCGCCATTTTTTCTTCCAGCTGAGCGGTTCGTGATTGAACTTGTTTTTCCAATCCGGAATATGATTCCTTAAGCTTGCTTATCATAACATTAAACGCCTGCCCTAATGCGCCAATTTCGTCTCCCGAACCGGTAGTAATAGTAGTAGTAGTAGTAGAGGAAAAATCAAGCGAGGCAATGCGCGTAGCGGCTTCTTTGAGTTTTATAAGCGGTTTGGCAATAAACTGATTAAAGAAAAAGAGCAATGCCACAAGAAACAAAATGAGTATGGCCACACTCGCGCCAACCGCAAAAACCAGCATTTGTTCAGCCGTCTGCACATTCGCCAAATTAACGTCAGACAGCGCATACGCCCTGGTGATGTTTATTTGGGTCTTCGCCAGTAATTGCGAAACCAATACCTCCTCCAGTTCTTGGGAAAGCGCGCGCTCTGCCGAGTTTGATTTCGGTTTTTCGTAGTTGGCTACTATTTTGGCAAAGAGTAAGTTTACTTGCTCGCTGGTTTCCTGAATCTCCGTCAAAGAAGCTTTATGTTCTGAATCAGTCTGAAATACTTCGCTTTGCGTGAGTTGGGTTTGCCTATCCGCTAACAGTTGCCACTGCGCTTTCGGCCGTTCTTCATGAAAGCGATAATAATCCAGTACCAATCCCCGCCGAGTAGTTGACGTTTGCACGATTTTCGCGGCAATTTCAGCATGTCCAATTTCATGCTCTATCTGCTCTGTCGCTTGGTAAACAAAAAAACCGGTAAAAGAAATCAGTATGGTAATTGCAAGAATGCTGGACAGGAGTTTGGTTTTAATAGTCATAGCATTTTATCTGTCATCGGATAATGGTTACCGCTTCCGGTTTTACTTTTTCCAGCGCATCCATATAAATATAGTCAAGATAATTTGGTACTACGGTTTTGTCCGTCAGCTTATTTTTGATCGCCCAGCGCGCTTGAGCTTCCATATTTAACAGGAGTGCTTGGGATAGCTCACCTGAAGCATTGAATTTGCGCCAAACCAATGTCATATACTCTGGCTCATAACGAAATGCATCCGATATAAACATTTCTACTTCCGCGGGATTAGCTTTGACGAATTCCTCTGTCACTGCCATTGCGGTTAAAAACCTCTTTAAAACATCGGGATTCCCGCTAATGAATCCTTGTGTACTAATAAGAAGGAAATATGAATCTTGGCTTCCCTGCGCGGGAAAACTCATTATATTCTGCCCTAAACTTTTCTTCAATTTAAAAACGGTCGGTTCCCATGTAAGCGCAATATCTATCTCGCCTTTTTCAAGAGCAGAAACTATCTCGGAAGGTTGTAAATTAACCAACTCAATATCCGCGAGATTGATACCATTTTCAATCAGTAATTTGCCAAGAAAAAATTCGCCGGAGGACTTTTTTGTAACGCCAACTTTCTTACCTTTAATATCTGCTATTTTCTCAATTCCTCTGTCTTTTCTTATTATTAATTCATGGGTGTTGTTGGATACTGTTACAGTAGAAAAAATCCGAATATCATTTTTGATAAAACTGTCGCTTACAAAAACAAAGTCGGCTGCCGTAGCTATATCCGCTTCTCCATTTTCTAATGCGTTCATCGCCAACCTACCTGATTCAAATGTCTTAATATCAACATCAAGCCCAGCTTCCTGAAAAAAACCTTTTTCTTTGGCCAGATACACAAAAGGAGCGTAATCTGGATACGCCGCCACGGTAACTTTCTCAACCGGCCCGGTGTATTTTTCTAGTTGTTTTTGGCCAAGAAAATACCAAGCCAAAAACCCTGCCAAAATAATAATAGTTACGATAAGTAGGATGGATATTTTTTTCATATATTATAATGAAGCGCTTCGTCTTCTTTTCAGAATAACAAATTTTTTAGAAACTCTTGCTTTGAATATTTTTTGCGGAATTTTTTCCATATTGCTTTAGCTAAGATAGTTTATTAAATAATTTCAGCCTTGCCTTCACCACCGCTTTCATCACCTCTACTGCTTCTGGCTCAACTTTATAGGGAGCGATTTCTTCTATGTCTTTGTGAAGTCCGGATTCTAAACCCTTGCGCCACGCCACCCGGATTTCCGTATTAATATGTATAATCGCCACCCCAGCATCAATTGCGGCCAAAAAATCCGCGTCCGTATTTCCAGAACCTCCATGAAGAACAAGTGGAATTTTTACAGCTTTTTTAATAGCCTGAATGCGCTCTATGTCTAATGGATAGTCATAACCCTTGGCAAATCCCGTTAGAGACCGCGCCCGCGCTTGCGCGCCCAAAGGGCCCATGGGGCGGGCTGTCTCTAACGGGATAAACATTCCGTGCAGATTCCCAACTGCCGGCGCAAGTAAATCTACTTCAGTTTCTTTTAAAAATCTGGCCGCATCTTCCGGCTTGGTTAAATCTTCCGGACGAATTTTCGCCGCGCCCTTCGACAAGCTCAGGCCAAGCCCTTTTGGCAATTCTTTCCTAATGGAAGATCCGCTGCCGATATTCCCCAACTCGCCCTCGATGATAATTTCCGGATTAATTGATTTTATATATTCAACCACTTCTTTAGTCTGCCGGATATTTTCTTCAAGCGGCAAAGTTCCGCCGTCAAATAAAATCGCATCATAACCCGCGTCTGCGGCTTTTTTTACTTCTTCTAAAGATTTAGTATGGTCGGAATTCAAAAAAACCGGTTTACCTGCTTTTTGCAGGCTTTTTACCAAAGCAACCGCCTGTTCGCGGCCGACAAATTTCGCTTCACCCTCCGAAGTTCCCAAAATCACCGGCACGCCCAATTCTTCCGCCGCTTCCACAATCGCCTTAAAGCCGATTAAATCGGCAAAATTAAAATGCCCAACCGCCACTTTCTTTTCCTCTGCTTCTTTCAAAATTTGTCTTAAATTTTTCATAAATTAAATTTCGAAATAGCCTTGCAGTAGGTATTCTTTAGCAAATTTCTCCAGTTCATCTTTACTGAAATATCCCATAAAAATCTTATTCCAAAGCGCTTCTTGATGATGATAGAGATATTTTACCATCTCTTTTTCTTTGACCAAAGACATCACCGTATCCACCAGATTAAAACTTACCAGCACTTCATTCCCCACATCATCTTTAAAATAATCCCCCACCCAATCCAAATCATTCCAAAAGCTAAGCTCTGGGCTAAGCCGTTCTTTCTTATTTCGGTTAGAAAGCATATCCGCCGCCATAATCAAATCTTGGGAAGCCTTATCCCAATGCAAAGCCTCTGGATTCAAATGCGGAGCAAATAGCCTCCAGTCATTTTCATCGTCTTTCGCCAAATACCTTTGGACAACCAGCCACTGCGACTTGGGGCTTTCTGATAAATGCTGTGCGATCACGTCTCCCCGGAGCAAAGAAATGCAATTCTCCGAGAAAGTTTCCGGCACTTCGGCAATCTTTTTGAAAATATCCGAATAAAAAGGGATTTCATGTAAATAATGGAAAACGAGGCTTAACATCCGGAGCAATTCCCCGGAAATGCCAAGAGAAATCGGAATCACAAAAACCACTCCAAGCTCTTTCAAGTGGCTTATATTATGTTTCTTCTTCACCACAAATTTTTCCGTGATTGCCACCCATTTTTGGTCTAAAGAATGGACTACCAATTCGCGTATTTCAAAATCATCCGGCGTTAAATTTTCATACTGCTTAAAAAATATCTGATTAAGCCATTCTGAGCCTTCTAAAAATCTGAGTGCGCTGTAAAGCTCAAACAAATTTTCCTTTTCCACCATCTTTTCCGGAGAATCATATCCGAGATACTCCATTACCTTTTTAGGCGGCTCTTTAATTAAAAATTCTTTGGCCTTATTCAATTTTAGAAAAAATCCGTGGTTAGACTCCGCGATTTTTCTGGCAATTTCCAAAATCTGATTGCAATCCTTGGAATTATCGCAGACCAATCCGCCAAAAGCTTTAAGAAGAAGATAATCATCTGATTCAATCTTGGAAATAAGAGCATCGTAGACTTCTTTGGCGCTGGAATCTCTGGATACGCCGAGCGTAAGAAGTTTTTCTTTCACTTTTTGCTCATTTTCTTTGACAATCTTTTCAAAGACGCCGGTTTGTCCGGTTACGCGAGACAAGCGGTCTTCAATTTTATAAAGAGCCTGCTTGTCAGCCCTTAAAATTTTAGCGATTTTATCCGCTGCTGTTCTATCAGCCATATTAAAGTTCTTTGACGTTAATTTTAAGATTTTTCCATCTTGCTGATTCAAATTGCTTATTCGTTAAAATTCCTTCCGTGGCGCCCGCTTGTTCCACCACTGAAGTGGCATTGGCAGAAGCAAGGCGAATAGCATATGAAATAACTTCCTTTTGACTTTTGATTTTTGATTTTTGACTTTTCAGAAGTCCGGCCACAAATCCAGAACCAAAAGCGTCACCGGCGCCAGTCCGATCCACGACTTTCTGTTCTTTAAAAATTCCGGCTTTATATAAATATTCTCCGTCTGAAACCGTAACGCCATTTGGGCCATCGGTGACCGCCACAATACCCGGCATCAATTTATCCAATTTTTTAAAAACCGCTTTTTCATTTTTAAAAGGTATGCCGACTAAATCTGCCGCTTCGCTTTCATTTAAAACCAAAAAGGAAATATCTTTAAGCGAAGACAGGATTTCGTTTCTTTTATGCTTAATATGGTGCCCGCTCGGATTAAAAGCGACTTTAATATTATTTTTTTTAGCAAAGTTAAGCAGGGGCTTTAAAAATTTATCAGACTCGCCGGCTAAAGATAAATACCACCATTTTGCTTTTAAATTTTTCCAAGGTATATCTCGCAATCGCATAGTATCCGAAGCGCCATGATAACCCAAAATAGTCCTTTCTCCTTTTTCTAAAAGCAAAACTGAATAAGCTGTAGGCCTATTTTTTGAAACCGTGAAAAGCGGCCGGACTTTTTCTTTTTTTAATTTTTCCGCAATTTCCTTGCCCGACAAATCATCACCCACTTTTCCAAAACAAGCAGTCTTAAATCCTTGCCGGGCAAAAGTAACACTGGCATTAGCCGAATTCCCGCCAATAGTGGAATAAACTTTTTTAACTTCCAATTTTTCCCCGAAAGGCAAAAAAATCGCTTTGCCGGAAGGCGCCGTAGGGCTTTTTACAATCGGAAAATCCCCTTCCAAAAAATTATCTCTGGTAATAGAACCAATAGTAATTACATCAAACATAAATTAATTATATCACCTTGCGCTTCTCTCTCTAAATTACTAAAATTAAAGCAGTTCATCTATAACAAAAAGCAATGATTGTAGCTCTGACTGGCGCCTCCGGAACCGGAAAAGACACTATTTTTGAATTATTAAAGAAAGATAATCCTAATTTAAAATTTGTAGAAAGCATAACTACCAGAGAAAAACGATCCAGCGATCGCCCTGGGGCATATAGATATGTAGATATTAAAGAATTTGAAAAGTTAAAAAGAGAAGATAAATTCGTATGGCACGTTGGCGAACATAATAATTCTTACGGAACTTTGAAAGAATCCCTTCAAGAAGCCATCGAGTCCAAGGAAATTTTCTTTATGATTTTAGTTCCAAAAAGCGTTAAACTTTTATTCAATATCAGTAAAGGAAAAATTATCCCTTTTTATATCATTTCCCCGGGAAAAAAAGAATTGATTGGGAGATTAAAAAATCGCGGCGACAAAGATATAGAAAAAAGGATTGCCGATTGTCTGCTTTGGGACAAAGAAGCTTATCTTGCGGCAACGTTCGGCGAAATTCCCTACAACTTTATTGCTAATGACTTTCATCCGCCGGAAAAATTAGCCATACCGAATATCAAAAAAATCCTGGAATTAAAATACAAAATCTCGATCTAAGATCGAGATTTTTTATTACATTCCGGTTATCAGAGAATAAAATAACTGGACTAACGGAAAAATCGGGAGGTATGGCAAGAGTACTAAAAGAATAATTAAGAACATAAAAGCATTAGTTTCAAAAAAATATCTCATATCATCAGGAAGCCAAACTCCCCAGATTCTCCAGCCATCAAGCGGAGGTATCGGCATTAAATTAAAGACTGCTAATAAAAGATTGATTCTCACCATTAAACTTAAAAGTATCATTAAATTCAAATTCAGATCACTGCCAAAAAATCTTAAGATTAATCCGAAAACCATCGCAATTCCAAAATTTACCAATACGCCAGCGAGGCTTACGCAAATTTCTTCTTTTCTGGAAAGAAAATTGAAATTAACCGGAACCGGTTTTGCCCAGCCAAAAATTGGAGCGCCGGATAAAATACAGAATGCCGGAAGTAAAATTGATCCGAATAAATCAAGGTGCGGAATTGGATTTAATGTGAGGCGCCCCTCATCTTTAGCGGTAGAATCTCCAAAATAAAGCGCTGCTGCGCCATGAGCGATTTCATGCAAGATTACCGAATATAAAAGTACAGCTATTGTTAATAGCGTACCTAGCAACATCCATCCTCCCTATTATTAAAAAACTAAAGTAATAGTAAGCTCTTTTTTAAGATAGGTCAATTATTTTCTTTTTATAACTTTCTTAACTGCCTCCTTTATATCTTTCACGCCCATTCCATATTTTTCAATTAAATCTTTTGGCGGACCAGATTCACCGAAAATATTTTGCATACCAATGAATTCTATCGGCGTCGGCAAATTTTTTCCTAACAATTCTGCCACTGCTCCGCCCAGCCCTCCCATAACTTGATGCTCTTCAACCGTTACCACTGCTCCGCACTCTCCAACTAATTCCAAAATTTTCTTTTCATCTAATGGCTTAATAGTATGGCAATTAACAACGCAAACTCCAATACCTTCAGCATCTAGTTCTTTGGCTGCAAGAAGCGCGTAATGGACTAAAGAGCCACAGCCAATAATTACTGCTTCCGGTTTTTTGGCTTTATCTTTTTTAGGATTCGGCTCCCAGAAAATCTCAACTTTACCTGGTCGGAAAGGAGTTTCTTCGGTAGTAAAAACCGGCATTTTTTCCCTGCCAAATCTTAAATAAACCGGTCCCCAAATTTTCGCCGCGGCCAATGTAGCTTTTCTCGCTTCATTTGCATCGCACGGCACAAAAACTTTCATATTCGCCATTACCCGCATCGTCGCAATATCTTCAATTGCCTGATGAGTCGCGCCGTCCGGGCCTACAGAAATTCCGGCATGAGCGCCGGCAATTTTTACATTAGCGTCATTATAAGAAATCGTAGTTCGAATCTGCTCCCAATTTCTACCAGGAGAAAAAGTCGCGTAAGAAGAAATAAAAGGAATTTTTCCGCTTACTCCTAACCCCGATGCAATAGTGGCCAAATTTTGTTCTGCCACACCAACTTCAAAAAACCTTTCTGGAAATTTTTTGGAAAAAGCTTCCGAGCGGGTGGATTCAGTAAGATCAGCGCATAAAACTACTACATTAGGATCCTGCTCTCCTGCAATCACTAAACCGTCGCCATAACCATCGCGGGTCGGCTTTTGCTCAATATCCTTATCAAAAGTTTTAAGACTAAGTTTTACCCGAGAATTAAGCATAAATTAAATTTTAAGCTCTAGAATTTTCGAATCCCTCGCTCACCTCCGCCAGCTGGCGGACAGCGAATGAGGGACGATGAAAATTCTCGAGAATTCTCTTTTACATTCCTTCTTTTTTTCCCAGCATGCAAGTTCCGCAGCTGCCATGGCCATATCCCTTTTTACCCATAGATAAAACGCCAAGGACTAATGCATTCCAGTACCAAGCTAATGGTTCTAATCCAAAGACTAAACCTCTTTGATAAACTGCTACCCAAGCCATAACTAAACAGGCAACAGCAGCAAGCCAAAGAGCAAAACTTAGCATTGGCCGAAAACAGCAGGACAAATGGAATTTTGTGTGTTCTTGATTCATTATAATTAAAATAAATTCATTATTTCCCGACCTTTTAATAATTACTTTCTATTATAACATAAATAAACTTCAACTAAACGAACCTTTCATTTACTTGAGAACATTGCGGAGGCAGAGTTACAAAACTTTGAGCGAGTAGTAAAAATTTCGGGATACCCAGGAATGAAATGACTAGGGTGAAATTTTTACGCCATGAGCGAATTAGTTTTGTTTCTGCCGGAGCAGCGTTTGAAAGGAATGAAAGGTGAGTGTCACTCATGTTCCGATTTAATCCGTCCTCCAAGCGTCCGTAATTCCGATAAAGCAATTTTTGCTTCTTCTTTTGTCGGCGGTTTGCCGTGCCACATGTAATCATTTTCCATAAAACTTACTCCTTTACCGGGAATAGTATGCGCAATAATTATTGTTGGCCTTTCATAAATCGCTTTTGCTTCATTAACTGCCGAAACAAATTCCAAAATATCATGGCCATTTACTTCAATCACATGCCAGTTAAATGCTTCGTATTTTTCCCGAAGCGGTTCAAGCGGCATTACCTCTTCCGTAAACCCGTCAATCTGGATATTATTCCGATCCATAATCACCGTCAGATTATTTAATTTGGATTTCTGCTTGCCGGCAAACATAATCGCTTCCCATGTATTTCCTTCTTGATGTTCGCCATCAGAAGTTAAGCAATAAACCCGATTTTTCTTTTTATCCAATCGCGCTGCAAGCGCCATTCCAATAGCTTGGGAAATTCCAGAACCCAGCGGTCCTGAAGTAGTTTCAATTCCTGGTAAAGAATTCCGATGAGGATGCCCCTGGAGCCTTGAATCAAGTTTCCTGAGCGTAAAAAGTTCTTCCATTGGAAAATATCCAGCATTAGCTAGCGTCGCATAAAGCACCGGACAAATATGGCCATTAGAAAGCACTACCCGATCCCTTTCCGGCCAGCTGGGATTTTTCGGATTATGATTTAAAATATGAAAATAAAGCGCGGTAAAAATATCCGCCATCCCAAGCGGTCCGGCAGAATGCCCGGATTTTGCTTCCACCAGCATCTCAATAATATCCTGCCGGATCTTATTCGCCATCTCTTCCAGAAATTTTAATTTATTTTCGTGTAAATCCGCCATTAATTTTATTATAACTTAAAACTAAATATAAACATCTTTACGATGCCCAATTTTTAAAATAATAATTTTATCTTTATCTACATCAAAAATAACCCGATAATCGCCAATCCGAAAACGATATTCACCCTCGTAATAATCTGTTAATTTTTCAGCAAATTTTAACAGGTTATTTTGAGAAACATAAAAACGCATCTTCTGAGCGATGCGTTTTTGAATTAATTTTGGTAAGGCCGCTAACTGCTTTGCAGCTTTTTCGGTATAAAAAACCTGCATATCGCTAAATGCCTAGTTTCTTAAAAAGCTTTTCCTGTTCCACTAAACGTCCCTTAGCCGCTTCTTTCCGCGCTTCCCGGATATCCGTTAAATATCCAAGGCGCTTCAAGGCTTTTTGAAACTGCTTTTCCATATTTTTTAACCGTTGATATTCCCCCCTGCTAATAATTATTTTATTTAGCGTTGAAACTGACATAATTTAATTATAACAAAATTTAAATGAAAATCAAATCTCGTATTTCAATAAAAATAGAAACCCCCACAGAGCCAAGCTCTGTGGGGGTTTTTGCTAAGGGTCCAAGGGACCAATAGCCCCGCTTCGCGGGGCGAAGCTACTTGCAGACGACTAGACAATCACCGCGGCCCCAAGTGCGGTTCAACTCGATCCATACCAAGTACCAGCGGCGGCCGAAGCGGAGGCACGGGACACGCTGGATGCCGGAGGGGTCCTCGCAGATTGTTCCCGGAAAGACGCAGCAATATTGTCGCCATTTCTCAGGTATACGATCTGCCTTGGCAAGTAGAGCATTCGCGTGCCTCAAGCCGAACATGAAGAAATGCGTTACTGCGCGCTTCAGCATCTCCTCGCCTTCCACTGTCTCGCCTTTCTCTAAAAACTCAGTGAGTTTCAGTGTCACGGTGCCGATCGGAATCGCGGCTTGTTTGATAACCTTCCAACCTGCGTATGGCGGCTGGAGATCGCTTATATCGGACACACCGATAGCGATCATATTAAGTCCAAGCAACTCGCGAAACTTTTCGCGATCCGTTCGGCTCGTATCCGCATCCAGCAGGTCAGACAACAGCCCGGACGCGAACAGCGCCTGGAGCTGCTTTTCCGACGGGTCTTTCTGCGATATCAGGTTCAAGACCTGATTCGCTTGCTGCAGGGTTGGCTTCATACCAATCCCTCCTTTTTGTGAAATATACGATAATCGAGCTATACCCGATTAAAAATAATTATACCACTATATATTTAATAAGTCAAGATATGCCTCTTTCGAATTTTTGCCATTCCAGATATATGAAGCCGAAACCAAAATATCCGCTCCGGATTCTTTTATCTTTGGCGCGGTTTCCAAATTCACTCCGCCATCTACTTCTATTTTAGCATTTGGAAATTTCTGCCGCAAAGCTTTAATTTTCGCCAGCTGGTCTTCTTTAAATTTCTGACCGGCAAGTCCTGGATTGACCGCCAAAATTAAAAATCCGCTGGCGTCCCCTTCATATTTGAATAAATGCTCTACTGGGGTATCCGGCTTAATCGCAATCACTAATTCCACTCCAAAAGCCACGCATTTCATTTTTATAACATCAATATCTTTTATTGATTCCGAATGAACGATAATTCTTTTAACTTTTGCATCCAGCCATGCATCCAAAACCGCATCTGGATTCTCTACCATCAAATGAACTTCAATTTTAACATTCGGCATTTCACTTTTTACCTTTAACAAATCCGCCGGATTCTTCCAAAGAACATTGCGGGTGAATTTTCCGTCTGCCACATCTAAATGAATCCAGACTGCCTCATCTGCAGGATCAATAACAAAATCCTGCGCCGCTTTTATTTTCTTTTTTACTTCCTTAAAATTAGTTTCATTAATGGCTGGTATAACTTTCATACAACAATTTTAACATGGGCAAATATATTAAGCCTTTATAAAATATCAATTTTCTCTAATCGTCGGCGATGCCGTTCTTCTTCGGAAAAATCTGTTTGAAGCCAGATAGTCAAAATCTTTTTTACTTCACTTTCAGTCAAAAAATCCGCTGCAATTGAAAGCACATTAGTATTATCATCATTTCGTGAAGATGCGGCTTGATCTGGAGTTGATGCCAAAACCGAACGGACATTTTTAAAACGATTGGCAACGACATCCATCCCAACGCCCGATCCGCAAATTAAAATTCCCCTGGAATTCTCCGGATCCAGACTGATTTCTTTCGCTACCGCTTTTCCAAAATCCGGATAATCATCAGCCTGGTCAAAAACTGAATTGCCAACATCCGCTATTTCATAACCGCTTTCTTTCAAATAAATTTTTAAAGATTCTTTAAGCTTGAATCCCCTGTGATCCGAACCAATATAAATTAACATGAATTTACAAATTTTCTGCCGCTTTCAAAACATGTCCCACTAAAGTCGCCACATACCCCGCCTCATTGTCATACCAAGAAAATACTTTTACAAAATCTCCGTCTACTACTTGGGTAAATTTTAAATCTACAATCGCACCATATGGCTCGCCGATAATATCCGAAGAAACTAATTGGTCTTCAGTAACTTTTAAAATTCCTTTCCAGCGCGGGCTTTTAGCTGCTTTGCGGAAAATATTATTTATCTCTTCCACGGAAGTTTTTCTTTTTGCTAAAAAAGTAAAATCAGCAATCGAGCCTGTAATTACCGGAACTCGCATTGCCACGCCGTCAAATTTTCCTTCCAATTCCGGCAATGCCCGCACTACAGAAATCGCCGCTCCAGTAAAAGACGGGGAAATATTTTGGGCAGCAGCCCGACCGCGGCGGAAATCTTTTCCTTTAGTCGGGCCATCGGTTAAATTTTGCGTCGCAGTATAGCCATGGACGGTATTTAAAAAAGCTTTTTTAACTCCAACAGTTTCCAACATAATCGCCGCCAATGGCGAAGTCGCATTAGTAGTGCAAGATCCATTAGAAGTAATTTTGCATTTTTTAAACTGCTCCTCGTTTACGCCAAGTAAAACCGTTTTAGCGTCACTGCGTTCTTTGTCTTTGGCTGGCGCAGTAATCACCACTCGTTTTGCTCCGGCAGTTAAATGCATAGATGCTTTTTCAAAAGATTCAAAGAAGCCAGTTGATTCCACGGCAATATCAATCTTTAAATTTTTCCAAGGCAGTTTAGCCGGATCCTTTTCCTGTAAAACTTTCACCGATTTTCCATCAACTAATAAATTATTGCCTCTAATTTTAATTTCAGACGAAAATTGACGATAAACAGTATCGTATTTTAAAAGATAAGCAAGGTTCTCAATATCACCCAGATCGTTAATGGCGACAATCTCCAGGTTTTTATTATCCCAAGCCTGCCTAAAAAAGAGACGCCCTATTCTTCCAAATCCATTTATTGCAATACGCGCTTTTGCCATCCTTACTATTATACTCTAGTAACATGCCTGTTTAAATGAATAAATGTTAACAAGCCCATCAGCATCATAACCGCCCCATAAATCAACGCCATATTTGATCCCACAATAGTCCAGATAGATCCGCCGATTACTCCGGCTAAAAGCGAAGAAAATCCTACGGCAGCATTTAAAAATCCTTGGCCGGTCGCTAACTTATTTGCCGGAACCAGCCTGGAAGCTAGAGCGCGCTCCACTCCGTCAGTCATGGCAGAATAAATTCCAAAAATAATAAATCCTAAAATAACGCTTAGCATGTTGGAAAATAAAGCTAAACTTAAATAAGAAAAAATTGCCGCTAAAAATCCAAACATTAATACTTTTTTCTCCCCAATCTTATCGGATAATTTGCCGGCCGGGATAGCGCAAATCACAAAAGACAAATTATAAACAAAATACATTAAAGGCATGGAAAACCCATTTAATCCTACTTCTTGAGATTTTAATAGGAGAAGCGCCACTGGCATCACGCCTAATCCAAAAATAAAAACTGCTAAAAGATACTCCTTAAATTCTAAGCTGTATTCTTTAAGGGAAAAACTGAACGGAGGGTGGACGGCTTTTTCCATTTCCGTATGCCCCGCCACGTCTTTAACAAAAATAAAAGTTAAAACAGCTAAAATTCCAATTACAAAACTGATGCGGAAAAGCAGCCGATAATCATTCATAATCATTGGCATTAAAATTACTGCCGCTAATGGCCCGAGAGTGGCGCCCACAGTATCCATTGCCCGATGATATCCGAAAGATTTCCCTAATTCATTCGAAAAAACAGACTCTGAAATTAAGGCATCTCTTGGAGAATCGCGCAAACCCTTGCCAGTTCGATCGATTGCTCTCAAAATAAAAACTTGCCAAAAATTTCCCACCAAAGATAAAAACCAGCGTGTTGAAACAGAAATAGTATAACCGCTGATTGCTAAAATTTTCCTTTTGCCAATCTTATCCGAAAACCAACCGAAATAAATCTTTAAAGTGCTAGCTAGCGCATCCGCAAATCCTTCAATAAAACCGACGAAAACCGGCGGAGCGCCTAAAACCACTGTCAAAAAACCCGGCATTACCGAGTACATCATTTCCGCGGAAAAATCATTGAATAAGCTGACTATTCCAAGTGAAAATACATTTTTCTGAAGACCAAAAATTTTCTTATCTTTTCCCATAAGCTTCTATATATAAGACTCTACTTTAACACAATCTTATCACCCTCTCTAATACCCAATTTTTTGACTAAACCGGCATTAATTTCTAAAACTTTATCTACTGCCTCTGACGGATTATACAATTGGACATTGACACTGCTGGCGGGAGGCAAATTTTCCGAAAAACCGATTACCTTATTATCCCTTATCCAAATAATATCCAGCGGAAATTTCATGCCCGCCATCCAAAAGCTTCTTTGGCCTAAATCAGGAAAAATAAAAAGCATTCCTTGATTTTCCGGCAAACTATCCCTTCCAGATAATCCGCGCGCTTGATTTAATACATTATCTGCTATTTCCACTTCAAAACTCTGGCTGCCAATTTCCAAAATAGAAAAATTCTTCTTTTTATCCTGCAATAAAAATCCGGATACTAATCCTAAAATAATTAAAAAAATAAATGCCACAATGCTTAGTAAAATTCTTCTCAGTTTATCCATTTATTTATATAATAACCCAAAAACTACTATCCCAAATGCGACCGAAACATTTAAAGATTCTTTTTTGCCCCTCATTGGAATTTCCAAAATTTTATCGCACTTTTTTAAAATTGCCTGCGACAAGCCGCTAACTTCGTTGCCAAAAATCAATGCGACTTTTGACTTTTGACTTTTGACTTTGGACTTATAGTACGGAACTGATTTTTTGTTTTGTTCAACTGCAAAAACTTTATACCCTTCTTTTTTTAACTTTTCGAGTAACTTTAAAGTTGCTCGTGGTGAGCGCGCCGAATCATCCCAAGGCACGCTTTTTTCCGCTCCTAAAGAAACCTTCGCCAATTGTGGCCTAAACCGACCAAATAGGTCGGTCGGCCGAGGCGTAATTCCGCAAAGATAGATCTTCTCAATCCCCGTCGCATCCCCCGTCCGGAAAATCGAACCTACATTATATAAGCTCCGTATATTGACTAATATTACTATCATTGTTATAATATAAGCAGAAAATGACTTTTTAGGAAGAGGGGGGCGATAATGAACCTTAAAAACTTAATACTGCCGATGCTTCTAATTCTATCACTGGCTGGATGCGAAGAAGAGCCGATTGATGATATTTTAATGAATAAAATATGGCTAGAAGCAATTACCTTAATCCAAATACCTCCCGCTACTCCGATTCCTGAAATAAAATTTTTAGAAGAATGCCCCGATATAGGCAAGTGCAAAAAAGAAAAATTTAAAGACCTGGATAACTGCCCCCACAAAAACCCGGATATCCTTGGAACATGGCATGATTCAATCATACGAATTTGCCTTAATAACATCTACGAAAATAATTGGAGTCATGATAAATACTATGCTTATTACCACATACACTTCAGCTACAAGCACAAAAGGGCTATGTTTTATGGAACAGTCGCTCATGAAATGCTCCATCATGCTCTTTTTTTAAAAGGACGCAGTAATAATCATGAGCATCAGCTGATGAAAGATGAAAAGCTGATTGAAAAAATGATGGATTTAATCAGCGATCACCTTAAATTGCCAAAAGATGGAATACAGAAAGAACCTCCTCTCAGATCCTTAGATCGCGGAATAAAATTAGATAAAGAAAAGGCCGAGAAAGACTAAGAAACGCCGGAAAAACCGAAAAAAAATTATAAAATTTTTAAAAAATCTGGGAATTCAAAAAGGGATTATTTGAAATGTTTATAATGTAAAAGCGGCCTAAGGCCGCTTTTTTTAATCTTTTTTATTCTTTGCTGAAAAAAAGAAATTTAACTGAAAAAACTATGATGCCCAAACCTAATAATACATCCCCAATGCTGAAAAGTATGTCCAGGCGCTGAAAATAAATCCAATCTGAAAGAAACGGCAAAATGGTTTCATTGGTCATTGGTGTATGCCGTAAAGTTTCCGCAGGGAGATCTATGGATGGCATCCTGCCCCCGTTTAAAACCACCACCAGCATATTTGAAAATTGGCCCAGCGCGTAAATCGCAATTCCAATCTCTTTGTAATTATCAATAAGGCATAAAAGCGCTATGGTTCCGAAAGTGATTGCCTCAATTACCGGCAGATTATTAGAAAGTTCGGAAATTTCAGCTAAATAAAATATTACAAAGGCGGCAGTCGCGTAGACAAATGATCGCCAATTTATGCTTGCCACTGCTTTTTGGGATTTTAAAAAAACCAGGGCAAAAAGTATAAACAAAGATGGCAACAAAAAGCCCCATTGCTGAATCATTTTTTATTCTATTTTCAATGCTAACCTAAACTACTTATAAAATAACATGGAATTTATAAAAAAGAAAACCGCCTTTGAGCGGTTTAAAATTTAATTGCGGTTTCGGTAATGCCAGATAACAGCGAAAAGCGCTCCCCCTAAAACTATCTGGCAAATACAGCAGACAATCTGGGTGAAATTATTAAGTTCAAGGCCATAAAAAAGCCAGGCAACTGGAACTAAAGTTCCAAGTGTCGTCCGGGTTAAAGAAACTTGCTTGGAACTTTTATGCTCAATAATCAAACGGATCTGATCCGTAATTCCGATTGTAAGAATAACCACTGTCACTACCGGCGCTATCACTCCCCAGCTCCAGCTTATACCGTTAAACAATTTACTCTCCAATTAACAAGTAAAAGAACTTCTGGATATTCTAACAAATTTATTCCTGAAAGTAAATTAAAAAAATCACTTGTATTATACTAGCCATGGCTGGAATAATACAAGTAAATAAAAACGCCCATTACCTTTTACGGTAATGGGCGCTCGGTGGCAGAATGCTTATCTGCCGGTCCGCTCGAAGTACTCTTTGGACGCCGTGATGCAGAAGAAGTTCGTCCAGTCTCCCGAGTCATAGACGTCGTACGTGATGCAATGCGTATGGAAATACTCGGGTTCGATCTGGATCTCTTCCATCGTGATGCCAGGCCACTTGGCCTGGATCTTTTCGTAAAGCTCCTGAAAGTTCATGCCCAGAGTCCCTTCGATGTAGAGGGTCTCTTTGGTTTCCTCGGGCCAGCGCTGTGCATCTTGTTCCCTATAGCTTCTCTCGGTTATCGCAGCCATGATAATCTCCTATTTATAAATTTAACTTCTGAACTAATGATAGTATAATATATTTTCTTTAATCTGTCAAACAAAAATAAAAAAACCGGCTTATATAGCCGGTCATTTGTAGAGTCGGATGCTTTTAACAATGTATTCCAAATTACCAACGTGGGTTGAGATTAGTAATGCATCGGCAATTTTCTTTGCTGATTCCCTAGCTTTCTTAATATCCAAACTCCACAACAAAACAACAATAATATCTTCTGTTTTATCTTTTCTAAGGTTTATCCCTTCAGCGGTTTGTAAAAGTTCAATTCTGTAGTGCTTCATCCAAATCTCCTTTTCAAAAATCTTAACTACAAATATCCTACAAAAAAATCAAAATTAAATCAACCCTACTCCTCAAAATAAATTTTCTTATTATAAGCCGCTACTTTATTAAAATTGCTCCCGCTTAAACTATAAAATCCTAAAGTAATATAATCGCTCGTAGAAAAAGTATGAGTGATAGTGCCGCTGTCGCTAAAAACTCCCAAAACATTTGTGGATAAATCCATTTGTCCTAAAGTCAAACTATTTCTGGAATATCTTGTACTTAATCCAGAACCGCTAGTCAGGCAACTGCTTGAATTATGCATTAATAATCCTCCAAGTATAGTGGCATTGTTATTATCGCAAGCGCTATAACCTAAACTTAAAACTGTATTAACTCCGCCAATTCCCCAGCGTTCAACAAAATTAGAAAAGGACGAACTGACCGGCGGCGATTGATTTAAAAAGAAAATAATCGCGCTTGGCGTCCCGCTTGCCATAAACGGATACGGATTAGAACTAAAAGCGACAGCTACCGAAGAACTGCTGGTTAAATGCCCCCAGCGAATATTATTTAATCCATACGGAGGCGGCGTTTCCGGAACCGAAAAAACTGCTGTAACGGATTGAGAAATATCTCCAAAATCATCTTTGGCGCGAAGAGCAATATTATAAGTTTTACCCGGTTCAACACTAATATTTAAACTTGTCCCAAAAACAGCTGTCCAGCCGCTATCGCTTAACGTAGTAGTGGAATAATTAATTTGATAAGTAATTAATGCATCTAAAGTATCAGCATCTTTAGAACTATCCCATGTAGCCGCTAAAATCGAAGTGGTTGCATTATGGCTTAAACTTAGGTTACTTGGTGTTGCTGGAGCTTGATGGACTGGCGCTATATTTTGGAAAAAATATTTATTTCTATCCAATGCGGCCAAATTAAATTTCTGATCTCCTCCGCCAGAACTAGCCAAGGAATACATCGCAACTGTAACAAAATCTTGCGAAGTAAAGGTAATGCCGCTGGTAGTGGTGGCCAGCTCCAATAAAATATAGGGGTCTTCCAAATTACTCCAACTAAACGCCCTATTCTCTACGCCGCCGCCATTAGAACATCGCGAAAAACTGTCTGGAAGAACTAATGAGTAATAGCGGGAATTACCTCCAGTACAATTTTCATATCTTATATCTAAAACTCCAGCGGTATTAGCCGGCTGCCAATTATTGACAGTATTTAATACCAGCTCTTTCGGCGCATCTTTATTAAGATAAAATACCAAAATCTTCCAGCTACTCCAGATGCCAGTTTGATAAATATCTGGCACAAAAGGATAATTATTATAATAAAAATCCAAAAGATATTTCTGGCTGGTAGAACTGCGGGTATCGTGATAAAAATATAAGTTAGTCAGCGGACTCGCGGCATTAATACTGGCAATTGTAGCATTGGATAATAAATTTTCCCGATCTTTGGCTAAAATATTAAAATAAAAATCTGTCCCGACTTCATTAATTTTAAATTTATAGGTGGTGGTTGAATTTAATTCTATTAAAGATTTTAGGGTGTCCGGCGAAGAGGTTCCGTAATTTAAAATATATTTTATAGTAGAGGTGGATTCAGAATAATCTTTAGATTGATCCCAATTTAAAATCAGCTCCATCGTGCTGGAGCTGTAACTTACATTAAAATTTGCTGCCACAGTCGGCTGGCTGCGGGGTTCTGGAAAACTTTTGGAATTTTGGGGATTGGAAGCTGCGCGAATTTCAAAATCACTGCTGTTGCTATTAGTATCACAACTATTTCCAAGAAATTCGCCACTGCCACTTGCTGAAACACAGCCAGAAGAAAAAACTTTTCTCTCTAAACTCTGATTTGCTCCTGGATTAGTTGCAAAAACTGTTCCTTCAACAAAATTAGACTGGTTTTCTCCCCAACCAACGCTATCAATAATAATCCCTGTATCTGCCGGGCCTTGCCGAAGCGCAATTCCATTGTCATCAGCTATTGTTGCAGTTGTCGTCGCATCTGGCGCAACCGCAATACTTGTGTAATTACTTGATGCCCAAAGATAAAATCCTTTTGCTGGAACAAATTCATCGCCAATCCAAGATTTAATTGAGGTATCGGAAGTTCCAGTTTTAGTTCTTTTTACCAACCGATATCCGTTTAAATTTATCGGTAAATTGGTAGAATTATAAAGTTCCACAAAATCATTAGTAGTTTGACCAGCGCCGCCAGTAGTTTGCACCTCACTGATTACCAAATGGTTTGCTTGCTCTGAGCTAGTCGAAGGGTTGTCATTATTTATCGTAGTTGTTGTCGCAGCCGCAGTCGCAGTCGAATTAGTTTCTGTGCTAATTACATTTTGAGTAACACCGCCAGATTGAAAAACTACTGCCGGGCTATTTTCTGCTTTTGGCGTTCCCATCATTAATAAAGAACCAAGAGTTTGGCCGTTGCCATTATAAGTATTCCAACTTAAATTAATCTGGCGTTCCATTGTCCGCCGCGCTTCAGAAATTCCTGCTGGCCAATCTGTCGCCGCCATAATCTCATCTATTAAATTGCAATCACTATCAAAAAGCCTTAGGCCCTCATTAGTATTAGAAAGCGCTCCGGAATAAATTACATCGGCAGTAATCGTGGGCGCTGAACTATCATCTGTGCGCTCCAAAAGTAAAAATCCGCCAGCCGGAACTTTTTTATTTTCTAGGGTAATTTTAATCTGTTCCCCCTGATCCAATAATTGCCATCCGGAAATATCCAGCGGAACTCCGGAAATATTTTTAAGTTCAATCCACTCGTCATTTGCGCTATTAGCAGTCCCCATCCAGGCAACTTCATTAATTAATAAATTTTGATGGCTGGGTGTCTTATTAGTATTATAAGTGCAGACTTGGATTGGTTTTAATGGGGTGCTAGCAGTTTGAGTATTAGTATTTAAAACATTAGTTGTTGGCAGTTTATTATCAGCAAGCGCCTGCCCCGCAACGCTCTCGGTGGCATCTTCATCTTGCGTATCTGAAGTATTTAAATTTTCTTGCGGACTATTAGATTGATTAATTTCATTATTAAGAAAATTATTTGCAATCACTCTATTTGTCTTTTCGGCGACTGCCGTATTATTTAAATTAATTTCAGATAAAAGTGCTAAACCGCTAGTGTTAATGCCCTTATTCACGAGTTCTTTTAAAAAAGTTCCAGCTATAACAGCGCCATTTTGAAGAGCAGCAAGGGCTGAAATAGAATCGTTATATACAGTCTCTCCAACCAACGCGATAGTTCCATTCGCTGCCACTACGCCAGCGGCCGCAGTGTCGGCAACTGCAAAAACAGATTTTTGGGCGTAATAAGTTAAACTTTTTGCCGGAGGCGTAAAACAGCCGGCATTGGCTAAGTTTGTAATTTCCGTGGCAACAAGTTTTTTAAGAACATTCTCGCTGTCAGAAACTATGCGGGCTGAATCATTAGCAAGATATACTCCGCTAAAAGAATGTCCTCCAAAAGAATTAGCCGCCTCCTCTGCCGTAAGAGGAATATTGATATTAGCAGAAAGCGGCTGTTTAGCTCCAATTTTAAAAGCCGCCCCACGGACAGCATTTATGACTTTATCATTTTCTGAAGTAAGATATTTTCCACTTGCAGTGAGCTGTGCCGAACTGTCGCCTGAAACAGAACTAGCGGGCGTTGCAATATTATATACTCCAACTGACTCCTTTGATTCGCCGTTCTTTAGAAGATAATTATAAATTTCATTTGTATAAAAAGTTCCCTGCGAATGCCCCACTAGAAGAATTTTTCGAGTAGTCACTTCCGGATATATCTGAAGAAGAATTGTGTCACGATCGTAGTTATTAATAGAAGAACCAAGTAGTTGAGACGCTGATTCAATTAAATCGCCAGCGCCAGCAAGATGAGATTGATTGTAGCCGTTAGTAAATTTTAGAGAATAATCACCAGTATTTTTTATATATTCAACTTGTAACGTGCCTAAATCTTTTTTAGCATCAGAATAATTTGTTAATATTCCATTAACATAAACCACCGTCGCACCAGAAGAACTACAAGAAGCAAAAACAACAAAGGGGAAAGATATAATAACAATTACTAAAATAAAAATCCGCATATTCAAATTAATTGGTAAATGTATTTGGATTAATATCGCAATAATTCGAATTAGGAAGAGTGTATGATGTCATAAATTTCTTATATAAATCCTCCTTAGTTTTTTTACGAATCTCTGTATTAAACACAAGCTTTTCAATTTCTTGAGTTCGCTCCAAATCTAAAATACAAATATTTCCCCTACCCTCTTCCTGAATCGTAGCTACTAATGTTTCGCTATTAAACACATTAGCTAATTCATTCTGCAGTGCCATCGCATACTGCAATTCCGCCGCGCGGATGCGGGCAGAATCAGGATGAAGTTTAAAAATAGCGAGCTCTACATCATCGCGAATGCCATTATTATTAGCGTCAATTCCTTCAATAGTAGCGTCTTTTAAAGCTGGGTCGGGTTTCGGTGGCAAATTCTCCCCCATAACATCCGCCAAAGTAATTTTCTGCGCCTGTATTTTCTTCACAACTTCCTCCGTCTTCTGGCGTTCCATCACGGCCGGTATGCGATAAATAACCAAACCAGCAAAAAGTATAAAAATAATTGTAAGCGGGATACGTACAGCGTAACTAATGCGATAAACAAGTTTAAAAAAGTCTTTGAAAAACATACGCTGACTATTCTACTTTATATTAAAAACTTCGTCAATATCCGCTGAATACTTAGAATTACTATCCACCTCCTTATATTTGCTATAGCAAATATAAGGAGGTGGAATTTAAAATTTTAAAAAAACAATTAATAAGTTATTAACTAGATAATAACTTATTAAAAATCTTTCTTAAATGAAAATCGTTATCTATGTCAGAAATAACTAATTGACGAAGGTGGGGTCGTATTTGATAAAACTCTATTAAAAAATCAATTTCATTTTTACAATCATATGGATAAATAAATACACTTTTTTGATATTGAAAAAATCCTAAACGCTTTAAATGAAAACGTAATACTTCTCTAATTTTCTTTTTACTATCGGGGATATCAAAAAGGACCATTCGCCATTTTCCATCCCACTTAATCGGTTTTTTAATATTCATATCTTCTAATTTGTATTCTAAAACCTTCTTATTGCCGCTATCTTTTAAAGTTATTTTAATTCTGCCATCTACTAACTCTTTCATATCAATTAATCTATTTTTGTAAAGTCCTTCAATAGCCCTTCTTAGAGATTCCTCCTCAATCTTTTTCCATTCCCTATCTATACCCCTCAAGGTTCGAGATCGTTGTCCTGGCGTATAGCAAAGCCCAAGAGATAGATGCTTAAAAAGCAAAATAAGGATCTTTTTTTGAATTATTCCGATTCCACGCGACATATAAAAATTAATTAAATTTATTATAAAGTAATAGTATATTACCTCCTTATACTTGCTATAGCAAGTATAAGGAGGTATGGATATTACACATTAAAAATATGAGTATAGTGTTATGCTTTCTTCTCTAGCTCTAAACAAACAGAATTTATGCAATAGCGTTTGCCGCCTTTTTCTTCCGGGCCGTCATCAAAGACATGGCCAAGATGGGAGCCGCAATTTTTGCAAATTACTTCTGTCCGCTTCATGCCGTAAGCATTATCTTCTTTAAGTTCAATATTCTTTAAATTTGCCGGCTCGGTAAAACTCGGCCAGCCGGTTCCGGAATCAAATTTAGCATCAGAAGAAAAAAGTTCTGCTCGGCACGCTGCGCACTTATACATTCCCATTGAATGCTCATTTACATATTTTCCAGTAAATGGAGCTTCGGTCCCCTTTTCTCTTAAAACCCTGTATTGCTCTTGGGTTAATTTATTTTTTAATTCTTGCTCGTCCATATTATGAGGTTTTATTTTTTAATTTTCGGCGGAATTTCAAAACCATTATTGTTCCAAATATTAAAAATACTGGAAATAATATTACTGCCAAAGAAAAATTTCCGCTAAATTTAGAACTCAAAATGATAGAAGTTATTAAAGAAATAGCTAAAGTACTTAAAAATCCGCTAATTAAAAAAGGCCTAAGTTTTTTACGCTTATAAAAATAAATCGAAAGCCCTAAGGTAAAAAGCCCTAAAGCTGAAATTATTAATATCGCAAAAATAAAAATCAATACTACTTTTACAAGCGCTACTCCAATCCCCTCAGCTAACCCCCTCCCCAATGCCTGGCTAAATTGATTCATAAATAATACTATAGGATTTCCACTATTTTATTTTTAGCAGCATGACCAGAAACAATTCTTAATTTTGATTTAGAGATTTTAAAATATTCTGCCAAAGCATCCAGAATCGCCAAATTAGCTTTTCCGTCCCGTGGCCGCTCTCTGACAGAAATTTCAAAGTGGTTTTCGCTGACTTTCCTTACTTTCTCTAATTTTGAGCCTGGCTTTGCCTTAACAAAAATTTTCACGCTATAGAACTCGTCTTATTTATTTTTATTAAGATAATCGTAAATATTCAATACGGCTTTTATTGCATCACCCGCAGAAATATTGTTCTGCTTGTATAAAACATCACTGACATCCCCAGCAGCCCAAATGCCCGGTAAAGAACTCATTTGAGTTTTGTGATCCACTATAATTTGTCCCCGCTCATCTATTTTCACTAAATCTTTTGCTAAATCAGAATTGGGGGCAGAACCGATTTCTACAAATACGCCGTCTAATTTTAATTCTTTAATTTCATTTTTATTTTTATCTGAGTATTTCAAGCCAGTAACAAATTCATTCCCTAAAATTTCTTTAACTTCAGCCTGATAAATAATTTCCACCTTAGAGTTATTTTTTATCTCTTCAAAAGTAACCTGATCGCCTTTTATTTTATCGCTCCTAACCAATAAATAAACTTTATTTGCGTAAGGAAAAAGATCGCGAACCGCTTCCAAGGCAGCATTGCCAGCGCCAACCACGGCTACGATTTTTCCGCCAAAAAGCGGGGCATCGCAAGTGGAACAATAAACAACGCCCTTTCCATTTAACCTATCTTCTCCTAGAACACCTAATTTCTTATGATGACTTCCAGAACACACTAGGACAGTTTTAGTTTCAAAATTTTTACCAGTTTTAGTGCTAACTTTAAAATTTCTATCTTTTAATTTCTCAACTTTATCCACTAAATCGCCATCCAAAATTTCAATCCCTTCCTGAGACCGCAAATGCTCTTCCAAATTTTTTGCCAGATCAAATCCAGAAAGAGATGCTGCACCGATCCAATTTTGGATATCCGAAGAAACTAAAGATTGGCCCCCGAAACTTTTCGCAATAAGAAGCGCTTTAATCTTTTTTCTGGCAGCATAAACACCGGAAGCAACACCAGCCGGACCGCCACCAATAATAACTAAGTCGTACATTATTTAAGACCTAAAGCCCTTTCTAATTCCGAACGATTGAATCCAACGTGAACTTCTCCACCAATATCAATCACTGGTACGCCAAGTTGGTGAGATTTTTGCACCATTTCTTCCCGCGCAGCATCATCTTCAGCAACATTATGCTCCTCATATTGAACATTATTTTTATTAAAAAATTCTTTTGCCATCTTGCAATAAACGCAGGTTGGAGTGGAATAAATAACAACTGATTTTGACATATAAAATTTAATTTTTAAGTTAATTAATTGACCTTATTAATATTATAACATAGTAACCCGAGGCAATGTTATAATTAAGTGACAATCCAATGAATTCCTTTTCTAGGCTTAAGCAAATTATATTGATTTTCGGCGACATATTAATTTTATATGCTGCCCTTATTTTAACGCTATGGTTAAGATACGATAAACTTTTCTACAAGCAATTTTTTGATTATCACCTAGGACCATTTACTTTTATTTTTATAATTTGGACTATCTGTTTTTATATTGCCGGACTTTATGACTTAAAATCTTTGAAAAATGGCTTTGAATTTGAACAAAAATTCATTTATGCTTTATTTTTTAATTTCATCATCGGAGTCTCGATATTCTATCTTATTCCATATTTTGGGATTGAACCGAGAAGAAATCTAATAATTCTCTTTTTAATTTTTGGGCCGACTAATTATATCTGGCGAAGAATCTATAATTTTATTTTAGCCAGATCTGGAACGGCAAATAGAGTGCTATTAATTGGAATTAACAAAACAACTGAAGAAATATCGGAAAAAATTGAGGCTAATCCGCAACTCGGATACAAAATAAAATACTGGATGAAAGAAGGATTGGGTGATAAAGAATTCGACCACATAGCTCAAATAATTATTTCCCAAAATATCAATACCCTGGTTATTCCCGCGCATCTTAAAAAAGACACTAAAGCGGCGAAATTAATATATAAAACTTTAAGTTTGGGAATCGAAATTATGGATCTTTCTACTCTTCATGAAGAAATACTCCAAAAAGTTCCTCTAGCTGAACTCGAAGAGGTATGGTTTTTAGAAAACTTAATTAAAAAACATAAAATCTATAAAATTATTAGCGAGCCAATTGAAAGAATTTTTGCTTTTTTATTAGGAATAATTTTATTGCCAATTTTACTTATTGTCGCCATTTTAATTAAAATTACCTCTCATGGATCTGCTTTTTTCAGCCAGCGACGAATTGGAAAAGGCGGAAAAGAGTTTACCATTTGGAAATTCAGGACAATGGTGTCAGACGCGGAAAAAGACGGGGCAAAATGGGCAAATTACCACAACGATCCAAGGGTGACAACTTTAGGAAAAATCCTTCGCTGGAGCCACTTGGATGAGTTACCCCAGCTTTATAACATAATACGCGGTGAAATCTCTTTTGTCGGACCAAGGCCGGAACAGCCGGAATTTGTAGAAAAACTCCAAAAAGAATTGCCTTTTTACGATCTACGACATTTGACCAAGCCCGGCATCACGGGCTGGGCGCAAATTAATTACCGCTATGCCGCTTCAACAACCGATTCTTACCAAAAACTGCAATATGATATCTACTATATTAAAAATAATTCCCCTTTATTGGATTTTCTAATTATTTTAAAAACAATAAAATTTCTAATCACTAATCATAGCTGAAATTTTTTGAAAAATGTTTAAAAAAATAAAAAATCTGCTTTTTGAAAATCAAAGCTTGAAACAAAGAATCTTTAAAAATGCCTTTTGGCTTTTTTCCGGGCAAATTTTTGGACGATTAATAAGGGTAGCAATCGTAATATATGCAGCACGAATCCTCGGACCGGCAAGCTGGGGAGCATTTTCATATGCAATGAGCTTCGCGGCTTTTATGCTAATTTTTTCCGATCTGGGAATCAATGCAATTGTAACCAAAGAAGCGTCTAGAAATATTGAAATGGCAAAAAAATATTTTTCCACCGCATTTTTTATAAAATTAATTCTATTAATAATCGGGGTTTTAATTTTATTTGTGGCGCCCAATTTAACGAACTTAGAGGAGGCAAAGCAATTATTGCCTTTAATTTCCTTTATACTTATTTTTGACAGCTTAAGAAATTTCGGGTTTTCCATAAGCCGAGCGCATGAAAAAATGGAAATAGAAGGGTTAAATGAAATAGCTACTAATTTTTTTATAACCTTATTCGGCTTTATTGCTTTGAAAATAAATGGCACGAGCCAAAGCCTAACAATCGCCTACTCTGCCGCTATTATGCTGGGATTTTTATTGATCGCTTTTCAATTAAGGCACTATTTTAAAGAAGTAATTAATAATTTTGATTTTAATTTAATTAAGCCGATTCTTGAAACTGCTTGGCCATTTGCCTTAGCCGGATCACTTGGGGCAATAATGATTAATACAGACACCATTATTATCGGCTGGTTCCGCTCCGCGGCAGAAGTAGGATATTATTCCGCGGCACAACGGCCAGTCCAATTACTATACGTTCTGCCAACTCTTTTTGCCGCAAGCCTCTTCCCAAGCTTAAGTAGGATGGCAAAAGAAAAAATGGATTCATTTAAAGAAGTTCTTAAAAATGCTATTAAAATTTCTTTGATAGTTGCCATTCCCATAACTATTTTTGGAATTATTTTCGGAAGCCAAATCATCAACCTGCTTTTTGGACAAGATTATCAATCCGCCACGCTTTCTTTTCAAATATTGATGCTGACTATTTTAGTGATTTTTCCATCGGCAATTATTGCCAATGCTAATTTAGCGGCCGATCAACAAAAGAATTTCATAATTTTTTCAGCGATTGGGGCAATTGGAAATATTATTTTAGATCTACTATTAATACCTAAATGGGGCATTGCCGGCTCATCATTCGCAACCCTCGTAACCCAAATCATTGCTAATAGTTTTATTTGGTTTAAAATGAAAAAATTAATTGAATCCACATAAAACCTTTATCATGTTTAAAAGATTATATTAATATATAAAAATTATGGAAAAATCACCTAAAATAGGCATTCTTGGAGTAGGATGGGTTGGCCAACAATTAAAAAGGTATTTTGAAGAAATTTGCGGATATCAATCCGGAAAAAATCTGTTTCTTTATGATATTGTTCCGGAAAAATGCGCAGGCGATATTAACGACGCTGAAATTATCTTCGTTACAGTTCCGACACCGCGCAATCCCAAAGATGGCTCCTGTGATATTTCTATAGTAATTGACGCGGTAAAAAAACTTAACGGAAATAAAATTGTAGTTTTAAAGTCTACCGTACCACCAGGAACAACAGAATTTTTTCAAAAAAACTACCCCCAGCACAAATTTTTATTTAATCCGGAATTTTTATCAGAAAGCCGCGCTTGGGAAGATCTAATACGGCCAGACAGACAGATTGTCGGTTTTACAGAAAAAAGTTTGGATGTTGCCAATTTAGTCCTGTCACTTTTACCGAAAGCCCCATTTATGTCTCCCTGGGGAGTGGGAACCTATCACCAAACTAGAATTACAGCCACTGAAGCAGAAATGATAAAATATGCCGGCAATATTCATTTTGTAAGAAAAGTGAATTGGGCTAATGCGCTAGTTAAACTTTCAGAAAAATTGGGCATTGATTACGAAAATATACGAAAAGGGATGGCTGCGGATCATAGAATTGGTGACTCTCATCTAGACGTTAATCACGGCGGTTATCGCGGCTGGGGAGGATCCTGTTTCCCAAAAGATCTGGATGCTTTCATCCAATTTTCAAAAGACTCAAATATTAAAGATGTGGCTTCAATTCTGCAATCAGACAGAGACTTTAATGAAAATCTTCTTAAAGAACAAGGATTATCTTTAGAAAAAGTCAGCCATCATATTGATGTCTTAGTAAAAAAACTTAAAAAAGGTAAATGAAACTCCACGGCCTAATAGTTCGACAAGCTCACTATAAGCGGCCGTGGTTTCGCCCCCACACTTAATAATTACCTCCGGATTGTTAGGTGTGGGGGTTTAGTAAGGTATTTCGGCATATAATAAATCCCGCTTTTAGCGGGATTTATAATCTCAAGTTATTTTTATTTTAAGTTCCAATCAGGAATGGCAACGGACTTTGTGGGTTTGGTGCTGGCTGTGATTGCTGAGCTTTCAACTGCGCCTGTAAAGCTTCTATTTGCTTTAAAAGACTTTGAAGTTGAGATTGAAGCGCAGAATTATCTGTGGCTGGAGTTGGAGTCGAAGCTGCCGGGGCTGGAGTTAATTCAGAAGCTGGAGCTACAGGCGCAACTGCACCATTGCCATAAACTTCCGATAACTTTGCTCTAGTTTTAGGACCCAAACGTCCATTACCCGACTCATTAGCGCTCTTTATAACTCCATGTTTAAGCTGAAAACGACGCACTGCATTTTCGGTCAATTGGCCATACAAACCAGTGGCTAATCCTTCCGGATAAACATCTTTGTCTTGAGCAAGAAGCTGCTGAACTCTTTTAACATCATCATTCCGAGCTCCACGAACCAAATCTTTATTAAAGACTGGAGAAACTGCTTGAGCTACCGCTGATGGCTGAGCTACGGATGGGGCTTTAGGAACACTTGGAGTTGGCGCTGGGGCTGGAGTTGTTGGGGCATAACTATAAGAACCGCCACCGCCTCCACCACCGCCACCTCCGCCTCCTTCTCCGCTGCCATCGCATGTTTCTGAAGTAGAAGGGGTAATAGTAACTGTAATCGCTCCAGAAGCTTGGGTTGTGGTTAAACTCATTGAAGATTCGCTAGCGGTACAGGTATTAGCTGATTTTACATAAGTTAAAGGATCGACAGTAAACTTTCTTCGATCAGCCGAACTAACGCCGAAAGTTCCTCCTGGTGAAAGCGTAACAGTAAAACTGCTGGCGCTAACATCCATTGAATCAATTATCCTGTCGGTACCAGATACAACCAATGTATAATTACTAACCGAAAGCTGCGCTCCACCGGAAGTTAAAGTAACATCGTTTGCCGCTAATACTAAAGAGGTTGAGGTTATCAATCCGACTAGAATTGATAGATATTTTTTCATAAATTATTAAACGAAATTTAAATTTACAATCTTAATTAACTTAATTACTTGCAAGCACCAAGTTCTAGAAGAAAAGTCGCACCAGATCCAGTCGTAGAGGCGCCTGCCCCGGTAACGACGTACGCACGATAAGCACCTAATTGTACACAAGGACGCGTATTCGCCTTAGTAGTATTTAGATACAATGTTGTGGTTGCACTACCAACAGCTGCAAATTCTGCCGCTGGAGTAGAAGTAGCGACACCAATACCTTGTAATGTGGTAGAAGTGCTACTAGCAACAATACTTCCAGTAGAAGTTATTGCCCCGGATGTATCAAAGTTTCCGTTTGAAGCCGTAGTAGTAGCCATGCTATTAAAATTCACATTACCATAATGATTAGTAACTCCGGTTACCGATAAGGTGCTGGAGGCATTTACAGGACCACTCACTTTTAACATATCGGATAAAGTAGCAACTCCAGTCACATTTAATCTTCCTAAGCTGACTAAATTGTTAGAAAATGTTCCAAATCCCGCAGATAATCCAGCTATCGTAGAAGTTCCGCTAATATTAAGAGTTGAGGAAAAAGTGGAAGAGGCAGTGGAAAGAATACCGCCAGTATTAAATATTTGCAAACCAGTCCAGATGTTGCTGGCAGAAGTTGAAGTAGCTGTCCCGATACAAGATCCGCTTGCATCTATGAAACAACCGGAACTTAACCGAATACCATTTTGGAAAGTAGAAGTGGCAGTAGAAGAAGCCTGAATCATACCGGAAATATGCAACGGACCAACAATAGAAGAAGACGCTACGGAAATATAACCACCGGTTAAAGTAGCCAATCCCGTAAGAGCCGATGTGCTGGTAACGGTTAAAGTACCGCCAGTATTTATATTTGAACTGATAGTTGTTGCGCCAAAAGCGGCTGCCCATACGACCAATAAGGAAAGAACAACTGCAGAAATAACAGCAAAATATTGCTGCGTTCTAGTTAAAACATTACTTTTATTCATAATTTTTATCTTTTATTTATTTTCATTCCGTTATCTTAAGAAACGGAGTGAAACGACCTAATTTATTTTTCCGACCTATTTTATTAATTTTTAATAATGCTATTAGTATAAAATTATTTGGATATTAGGAGATGTGGGGGGGGGTGTGGATAACTTTTTCATTCGCTTATTATTCTCGCCAACGACTGCTCCAGCTTTAACAAATAATATTCGCTCATATACGGAAATTTATCACCCTAGTCATTCTTCCTGGGTATCCCGATAAATTTCCTATTCTCTCATTTATTTGCAATAAAGCCTCCGCAATGTTGGCTCGAATAACCAAGCTCACTCAGCTTATTTTTTTTAAAGCTCCGTATTTGCCATACAACAAATAGTTATAGCTCGTTCTTAATAAGAGGCGATATTTATCTTTTAGTCTAATAAAATTAGCTTCGCTTACTTTTCGGATTTTATCTGCTGGATGTAAGCTTCCCCCTCTGCTTTAAAAGAAGGGTTTATTTGGATTGCCTCTTGGATAGTTCCAATAGCGGCAGTTTTATTTCCAGCCGAAAGATAAGCGCCGGCCAAATTTTTTCGGTATTCCAAGTTATCCGGATTCTTTTTTACAAAAGCTCCCCAGACGCCGACTAAGCGGTTATAATTTTTAACCCGAGAATAAGCTTGCGCTAAAATCTGATCCGCAACATCCACGGCGCCAAATCCTTCTTTTAATAATTTTTCAGATTCAGCTTGCTGATTATTCAAAATATAAGCGGCGGATAAATTAATCCGCCCGCTGCTAAATTCCGTATCAAGTTTGAAAGATTTTTCCAGCGCCAAAATAGCGTTTTGATAATCGCCTTTTTGAAGATAAACATCAGCCAATTCAAAATAAATTTGCTGTTTTTGCGGAGACAATTCTATCGCCTTATTAAAAACTGCGAGCGCTTGATCTGATAAGCCGACTTTTTGATAAATCGTTCCTAAAAATAAATAAGATCGCGGATCCAATGGATTTTCAGCAACGCTTTTCTCAGCCTCTTCAATAGCCTTCCGAAGCATCTTATCTCGAAAATCCGCGCCTAATTCTTGAATTCCGCCGGCGCCAATAGCAAATCTTATTAGTTGTTCCCGGATTTCCTGATTGCCCAAAGTATTATAAGATAAGGCTTTACTAAATTTTTCAAAAGCTAGCGGAATATTTTGGCCCTGGATTGCCAAAGCGCTTAAAAGATTTAAATTAGCCAGCAAAGGTCTGACATTAATAAAATATATAATTGACACCAACGGCACCAATAAAATTCCGGCAACCACGGGCCAATCACTACGCTCCCGGCTAATTGATAAAGTAGTAGTTTCCTTAACAGAAAAACTATTGATATAAGCTAGGATCGCAAAAAAACCGATATAAGTCGCAATCTGATCAAACACAAAAAAGTTTTGCGCCAAATAAACCAATAAGAACGTAGCAATCAAAAGCGCCCGTTCCAAAGAAATATTTTTTTTATTAAAATGCTGCCAAAGCAAAAACATTGCTGCCACAAAAATTCCAAAATATGATAAAATGCCCAAAATACCGGCATTAATCAGCCAATCAAAAACAATGTTATGAGACCGATCAAACCACGGCTCCTGTTGCCAAAGCTCCGCTTTAAAATACTTAGAAAAGACAATATCATAATTACTTGGTCCCCAACCTAAAATCGGGCGTTCTTTAAAACCTTCAAAACTCATGCTCCAAATCGTAAATCTGGAAGTTATAGTTCGCTCCTGCAAAGAAAAAGAAGTTAATCTATTAAGAATTGGATTATTTCTTATTAAAGAAGTGTCTTTTAAAAACCAAGTAACTGCTGGAATTGTGACTAAAAACGCAAGTATGATTAAAATTGCCTTTTTATTTAGCGCTGCTTTATCTTGATCGTCGGAATGTTTCAATAAAAGATATAAAACAACAAAAATCATGGCACCTCCTAAAAGAGCAAGCGTAGCTCCCCTAGTGGCGGTAAAATAAATAGTAATCAAAGTCCAAACCGCCATTATCCCGTAAAAATATTTTTGCCATTTCTGTTTGGCATCCATCCAAAGTAAAAAACAAAAACTCAAAATAAATATCAGATATGCCGCTAAATAGGTCGGATTGCCTATAGTACCATCAGCGCGGCTCGTACCGCCTTGCGGCGATAATAATACTCCGATACTTTGTAAAAATGCATAAGAATTTTCATAAATAGCAGCTAATACAAATAAATTTAAAAAAGTATGCCAATCTGACTTTCGAAATATATGCGTCAAAACTAAAAAATAAGCGAATAGATGGAGATAAGAAACTAGCCCTTCCATTCTTTCAAAATTTGACCAAAAACTTTTGGCAGAATTAGCTCCAAAAACTGTCGCTAAAGTGACGACGACAATAAAAATACTTAAGGCCAAAGTTAAATAAGTTTTTTTAGGACGATACTCTTTATACAAAATTGCTAAAAATACCCACGCCGCAAATACAATTTCTATCACTATCCGAAACACAAAAGCCTTGCCGGTTATATAAGGAAAAAATAATACTTTAGAAATGTAAAGCGGTATAAAAGGAACTATAAAAAGTCCGCCTTTAATTATCCATAAAACAGCCGATTTCGCAGTAACTTTATTAGACATAAGAATTACTATAACCTTTATATTATTTTTCTACAACGCATTTAAAAACCAGATGCTTCATTCTTTTATGCAGAAACGGCAAAAAGACAGCCGCCAAGCGGTCAAACTTATGTTTCCATCCATAAAAACGGAGAGCATCAGCTCCGCGATAATTAGTAACCTGAAAATTATGCTTTTCTAAAATCTACTTCATCTCTTTGAAATCAAAAAATCGGTCATCTACCGGCTGAATATTTTTCCGGCTTTTAATATAATTTTTAAATAAAAGCCATTTCCGATTAGGAACAGTAACAATGAATTTTCCATTTGAACGCAAAACGCGCTTAACTTCCGCTAATGCCTTATCAATATCCAATAGATATGGAAATACTCCAACCATAATGACTAAATCAAACGAATTGTCTAAAAAAGGCATGATCTCTACATCGCCCTTGACCAGCATGGCCTGAGGAAGGATCTTTTTAGTCATTTCCAAAAGACGGCTGGAAAGATCAATGCCGGTCAAACTTTTGATATGATGGCCTCCTCGTTCGGAAATTTTTTTTAATACCGTCCCTTGCCCGACACCAGCTTCTAAGATGTCCCCATGGAAATCTTTTTCAATGGCCAGCATATCATTATAATATTCTTCCGAAACATACATCTTTCCGGCGATTGCGTCATAGCCAGCCTCAATATCTTTTTTAGTAACTATAGAACGGTCAATTGGCATGTTTTTTATTATAAAAATCTGAAACTAATTTTTCAAAAGTTTTTTCATAATTTTGCATCGTATACGGCTTAACCATTTCTGCGCCAGCTCTTCCTATTTTCTCGCTCGCTGCATTGTCCCTAAGCAAGATTAAAATTTTATCTGCAAGTTCTTTAGAATTTGCAGGCGGCACCGTAAAGCCAGTTTCATTATTTTTTACAAAAATTGGAATATCGCCGATTGCACTTGACACGACTGGCTTTCCAAAACTTAACGCTTCCATAATAGCAAACGGCATATCAGTTCTAGTGGATGGATCCGCAAAAATATCCGCTACCGGCAAAATATTTTCAATATCTGATTTCCCCAAAAATAATCCGGGGAATAAGACTTTACTTTCTAACTTTAGACTTTTGACTTGCGACTTTAAGCTTTCCTCCAATGGCCCCCAGCCAACTATTAAAAAATAAACTTGGGGAAATTTTTCTAAAACTAATTTAGCGGCATCAATCAGATATTTATGTCCCTTTTCCGGAACTAACCGGCTGATTGTCAACACAACTTTAGATTCTTTAGGCAATCCCAAATCCTTGCGGATTAAATCAGGATTTCTTCCTTTTGTTTTATCGACAAAAGATGGCGCGTACATTGTTATGAATTTTTCTAAGGGAATTTTTTCTTGCTTAACGGTAAAAAATTTCGCCGCATCTGAATCAGTGATTATCTTATTGGTCCATTTGGATAAAATCCAATCCATCCAAATCTGCCATTGATGCTTGTCTTCATATATATTGTGTTCATGAATAATTATTACCGGGACCCCGGCAAAAATTGCTGCAATCCGGACAATTAAATTAGCGGAAAAAAGCGACGTAATAACCGCATCAAATTTCTCTCTCTGGAGAAAGCGGAATAATTTCAGCCAAGAAATTAAATCAAATAAAGATCGAAAATCCAATTTCTTCCAATGGTCATCCGCTAAAACAATCTTTTCTTCAAAAGTCGCGCTTTTTTTCTCCGGAAACAAAGTTAAAAGATAGGGGTCAAATTTTGCCCCATCAACAGCCGGCAATTGGTTTACCAATAATTTTTCCGCCCCGCCTACGCTTAACCTGCCTATGGCAAAAAGTATTTTTAATTTCCCCCCATTATGAATCATAATATTGTAACTCTCAGATAAATTATAGAGTAACTCTTTGAAAAGCCGTGTTCTGGTATAATATAAATAATAAAATATGAAAAGTGATTTAAAGGCAATATTTGCCCTTATAACAACTTATACGATAGGAAATTTTCTTCTTCTCTTTAATCGGGGGATGTATTGGGATGGCTGGGATTTGATAACTCTATTAGGAGAGAAAAAATACGGCCTGCTCCGGGAGATTTATTATGCTCAATTTCAACGATATACTGAATATTATATACTGCGACTTTTAGGATTAACCGATAATCCCCTGCTCATCAGCAAATTCCTCGCCTTTGCAAGCTGGATTTTAGCCGGGCTTTTCCTTTATGGAATACTGAGAAAGAAATTTTCGCTTCCTATAAATAAAGCCTTTTTCTTATCCTCTTTTTTCTCATTAATTCCAATTTATTTGGTAAAAATAGATCTGGCTTTCGCGCATTATTTCGTGAATAATACGTTATTTTTTGGCGCGGTATTTTTATATTTTCTCGTTGAAAAAAATAAAAACCTGTTCATCAAATATACGGGACTGATTTTTTCTTGGATAATATTTTTTATATCTTTCAACACGGAATCGCTGTTAGTTTTTTATGGAGGATTTTTATTAATATTGTTTTTGGATCGCAGAAAAGAGCTTACGGATAAACCGCTATTCTCATTAATAATTTCTTGGCTGAAAAAAGATTTTATATTTATAATTTTGCCCGTAATCTTCTGGGCAATAAAATTAATGATTGGAAAACCGATCAGCGGACCGGAAAGCTACTATAATGAATTTCTTCCTCTAAATACCAACTCTCTAATGTACTCTATTCAAAACATCTGGCAATTTATAACTTACGGATTCTTTTGGCCGATTATCGCCCCCATTACAATATTAGATAGAAAAATATTTACCGGAATTTTTTTAACAATCCTTGGCCTGTTTTATGTAATAACTAAAAAGATTTTTTCATTAAATGATCAAGGAGCTGATTTCTCTCCTAAACAATATATTAGCTTCGGTTTTTTTCTATTTATATTAGGAATGATTCCTTATCTCGCGGTAGGAAAAGCCCCCCAGGTCTTCGGAAATGGCTTTGGAATGCGGCACGCCCTACTTTTACCAATTGGGTCATCTTTAATCATTTTAGGCGCTATTCTCACTATGATAAAAGATCGTTGGCAAATTCTTCTGCAAATAATCCTTTTGGCGCTCTTTTCAACGTTTACTATCTATAATTATTATTGGCTGGATATGGATTGGTATAAGCAACAAGCCATTATAGAAAGTTTAAGAGAAACAAAATATGAATCTATCAAAAACGCTTCAACGATAATTTTTCACGATAACACGGGAATCAATTGGCAAAATAGAAATGTCCGCAGCGCGGAATATTTCAGTTATGTGTATAGCGCCTTTCCTAAAAACCATAGCAAGCTTGTAGCTACTGAAGAATATAATCCCATTGAACAATACTCTTTTGCCAAGATGCGGACCGAATTTCCCCTAAATTTTAATCCATTAAAAAATGTTATTAAAATTGATATTATTTCCAAAGCAACCAGTGAAATACCGACAATTTCTAATTGGCTATCAATTAAAAAATCAGAAATCTTTTCTGATAACTCAGTTTTCTTAGAAAAAATAAAAAATATCTATAAGATTGAGACTGTTCCGCGTTCTTAAAAATTATTCTTGAATTAAATTCCAGGAAAGAGGGGTGGCAAATTCTATATCTTGAGATGCCTTTTTGCCTATTACTTGATCGTAGTATTTTGTTTCTAACCCAAAAGCCGGGCGCACATCGCGAATATTATCTTTTGTAAAAATCTCCCCTTTTTTAATATCTTTTCCGACAAAAAGCGATCTACGCCATCTTTTATTATATTCTTCTAATTTATTATTTGGCCCGTAATGAATTTGGCCTAAGGCAATTTTTGATAAGGTTATTTTTTCCCTACCAGATTCCAATGCCCGGATTTTTTCCACTAATTCTTTCAGTTCTTGCGGTTCAATGGAAAATTGGGCATCAGGACCGCCCGTTTTCCGATCTAAAATAAAATGCTTTTCAAGCATACTAGCTCCGGCGGCAACGGCCATTAGTGGAATTTCAATACCGGCATTATTATCGGAAAAACCGCTTACTATACCAAAGCGATCCCGCAAATCCTGAATATTTTTTAAATGCATGTCTTTTAATTCCGGCTTGCCAGAATATCCAGTTACGCAATGAAGCGCAAGAATATCTTTAGCGCCATTATCCTTTAAAGCATCCAAAGCAAAACGCACTTCTTCTTCTGAAGAGTACCCAAATGAAATAATAATCGGTTTCCCGGTTTTAGCTACTTTACGCAATAAAACAAAGTCAGTTGCTTCGTAAGCGGCAATTTTATAACAAGGCATATCTAACTCTTCCAAAAAATCTACTGCAGTTTCATCAAAAGGCGTGGAGAACAAAATAATTCCCAGCTCATCGGCAAGTTTTTTTAATTTTGGCTGCCAAGTCCATGGCGTATAAGCAGTTTGATAAAGTTCGTAAAGATTTTTACCCTTCCATAATTCCGGATTATCTTTTCCGCCAACCAGAAACCATTCTTTAGTTGAATTTAAAGTCATAGTATCCGGAGTATAAGTCTGGAGCTTAATTGCATCCGCACCTGCTTCTTTCGCCGCCTTCACTAAAGCAACCGCCTCTTCATATTTTTGATGATGATTTCCAGAAACCTCTGCAACGACAAAACAAGGATTGCCCAAGCCGATATTTTTATCGCCGATTTTCATAGTAATGAATATAACTTTAAAAAACAGCCCTGAGTAACAAAAACTCGCTAATTACTTAGCGAGTCAAAATCAAAAGAATACGAGGATGCTCTACCTCTCCTTGAAGTGCATAGCCAGCCTTGATAAAACTACGGATTGATACCAAATTATCTGGTTTAATAAAGGCATGGATTGAATTTATTTTTGGAAAAAGTTCCAAAAATTTAACCGCTGATTGACGCAAAATTCCCGAACCATACCCTTTACCTTGAAATTTTTCCGTAACGGCCACATTTACTTCCGCATCGGCATCGCCAATTAAATCAAACCTAACCATGCCTATCGACTGGGATTTAACTTCGGCAATAAAAATCTGGCTTTGAGAATCGGCCAATTTCTTTTTAAACCATTCTGAATGACCCATTGGATTAATTGATTCCTGGTTAAAAGATACCCTCCGAACACTTTCTTCGTTTCGGAGATTAAACAGGAAATCGGAATCCCCAATCATCACTTTTCGCAAAGTAAAATTCATTGAAATTTATATAAACCAGATTTTATCTCCACGACGCCCTGCGCTTCTTTTTTAACTCTTTCCTGCATGGCCACGCTCCCGAGGGCCACATCAATCAATTCTTTCCATTGAGAAGGATTTGAATCAATTAAAACCTGCTCGGCAGAAACCAGACTAAGGTTACCGGCAGTTAATCGTTCTTTTAAAAAATCTAATCCCGGCCCATATTCAATCATGGCTCTGATTCTATGCAAATGCCAACCATTAGAAAGAATTAAACAATTTTTCAGATGAAAATTCTGAATAATTAAAATCAATTGTTGAAGTTGCTGATAAGTATTATTAGAATTTTCTTCCAGTAAAATTTTTTCTTTAGGAACGCCAAGCGCCACCAATTCTTTTTTTATCACGCTAGATACCGATGGAGAGTCGGAAATATTTCTTAACTGCCCTCGGCCGCCGGAAGATATTATTAAAAGATTTTTATTTGGGGAAGAAAATTTTTTATATAAATAATAAGTAGCATCCACTCGTAAACGGTCTCCCTGAACTCCAAAATTATCTCCGGACTCGTCAAAATTAGTGGTTCGCCAGCCGTTTTTATCTTTTTTTAAACCGCCGCCTAAAACTACAATAACATCGATCATTTTTTTCAATTTAATATTTATAATTATATTGCTATAGAACCGTTAGTAATTTGGGTAAGTTTTTCAAATTCTGGAGACAATAATCAGCTTCATATTTTTTATTAAGTTTAAGAAATTTAAAATCTCCCCGCAGAATCCGAATAGTCTTGAGGCCAACTCTTCTAGCTCCAATAAAATCCTTATACGGATTATTACCTATATATACTGCTTCTTCCGGCTGGACCTGAAAATGCAATAACATCTTTTTAAAAGAAAAGGGGTGGGGTTTTTCTTTACCATAATCATGAGTATACATAATGCAATCAAAAAAAAATTTAAGTTTTAATGCCCTTACTTTTTTTCGTTGAACCATCCCCTTACCATCGGTAATAATACCAAGACCATATTTTTTTTTAAGGGCATGGAGAATAGATCGTACTTCTGAATATAAAACTATATTGGGAATATGTCTTTGATAGCAATTCACGAGCAAAGCGACGCGCCTTTTACTAAAAAGATTATATTCTGTGAGTATATTGTCAAAAATTTTTCCCCTGCCATCACTGTTAAACCTATTAATCAGCTTTTTATAAAATTCTTTTTCTGAAACTTTAAAATTAATCGCCGCATATCGCGCTACGGCAATAAACCCACTCCTTACAAAGGTAATTTCTGAATATAGGGTGTCATCTAAATCAAAAATAATCGCCTTAATCATAAATTAAGCATACTTCGCGGGAATCGCCAGCAAAGCTGGGCCCTTTGAATCAAAAAGGCTCTTCAAAGCCGCTTCTAAATCTTCCTTGCCACGAACCGGCACAAAGCCAATGCCAAAACTGCTAGCCAAAGACTCAAAATCTGGATTAGTAAAATCGAGATTTTTCACCCGCTTATATTTTTGCAAAAGGTTTGCCTTGATCATGCCGAAAGAATTATCTACAAAAATAATTATTTTTACATCTAAATTATACCGCTTAATCGTTTCTAATTCCTGAAGATTCATTAGAAACCCGCCATCGCCATTAATAGAAATTATCCGCTGAGATTTCGGCGTAATAAACCGCAAACCAGCGGCAAAAGGAAGAGAAAAACCCATAGAAGATAAGCCGTTAGAAAAATTAACGCCAAAAGGCTCTTCAACTTGATACCCTAAGCCGATTACCTGTTTATGCACTCCCACATCAGAAACAATCAAATCTTTTGGTTTAGATAATTTCTGAATTGTCTGCATTATTTTAAAAGGATTAAATGGAAAACTTTTAAGGTTTTGGTTGTTTAAGGCCTGCTCTCGACGTGATTTTTTAATTTTAGAAATAAATTCTAAATTCCAATTAGACCGATATTGATCCGATAATAATTCTTCGGCAAACTTACTGGAAAACTGAGAAACATCACCAACGCATTCCACCGCCGGACTAATAAGATGATCAACTTTAGAAGCAACCGTATCAAAATAAATTATCTTTTTCTTATCGAAAATTTTTGACGATACTCCCTCAATATAATCATAGCCAAAAACTAAAAAACAGTCGGCTTTTTCCAGCACCTCAACAAGCTTATCTTTAATATGGCGGCTCGCCGTACCTAAAGCTAATGAATTGAATTCCGGAAAACTACCTTTACCAAGAAAAGAAGTCATCACTGGAATACGCGCTTTTTCAAAAGCCCGCACCAACGCTCCATCTCTCCGCTGCATTGCACCACCCCAAAAAGCCACCGGATATTTTGATTTCTTTAAAACTTTAATGGCTTTTTGGATATTTTTAATATCCAGCCTAGCTAAAGGGTTGAGATGAGGATGTGAAAATCTGGAGGTTTTTTTAGAAATTACCGTTTCCATAACATCAACTGGAAGAGTGATGTGAACTGGTCCTGGCCTGCCCCCCATAGCAATATCAACGGCTTTTTGCAAAACCACCGGAATATCTAAAACATCTCTTAAAACAAAAGATGCTTTAGTTACCGGACTAAAAAGTTTTTGGAGATTAATATATTGGTGAGCTTGCGGATTGGTATCGTGATACTTCTTTTCAATTTGACCGCTTAAAACTATAACTGGCGACCGATTTTGATATGCATCTGCCACTCCTGTTACCAAATTAGTCGCCCCGGGACCAAGCGTGGAAATACATACACCCGGAAGACTCCCGACCTTACCTACAGCTTGCGCCATAAATGCCGCACCCTGCTCATGACGAGTAGTGACAAATTCTATTTTCGAATGAGCAAGGGCATCAAAAATTTCTAATTCATCACCGGGTATGCCGAAGATCCTTTTAATTCCAAACTTATGTAATAAATGAAAAAATAAATCTGCTCCGTGAATATCCATAAATTTTTTATTATTCAGTATAAAATTCTTTCCAAAAACGTATCATCCGTACCGACTTCGGTTGTAAATCTTTTGGATATGGCAAACCAAGAGATTTTAAAATAGTAAAAAATAACAAGTCAACTCCGGCTCCTGTATTAGCGGCAACAGTCGCAGAAATACGTGGATTAATTTCGTATACCCGAGGCAATCCTTCGTCGGAATATTTCAATTGAACGTTGAAAATAGAATCAAATTTAAATAATCTCGCGATCTCTTTAACATAAGCTTCAACTTCAGGATTTTTCTTAAATAATGCTTCTTGCGAATGTCCTGGGAGCGGGGCTACCCTCACTCTGGGCAAAATATAAACCGATTCGCCATTTTCCGCCAATCCATCTACGCTATACTCCTCGCCAGAAAGATATTCCATAACCACAGTTTCCGGAAAGTGTGATGTCTTCTTAATTTGCTCAACAAGAGAATCGAGCGTAATAAATGGTATGCCCTTAGCATTTAATAAATCTTTGCTAAAATCTTCTTTTACTAACCAAACACCGCGATTTCCGCCCCCCGCAAATGCCGGTTTAAAAATTACTGTCTTCCTCGGATAACCGAGGAGTTTGACAGCGTTAATAAGTTCCTCAATAGAAGATGGGACTTGAAACTTAGGGGTGGGGAAACCTTTATCTTTTAAAAACTGCAACATTTTTGCTTTATCAAGCGCAGAATGGGTAATTTCATATGAAGAACATAATGAAGCCGCTCCGGCATCATTAATTCTGTCCTTATTTTTGGAAACTACCTCTACTTCAAAATCAGAGTTGGGAACTACTACATCTATTTTTCGATTCCTTACTATATCAATCAAAGCATTAATAAAATTAGGGTCGGTTGCCGTAGGCACTTTAATTTGCTCATCTAATAATGGCAATTTATATTGATTTTCAGATGCATCCATGCCAACAATATAAAAATTATATTGGGTATTGGATTTAAGATTTTCTAATCTCCCTAAATTAATGGAGCCTCTGGACGCACCTAATAAAACTCGAATTTGTTTTTTATTATTATCTGTTAACATACGCGTTTATTTTATAAATTATATAACTACCTACAAGGGAATTTGGATACTCTCCTTTTTGGGCGTAACTGGATTTTTAAGCCCCGAACCGTAATCGGCATAACGCTTCAATAAATTATAATCCTTATCCCGTAAGAATTTTCCCTGCGCATCGGTCAAAAAAAGCGCTTTATTGGTGAAAGAATCGGTAATTTTATCAAATTCTTGCTGGGTCATTCCAAAATATCCCAAACATTTCTTCACCGCTTTCCAGGGATACTTGCCGTCATATTTTTTGACTAATTTCACCGCATCTTCTCTTGCCAATCTGCCGTTCCGAATATCCGTGCAAGCGTGATCCGTCGCTCTGCCAAATCCGAATTTTACAAACTTCAGATAAGAATGGATGACTTCCAAATCTTCATCAAGTTTTTCATAATTGATATAGGTGCCTTCTACCGGCCCGTCTTCTTTTACTGAAAAACCGTATTTTTTCATCAAATCTACCTGGGGACGCGCATCCCACTTGAAATAATAACCGAGAAAAACTCCTTTCACGCCAACATTTTTTAATTCTTCATCTGATGGATAAAAATAAGAAACCAAATCTTCTTTAGTAATGCCGTCATAACCTATCATATCCTCAATGCGAAGACCTAAAAGCCCGCCAAATTCTTCTAACCAGCGGCGATCAAGCACATTTTTCATTCTGGAAACTTTCGGACCACCGTATTCCAATTGAGAATTCTCTCCCCAAATAATTAAAGGAATTTTCATTTGAACAGCAAGGCGGACTGGGACCGTAAAAATACCCAAGTGATTAGGCCATTCATTATCGCCGACATCACGAAAACCGCGGAGACACATTTTTTTATAAACCTCCGGATTTTTTTCAAACACGATCATATCACAGCCAAACGCCTTCTTAATATTTTCCCGGTTTTTCATACCGACATCATTCTTGGTAGTGACTTCAAAACTCACCAAAAGGGGGTTCATGCCATGAACTTTTTTTATCATATATGCCTGATAATAGCTGTCCTTCCCGCCGCTTACCGGAATGATACAGTCGTAATTTCCGGGATTTTTGCCTTTATACTTAGCCACTACCTCATTTTCAAATTCCTTCTTTCGGGATTCCCAATTGATATTTTTTTTTAATTCTGCCGAGCGGCAAGCATCGCAAACACCTCCTTCGTCAAAAAAAAGGTCGGGTTTTGTATTTGGCATCACGCAATTATTGCAATATCTAAAAGTTATATCCATAATTTTTAAACTCTGGTTTCAACGCCGAATTTTGCAAGATATTCTTTAATATTAAGCGGTGTAGTTTGAGTATATTGAAAAATACTTCCGGCGGCCACTGCCGATGCTTCTGCTTCTTTTACAACTTTTACAAAATCATCCAAGTTACCAGCGCCACCGCAAGCAATCACTGGAATTTTAACCGCTCTAGTAACTGATTTAACTAGATCCAAATCATAACCATTCATCCTGCCATCTTCGTCAATGGAAGTAATTAAAATCTCTCCAGCGCCAAGTTTTTCAGCTTCTTTTGCCCACTCTTCCGGTTTCCGACCGACCCCAATCATTCCGCCATTTTTAAAAACTTCGTAATGATCATTAACTTTTTTAGCGTCAATTGAAATAACTATACATTGGTTGCCAAATTTTTCCGCTGCTTCTGAAATAAATTCTGGTCTTTCTAAAGCGGCAGTGTTAATAGAAACTTTATCTGCTCCTAATTTCAAAAGGGTTCGGATATCTTGCAAAGTTTTAATTCCGCCGCCAATTGTTAATGGCATAAAGCATTCTTTGGTAAGTTCTTCCAGAAGCCAAGGTTTAATGCCAGTCTTAGCAGCATCTAAATCTAAAACAATCATTTCATCTACATCCCGCGCATTAAATACGCGAACTGCCGCAATATAACTTCCAATATTGCGATGCTCCTTAAATTGAATGCTCTTTACTAATCGCAAATCTTTTATTGTAAGGCAGGGTATTACTCTTGTTTTAAGCATACCAGGAAGTAGAAATGCGACTTAATTTTTCGACTTATTTTCATAAAAATATTCTTTAAGCATGCGCTTTAATAATCTGGCACCTTGACTAGATTTAAGATATTTTTCTCTTCGTCTAGCGTCTTGTTCGTTTCTATAAGCTTCATAATGAATAAGTTCCCAAGGCGCATATGGCTTGGTAGAAAAATTTAATTTATGATTATGTTCTTGAAATCTTTTTCTCAAATCGGTTGTGAAACCTATATAGAGGTTGTTGTTTT
>JAUSKT010000011.1 GCA_030646915.1 bacterium
AGGCAACTCGTAAAAATAGTGCCTCAAAATGCCTCAGTGACCGCGCATACTAATATAGTTCCCCATCTTACCCAGCGCGAAAAAATTTATATGCTTGGCACCGAACCATCTCCAGCAGATATCGCATTGATTGACGGCGCAGATCTTTCCGGCTTTGCGAATGAAGAAGTTTTTCAAGCTTACGCAGATTATTATATAAATTCCGGAAATTATAATTTTGAAACTCTGAATAATCGATATTTTATTTTATATAAAAAGGGCATACAACTTCAAAGATAAAATAAAACTCCCCAAGCTTATGCTAGGGGAGTTTTATTTTATCTTCCGAAACCGCCACGGCCACCGCCGCTGCCGCCTCGAAAACTTGGCTTGCGCTTTTTGTTACAATCGTAACAATACAAGCGTCCATAAGTTCCGTCTTGCCTTTGTGTCGGCTCAAACGGCAACTCTTTAATTGCAGTGTTGCACTCTGAACAAGTTAAGTTAAGAGCAGAAACATTATGCATTTGGCGCTGAGGCCTATCTTGCATTTCCATTTCGTTCGCCTTATTTACTTATAAATATCGTATATTTGAAGGCGAACGACTAATATTATATTTAATCCACTAACGGATCTACTACTATCGCCTTTATAACTAACGATAGTTTAAAGTATAGCAGACTATTTCAAAAAGTCAATAGAAAAATCGGGAAATCTAAGATTTAACTAAATGCTTAAAGGCATAATTTAAATCGCTATTAACTTTTTTGCCTGGATTAAAAATATTTTGCGGATCAAAAATCTTCTTAGTTTCTTCAAAAAGTTTATAGACTTTTTCCCCATACATTTTCTTCAAATAAGAGCTTCTGATTAAGCCATCATTATGCTCCGCGGTAATAGATCCGCGATAAGATAAAACTAAATTATAAACTTCTTCGGATAAATTACGGATAATCTCGGAAGATCGGATATCCCTCAAATCCATTAAGGGAATGATGTGGAAATTCGCATCGCCAACGTGTCCGGCGATTGTATAATTTAAATTATATTTAGCTAAAATATGATTTAACTTAGGTAAAAATTCCGGCAATTGCTCAACCTTAATTATAAAATCGTCAATAAAAGGAGCAGTGCGCTTGCCCTTAATATGCTTACGAAGTAAGTTAAAACTTTCTCTTCTGATTGTCCAATATTTCTTCATCTCCATCTCTGATCTGATAATCCTGAATTTTATTTTTGTTTCCACGAGAACGTTCTGCAAATTTTCTAATCTATTCTCTAATTCTTTTTCATCATCACTAGTAAATTCTGCCAAAAGAGCCAGTTTTGGGATGCCGCCGGATAATACCATCCAAACCTCCGGTAAAAATTGCCAAAATAACTTTATAAAATTTCTCGTCTGCCAGCCAGCTGCCCGGATCAAGCTCGGCAAGAATCGGATTGCCAACTTAAAAGTATTATCATCAAAAGACTCAAAGCTTTCTGGATTAAACTCCAATACCTTTTTCGCAAGCATTGCAATTTTATCCAGATCATCCAAAAAAATCACCGCCATACCGGAATATTTTTTAGGAGTAATCAAACGGAATTTTATTTCTGTAATCAGCCCTAAAGTGCCTTGGGAACCGACTAATAATTTAGTCAAATTAAAATGCTTTCCATCCCAGACATTCCATAAATAATAACCTGCAGAATTTTTAGAAACTTGGGGTTTGGATTTTTTTAAAAGCTCTTGGTTTTTTTCAATCAATTTATACAGCTTCCGATAAATTCCCCCCTCAAAATCCTTTTTAACCATTATTTTTTTTAGCTCTTTTTTGTCCAAAGGCTTAAATATATATTCTTTCCCGTCGCTTAAAACTGCTTTCAGTTCTAGAATATAATCTTCAGTTTTTCCATAAGCTAAAGTTTTTTCTCCTCCAGAATTATTCGCAACCATGCCCCCGACTGTGCAGGTTTCTCTGGAGGCCGGAAAAGATGGCAATAATGAATTCCTTTTTAAAGTTGCTATTTCAAAATCCCGATAAAAAACCCCCGGCTCCGTAACCGCGTAGCCATTTCCGACAGATTTAATCCGATTAAAATATTTCTTGAAATCCAGAATAATTGAACTATTCAAGGGCCCGCCGGTCATATCTGTTCCGCCGGCGCGCGCAGTAAGGGAAATTTCCTGATTAGAACTTTTTTTATGGCTGACAAACTCTACAATTTTTTTTAAATCATTAACATCTCTTGGAAAAACCACCGCCTCGGGGTTTATTTCAAATAAACTTGCATCGCGGCTGTATTTAACTCTAACTTCTTCATCACTCAAGACCTCCCCTTTTACAATTTTTTTAAGCTCATCTACTAACATAGTAATAACCCCAAAATAATTTAATAAAACTAAAACTCGGGAAGTTTATTTAATTTTAAGAGCAACGTCAATAATTTGTTTTGCTGATTGATATGGATAAGCTCCGTTGATAACCATCTTCTGCCCATTTTTTGCCACGACAATAGTATAAGGCGTGCCGCTTCCTCCGGAATTTACCGCATCCTGATATTGGCTTTCAACATTAGCTGCCTGCCGCCCGCTATTCAGGCAATTTTCAAAATTATTCCTATCCAAACCGATTTGAACGGCAATCTCCGGCAACAAAGAAAGATCTAACCCGTTATTAGAGGGGGTAACTTCAAAAATTTTATCTAAATAAGACCAAAACTTATCATTGCCGCCCAACTCACCAGCACATTCAATAGCCTCCGCTTCTTTTCTGGCCTTGGAATGAAGCGAATCTAGCGGAAATTGACGATATACCCAAGCCACTTGGCCATTATAATCTTTAACAATTTGCTGCATTGTTTTATGAAATTGCTTGCAAAAGGGGCATTCTGAGTCAGAAAATTCAATCAATTTCACTGGCGCGTCCGGATTGCCAAAAATATAATCTGTTTTACTAACTGGCTTTACATTATCAATGGCTGAAGCTGTATCTGAATTTTTACTATCCGGATTGGCTGGCAAAGAATTTTTACCCGCAGTATAAATTACTGCTCCAGCAATTAATAATCCAGCAACGATAATTGCTCCTGGTACAGAAAGGAAGTTGGCGTCCTTTTTCCCATCTGATTCAGAATCTGAAACTTCAATTTCTATAGTTTCTTTTATAACTTTTTTGGATTCTTCCATAAACTTTATTATATCACGGCTTCATTCATTATTTTTAATTCAAATTAATAGCTAGATTATTCTGCGGGCTCTACTTTTTCAACTGGAACTGCCGGTAATGGAATCGCAGAAACCGGCTCTTTATATTCATTTCCGCATTCACCTTTATATTTAACCGAAACTTCCGAAGCCGTTGCGAAACAAGAATTGGAATAAGTCTTGCCGTCTTCACCGCAAACCGGCTCATATTGCTGAGTGCATACCATCGATTCAGCCGGAACCCGAATTGGAATTGCCGGAATCGGCCTAGGAATATACGGGGCAGGAACCCGTTGTTCGCACGATTCTAAATCTTTAGAAGCGCTGGCTAATTTTTCTTGATATTCAGCTTCGCTTAATGTCCCTTTTTCAAATTGCGATTTTAATTCTGAAATCTTATATTTTAATTTTTCGCAGCCGGTTTTAGCATCAATGGGCAACGGCTTAATAATTGGGCGGCTTAATTCTTCTTTTACCTTTTCAGAAAAATTTTCCCTCAATTTTTCTAAAGAATTTTTAGCTTCTTCCGGCAATTGTTTTTGAATTTGGGTCACGATTTCCAATGATCGGGCATTTTTTAATTCTCCAGCTCCGGAATCCGATATTGCCCTTTCTAATCTGGAAGCAAATTTACTAGGATCTTCTTTTTGAGCTGCCACTGCCACGATTGATTCAATACTATTTTTTGCGCCACTAATTGCATTTTTTAATTCAGGATTTTCTGATAATTTTTTATCTAATTCGCTGAAAATTTGAGCGTGCTTCAAAGATCGCTCTGTTATATTTTCCAAAAGGCGGTCTAAGTTAGGATTTTGAGAAGTTGTCGCCAATTCTCCCAATTTAATTTTTAATCTTTCTTGGGAATTTTGATAATTCTTAATAGCTCGCCTAATTCCAGCTGAATCGTCCGGTTTTAATTCTTGAACTTTTTTTGCTTCAGACGCTTTTTCGTCGCTGATTCTAAGTTCCAATTCTACTTTAGAAACAGAGTTAAAGGTAAATAATCTTTCTACCCCCCTTCCCCACTCTTTAAAAAAATAAAATGGGTTAGTCGGCAAAAGCCCCGAATTTTCAATGCCCAAATCGCCAGCTGTAATTGTTTTTAAAGGATCTAAGGGGGCAGTTTGAGCAAAAGCACTGCCAACAACCAAAAAATTTAAAGTGGTTACTAAAGCAATGAATTTAAGGCTTAATTTAAACATAATTCTATTATACCCCGATAAACAATATCTATATCTTAGCGCGTGCTGATTCCAAAGCAATTTTAATAATATCTAAATTACAGCTTTTATGCTTGTGACACCAATTTTCACATTGCCGAGCCGTAGCTTTATTGAAATAGTGCATTTTACATTCAGGGCATTGATACAATCCTTGCCCTTCCCTTTCTATTAAAATCTGGCCGTTCTTAAAACGAACCAAACTAGATGGCAAGGCGGCTTGTTGACCGCCATTTACATAAAAATCCGCCTCATTTCCAAAATATTTTTTTGCTTCCTTGATAGTTTTAGCCGGCGGCAAACCTTCGGGATTAGCGCTTGGCGCAACCAGTGGTCCGGTTTTTCGAAGAAGATTGCGAAGCCAATTCAGTTTTGGCAAACGAAAGGCTAAAATTTTAGTGCCACGATGCAAAAAATAAAATTTTCCGGACGAACAAGGCAATATAACGCTTACCGGTCCTGGCCATATTTTTTTAAGCAATGCTTTAGTCTTTTGATCAAGTTTAACGCCAAAATAATTTAAATCTTTAACTGAACTTATTAATATAATAAAAGGCTTTTTAGAATTCCGCTTTCGGACTTTATAAATTCTTTCTACCGCCATTTTTGAAAGCGCTGACCCGACCAACCCATAAATAGTATCAGTCAGCAAAACACCAATGCCTCCCCGCAGCAAAATTCCTTCGATTTTCTTCATAATGCTTCAGCTCAACATTAGCATATAATAATGCCGGCCGGATTTTAATTGAGTCCTTTTTATATTAAAATCAAAAGATATGGATAAAAAAAGAATTTTAATCCTAATATTAATTGTCTCGGCGGTACTCCGCCTTTATGGTCTTTCTCGCGGCGACACGGTCAACGACGAAGTATTTATGTCTTTTCGAGGAATTGGAATGATAGATTTTGATGAAGCAGAATTCCAAACTACCCCGTGGGAATGGACTGATCCCAGCATACCTTGGTGGGCTAATATTTCTTTTCACGACCATCCGCTCTTAGTGCCGGCCGCTGAAAATCTATCCATGAAAATTTTCGGAGAGAATAACTTCGGATTCCGCCTGCCGTCAGCAATTTTAGGCACGGCTTCGGTTTATCTTATTTATTTAATCGGAACGATTTTATATACGGAAACTGCCGGATTAATTTCCGCTGCATTTTTAGGAATTACGCTGAACAGCGTTTATATTTCAAGAACCGGGATGCAAGAGCCTTACGTAATTTTTTTTCTGCTTCTTGCTTCATATTTATTTATAAAATCCCTTCAAAAAGATAAATATCTCTTATGGACTGGCGCAGCTGTCGGTTTTGGAACACTCGCAAAATATAATTCCTTAATTTTGGTTCCGATTTTTATTACCTATCTTTTATTATTCAAGCGAAAGTATTTTTTAAATAAAAAATTCTGGCTAGGAGTTATTTTGGCGCTTTTAATTTCCAGCCCGATAATTATTTATAATTATGAGCTTTATAGAAATTTTGGACATCTGGATTTCCAATTTTCCTATATTTTCGGAGAGCATCCGGATGTTTGGAAAGTCGCGCCCGGTAAAGAAATAGGAACTCTAGCTGAAAGGCTGGGAAATTTTATACCCAGATTAATTGCCAGCAATTCTTGGCTATTTTTATCTTTAACCGCTTTATCGCTTATAACTTTATTTTTATCCATTATTAAAAATCTAAAAGAGAATTCTAAAAAACACGGCTTTCTTATCGTGTGTTTTTTATTTCTTATCCTACTCATATTAAAGATTGGTCCGTCTTACCGATTTTTAACCATGCTCACGCCATTTTTTGCGCTATCTATGGCTATTTTTATAGAAAATATTTATTCTAACATTCTGCAGAATGTTAGAATAATAAAAATTGCCTATTCAGCATTTGCGTTATTTATTAGTTTTGAAATTTTTTATTCAATTAATAATCAAATAATTTATTATCCAATTGGACCGACTCCGTGGCTTTCCTCTAAAGTCCGTTTTGAAAACTACAATTGGGGCTATAACCAGCTCGGTGATTGGCTAAACCAAGAATTAAATGAAAAAATGCCCGCTATCACCTTTGACCTTAAATATAAATTTTTAGAAAAACTTAGAGACCAAGCACTTGCTAATGGATTGCAAGAAGACTTAGAAACTTATCCTGCTATTTTTATCTACGATGGAAATTTTGACAAGGCCGCAAAACTTTGGACTTTAGACCGCCTGCACATTTACCATGGCTGGCCGATTATCAGCCTTAAAACTTATTATGATAATCTCCAAAAAGAAGGGTTTGATTTTTATGACCGGTCCGGATTTAAAATACGATATTTTATTCTGCAAAATAATATCGTTCCCTCCCCTGCCTCCAAAGCTTTAATGCGGGGAAATCCGATTTCTATTTATAATCCCCGCGGAGACGAAGCATTTAAAATTTACAAATTTTGAAACTATTTAGATTCTCTCCGAAGCCCCCAAAAAAGTAAGCCTGCAAGTAATACTGCCACCCAACTAAGCCACATTGGCACTACCCAACCGCCAATCACTGCTCCCCAACCGTAAAATAACCTAGCTAAATGCAAAATGGTGATTAATCCAAACACTAAAGCTGCAACTTTTGAAAAGGGCTTCATCTTATTTCATATCTTAATGTTACATTCACGACCACATCTTGAGAGCCCGGCTCAATAGCTGGAGCTGATTCTGCGCCACCACGGCCGACTGTTGCATCCATAGTCTTATAAAATACTGGCTGAGGATAATATCCGCCTTCTTCGATAGAAAGCAAATCCCCTAGTCTAAACCCACCAGCTTTTGCAACTGCTTTAGCCCGCGCTTTTGCTTTTTGAATCGCCTCCGACCGAGCTTGATTCTGAACTTCTGTAGGATCATCAACTCTAAAAGAAAGCTGGGAAACGGAATTCGCTCCGCCCTGGACGACATCTGCAAGCATTGATCCGATTTTTTCAAAATTTCTGACTTTAACTGAAACAACTTGCTGAACTGTATATCCAACTATCTCCGGAGGCGGGCATGGTTTTCCACTCTCAAATAAGGCAGGAGAGCAGTTAAAATATTGATAACGGGGTTCAACGCTATAAGATTCGGTTTTAACATCTTTATCTTCAACTCCCGATGCTTTTACTACGCCAATTGCCCGATTAACTTTAGTAGTATTTTCTTTTTGGAGAGCGCTAAGATCTTTTCCTCCTTGAGTAAGTACGCTGAAAGTAAATTGCGCGACATCCGGTATGGCCACAACCTTGCCTTCGCCGGTCACTGAAAAACTTCGGAAAGATCCTGGCTGGATAGATTTGGAATAAGTACGGACATAACTTGCGACTCCATAAGAAGCAACTATTAATATTAAAATTCCCGTGTAACCTAAATAATTTTTAATTTTTGTATCCATAAATTATTTTAATTAATTATTTTAAATAGACGACTCTTTTTTATCCTTTCTTTTGCTAAATATAAATATATATAAAATATCCAAAACTGCCAAGCTATTTACCAATAAAAGCGCAATAAACCACCATTTATCTTCCCGCCTGGCTGCTTCCCAAAGCGCCAACCCCTTCCACGGCAAAACCCAGACTAATAATAATCCTAAAAATATTAAATTGTTATCAAATATGCCCATCATTAATACAATTATATCATTTTATAAAAAATAAAAAACCCGTATAGGGTTTTAATAGGATGTCGTATAGGTAAAATGATGTCTGCCAAAACTGCCTGATTTCTTCTTACCCGTAGACCAAATGAAATAATCTAATTCTGTCATGGTAATCGGGCTGCCTTTTCGAAGCGCATTTATTCTTAAAAGAAGTTTATGCATGATATTCACGGCTTGGGCTCGGATCTCGATTTCCATATCGCTGTCTTTTGGTATTAGGACCCCCTTCTCAATTTTTCTAGCAAGCTCTTTTCTATAACAAAGCAATCCAAAATATCTTAAAACTTGCGGAATCCGATAATCAGAAATCGGGCCAAAATTTTCCGGATCCCGGATTGGCTGGAGTTTTCCATTAGAAGACAAAGCTCTTCCGTGATAAGCCATGGCAAAAAGCTGGGCTCGCTTATGGAATTGCAAAGTGTGACCATTCCACAAAGAAATGTCTTTATAACAATCAAAGAAATTGGTTAATTTTTCCAAAATTCCTTTGCCATTATTAAAAAGATAGAAATCCGAATCTTTAAAAAGGTCAGTAAAGCTCCAAATCTTTTTGAAACCAAAAGTTCTTCCAATATTTTGCAAATTTTTCACTCTTTCATTCAGCATTGGAATAGGAGTGGTGTGGTGCCGAAAAATACGTTCAGCAAAATTTGGCGAAAATTGCGAAAGAGTATATGGATGCAAAATCGGAAAATTTTCATCCAAAGCCCTTTTTAGGCTCGCAACCATTGCAAATGATCCTTTCCAGATTTTGCCGCTGCCTTTCGGATATTCCACATCAAATTGCTTTCCAGTTTTAAAATCGGTAAAGCCAAAATTTATGGCATTGGCAACTCCGAAAAATTCAATGACTTGGTCATCGGATTCCGGAAAACATGATTCCCGCCAAGCTGGCGTTTTAAATTTCTTTTTAGCTAAATCTTGCGCTAAAACTTCCAATGCTGCTTCACCGACAAAACAATGCTTTGGATTTTTTAAAACCGGGTCAAGGCTCCTTACAAAAGGGTTCATTTCTGCCTATTTTAATATCAAATTACTGTAAATATTATATTAAAAATACGGCAATACTACAAGGCGCCTCGTTTAATTTTCTCCCTTATTTTTTCTACAAAAGTATTAAAAAAATATAAGTTATGGAAGGTCAGCAATTTTAACGGAGTAATTTCATTTGCTTTCAATAAATGGCAGATATAACTCCTGGTATAAGTCTGGCAGACAAAACATCCGCATGTTTTATCCAAGTAATTTTTATCTTTTAGAAACTTAGATTTCCGCAAATCCAATTTGCCAATGCTGGTAAAAGCAATTCCCCGCCTCGCATAATGAGTCGGAACAATACAGTCAAAGGTATCAATTCCATTTTTAATTATATTTTCCATATCTTCCAAATAGCCGATTCCTAAAAGATGCCGGGGTTTTTGTTCGTCCAAATACGGCATTGTCCATTTCAATATTTGATCCATTGCCTTTTTGTCTTCGCCTAAATCTCCGCCAATCCCATAACCAGGGAATCCGAGTGAATTAATAAATTGAGAAGCTTCTTCTCTTAAATCCTTAAATCTGGATCCTTGCACAATTCCAAAAAGCGCCTGCTTGCTTTTAACTTCTTTCCGGCAAATCTTCGCCCAATTATGAGTTTTTCTTAAAGATTCTTTTACATATTCATAAGTGGAAAGCGGCGGAGTGCATTCATCAAAAGTAAAAATAATATCCGCCCCTAAATCCTGCTGGATTTTCATGGATTCTTTTGGCCCCAAAAAAAGCTTGCTGCCATCCAATGGCGAACGGAAATGAACTCCATCGTCGGTTATTGTAACGGATTTCGGCTGATTACTTTTTTCAATAATCTCTTTTCTTTCGTTGCCGGGAAAATATTTTAAAACTTTACCTACTTTCAAATCACGGCCGAATCCTAGACTGAAGACTTGAAACCCGCCGGAATCAGTCATAATTGGCTTTTGCCAATTCATAAATTTATGCAAACCGCCATTAGCTTTAACAATTTTTTCTCCCGGCTTTAAATGCAAATGGAAAGTATTAGAAATTATAATCCGGCTCTTCGCTTGAGCCGCTTCCTCGCTAGTTAAAGTTTTAACAACTGCCTGTGTTGCCACCGTTACCAATGCCGGAGTCTCAACAACTCCATGAGGCGTCTCCAATAGCCCCAGTCGCGCCCGACTTTTTTTAGACTTTTTTAAAATTTTAAAACTAATCATATTAGAATCTTACTGGAATCCTTAATTCATCTGCATGCTCCGGCAATCCTGAGGGGTTATCTTTTTCTAAAACTATAGTGCCATTATCTGTTGCCGGCTTTTTAAATTCAAGAGTGGCTTTAAATGGCACAAAATTTTCCGTCATCCATTCATCCTGCGCCTGCGCAATAGCCAAACCAATTTCTTTGCCATTGCCATCTAATAATTTTATGGGGAAAGACGCTTCAAAAAACCAATATCCGCGGGCAAAACCAATAACTATTAAAGGGCTTTTGATAAGACTATTGGGGGCTACATTCTTTAATTGAATAAGATCTGATTTATCCGCAAGTGATGCTCCTTGAAAATTTCTCCATAAAAAAATCCCAGCAGCCAAAATTAAAAAAATGCCAACTAAAATAACTTTTAAATAAGATGTTTTAAGCATAGTTCTATATTAATACAAAATCGCCTTGAAAGGCGATTAATTTTCTTTTGGCAATTTATCCATAAGAAAAAGCTGAGTGGAACCTTTTTTGGCCATAAATTGCTTGGTTTCCTCTGGGCTAGCCCCAACTACTATAGATGGCATTTCTTTGTCCGTCTTGATCACCACACCATTAAGATCTAGGGGCACTACTTGAAATTGTAATCCGCCGCTTGGCAAAATATGAAGTTCAATCCTCATTTTAGGAGGAACAACGCCATCTTGAGATACCCTAAAACTTGCAACTGTCATAGCATCAATTAAACTGCATATCAATTGATATATGATAGTGCTCAAATGATTCGAATCCTTTGTTTCTGAAATTCGGGAAATGTCTTCTATAAAAGCCGTTGCAAAATCTAATTGGAATTTTTTGGTATCCTGCTTACGGCAGACTTCTATAGATTTCATCCAGTATTTAATTTTTTAAGAATTACTCAGACTATACAGCTAACAGGGAGATTTTTCAATAACTTGACAAAATAATAGTAATATGCTATACTATATATAATGTGATAAATGCCCTAAGCGGGGCGTTTTTTATACAGAAATATGAAGAAAATCAAATTCAGCCTATATAGAACAGCCCAAAACTTTATTTCTAAGACTGGACCTTATACCTTAGCTCTGGTTTTTGCCCTGCAGACAGCAAGCCCTTTATTGCCTGGAAATGCCCCTCATTTTCAAGAAACAGTTTCTCAAAGTTCTTTAATGAGCGAAACCAGCGGTCCGGTTATTATGAAAAAACTGGAAGTTACCCTGACTGGCTACTCCTCTACTCCGGATCAAACTGACAGCACTCCTTTTATTACCGCATCTGGAAGAAGGGTAAGAGATGGGATTATAGCTTCTAATGTATTGCCGTTTGGAACTAAAGTGCAAATTCCGGAAATTTTCGGCGATAAAATCTTTACCGTGGAAGACCGGATGCACCGCCGGTTCAATGACCGCGCCGATATCTGGTTTCCAGACAGATCAACTGCGCTAAAATTCGGAATCCAAAAAGCCACCATGATTGCATTCCTTTAAATTAAAAAGCCCCAATTCGGGGCTTTTTAATTTAATAATCTTACTGTTCATCCCAAGTTCCCTTTGCTTTATTCCAAGTTCCCGTTGCTCTATCCCAAGTCATTGCTTTTTTAGAAGATTCTAAGGCTTGTTGCAAACCCTTCTTGGCTTCTTCCGGAGCTTTGGCTAAATTTTCTTTTAAAATTTCTTCGTGTCCGGAAACTTCTGCCTTAATTTTGTCTTCCAAATCTTTTACCTCTTCTTTTTTATCTTTTAATTCTTTTAATTTGTCTGTTGCCCTCTTTATTTGCTCTTCATATTTTGCAAGAGTCCTTTCGGCAATTTCTTTCTTTCCTTTTTCAATCATTTTTTGATATTCAGCCAAACGGACCGCGGCTAAGTGCAAAAACTGTTCTGCTTTATTTTTAGCATCCAAAGTAAAAAATACTTGGATTTGCTCTCTCCAGCTCTTTAAAAAATAGAGGGCGCTGTCTGGGGTGGTGCCAGGATCCGGAAGCTCTACGTGACTGGCGAAAGCTAATGCCGGAGCATTAATTATAATAAGGCCACTGACTGTTATTAATAATTTTTTAATCATAAATATAATTATAACATAAAACTTTGCCAAGAGGGCAAAGTTTTATGTTATTTTAAATCTTTTCTTGCTTCTAAAAATAGGAATAGCGGAATTTCTTTTCTAATCCTGTCCTCAGCTTCTCTTCGAGGGCCGGGTTCGCTTTTTTTATTAGAATTCCATTCTTCTAAACGAGTTACGGAAAAGCCAGATTTTTGCAAAGCTTTAAAATAAACTTGGAGGGATCGGTGGAAAGAAAGCGTGAATTCATCCGGATTTTCCCCAGGATGCATCTGAATTTTTGTTTTAGATTCTGAAATATAGCTGCCTATCCTGCGATATTGAATTTTATTTTCTTCATCCCAGCCCCAGCTGGAAGCTTTAGGAACGCGAAAAGCTGGGTGGTTCATCACTAAAAATAATTTGCCATTCGGCTTTAAAACCCGGTTGCATTCCGCAAAAACCCCCTGCAAATTTTCCATATTCTGAATCGCTAAAATCAAAGTAATTTTATCAACGCTTTTATCTTTTACAGATTTAAGGTTGTCTGCTGGAGAAACCGAAAAATCCCCTTCCGGAAAATTTTTCTTTGCGATTAAAATCAATTCTTCAGCAATATCCGCCCCGATTATTTTTGCTCCTTTTTTAGAAAATTCTTTTGCAAAAAATCCCGGACCGCAGCCAAGATCTAAAATTGTCTCCCCTTTTTTAATATCCAAAAGCCGGAGTAAATTTGGCAAAATCAAGTCTTTTTGATAATTACCTAAAACAAATTCATTTTCCCAAGAAGTGTTCTGTTTCATTGAAATTTATTTATTCATATCTCAGGGCTTCAATTGGATTTTTCTGAGCGGCTTTGCGCGCCGGGTAAAGGCCAAAAACCAATCCTACGGCCGCTGAAACGCCCAAGCCCAAAAAAGCAGCTAATACCGGGAAAACAAAAACCCATTCCAAATTAGCATATTTACTCAAAACCAGCGACGTCAAGAAAGAAAGGCTAGCTCCCAGAACTATGCCGATAAACCCGCCGGTAGCCGTAAGTAAAACAGCTTCCAATAAAAATTGGGTTAAAATATTTTTTTCCGTAGCACCGATGGCCTTGCGCAAACCGATTTCGCGCGTTCTTTCCGTAACTGACACCAGCATGATATTCATAATGCCGACGCCGCCGACTAAAAGCGAAATTGCCGCCACGGCCGCCAAAAATAAAGTAAGGGCGCTGGTAACGGTACTTACCATACTCATCATCCCTTCCTGAGTTTCAATATAAAAATCATCTTTTTCCGGATCTGTAATGTTATGCATATTTCTTAGAGTAATTTTTATATCTTCAACTGTCCGGCTGACATTATTTTCAGAATCAGCCTCAACAATAATACGATGATAATACTTAATGCCAAAAAGATACTGCTGTGCGGTAGAATAAGGGATAAAAACAGCATCATCAAAATTGACCATAGATCCGCTGCCTTTTTTCTTTAAAACGCCGACGACTCTCAAGCTCCTTCCTTTTGATTTAATTTTTTGGCCGATAGCTTCCGATGAGCCAAAAAGTTCTTCTTTTACTTTAGAGCCGATAACAACTACATCCGCCCTTCCCTTCACGTCTTCTCCGGTAAAAAAATCACCATTTTCAATCTCGAGATCGTAAATCTTAACAACTAAATCATCTACGCCGAAAATAGTTAAGCGATAACTTTCATTTTGGTAAGTTGCGCTGGCAGATCCAAAAACAAGAGGCATAATTTTTGCCAAATTGGGAACATTGGATTTTTTCTTTAATGCTTCAACATCCCTTTCCTTCAAAGAATCGCCAAACATGGTACCTAAAGAATCCATAATTCCTTTTGGCTGGCGGCCCGGCAATATTGCAATGGTTTTCGAACCTATGGTTTGTATTTGGCTAAGAATCAAATTCTGGGCGCCTTCGCCCAAAGACATCACCATCATTATGGCGGTAATGCCAATAACAATGCCCAAAATAGTAAGCGAAGACCGGGATTTATTCGCTTCAAGCCCCCTTAATGCAGTTTTTAAATTATATTTAAAAATCATTTTTCAAAATGGTCTGTTGCATGGTGCTGATGTTCAACTTTTACATCGCTTTCAATCGCGCCATCAATAATTTTAATAATTCTCTGGGCATGTTCGGCTGTATAAGTCTCATGAGTTATCAAAATAATCGTGTGGCCATATTCTTCATTAAGGCGCTGGATGATTTCCATAATTTTTTGGCCGGACTTGGAATCCAGATTGCCGGTCGGCTCATCGGCAAAAATAACATCGGGTTTCAAAATTAACGCCCTTGCAATAGCAACCCTTTGTTTTTCGCCGCCAGATAACTTTGTGGATTCAAAAACCGTCCGATGAGAAAGCCCGACTGCGTCAATTGCTTTATTAACCATTTCATCCCACAGATTATCTTCAATTCCTGAATAAACTAACGGCAATTTAACATTTTCAAAAACATTCGTTCTTGGTAAAAGATTGAAAGACTGAAAAATAAAGCCCATTTTCTTATTCCTGATTTGAGCTAGTTCATCATTTGTATATTCATTCATTGATTTATTTTCAAATAGATAATCTCCCTTTGTTGGTTTATCTAAAAAACCTAAAATATTTAACAAGGTGGACTTGCCCGATCCGGAGGGTCCCATAATGGCAATAAATTCCCCTTTTTCTACCTTAAAAGAAACGCCGTTTAAAGCCGGCGTCTCCACATCATCTTCGTAAATCTTCTGTAAATTTTTAACTTCTATTAAACTCATCAATTAATTATTAATTTATTCTAAAGAAGTAATTACTTTATCGTTTTCTTTAAGGCCTTCTAAAATTTCATATCCAACCAATCCCTTAATGCCAACCTTAACCATCGCCTCTTTTACTTCATTACCCTCAAGAACTCTGACGAATTTATTTCCGTCTTTGGTAAGAAGAGCGCGCTGAGGAATAAAAATCGCATTTTCCGCCTTAGCAGTCACTATATCAACATTGGCAGTCATGCCGGATTTCACCCGGCTATCGCTGTTAGCGAATTGCAGCGTTGTTTTATAAGTTGCAACCCCTTCAATCATAGTTTCCGCTGGATCAATTTTTATAACCTTTGCTAAGAAAATATCATCATTACTATAAGCATCTAAAGTCAGATTAGCTTCGTCGCCAATTTTAATTTTTGCAATATCAGCTTCCGGTATATTGACTTCAATCTGAAATTTATCTCCGCTAATTACCGATATGATTTCTGCGCTGGCAGATACAATTTCACCAGCCTTAGCATCAATTTTTGTCACGATACCGTTAATAGGCGACCTTAAATAGGTTTTAGATAATTGAGCTTCATAATTTTGGACATCAGCTGCAGCCTTATCAACATTGGCTTTTTGAGCATTAATCTGCTCTTCGATAGTTCCGGCTTTTTCAAGCACTAATTCTTTTTCAGCTAAAGCCAGCGCTGACTCGGAGCTTCGCCATGATTCTTCCGCTGTTGATAAATTTATAGTTGCCGTGCTTACATTTGTCCGGCCGGTGGAAACATCGCTCTTCCAACTGTCAATTGTAGCTTGAGTCAAATTAGTATTTATAGAAAGAGTACTCAATGTCAAAGAGACTTTATCTAAGAATATTTTAATTTGGCCAAGGCTCGCCTTAGCAACCCAGACATAATCAACAAGATCACTGCTGATAGTTAATTTGTTAAGGGATACTTCCCATGAGCTTAAAACATTTCCCACTGTCACCCGTGAATCCTCTATCTCATTCTTAAACTGGCTACTGCTCGGAGTGAAAATAAGAGTAGGGCTGGCGCTTTCAATATTATTAAACAATTGATCGGCTTTGGCCCTAATGGCATCATCGCTTTTAAGATAAGCATCCCGCAACCTATCCATTAAAACTTTTTTGGAATCATCGAGGCTGGTTTTGGCGTTTAATACTTTAACTTCTTGGACATTTATCTCCTCTTGCCTTGTGCCCCTTAAAAGTTCGCTGAGTTTCGCTTCCTGCGATTTTAAAGTTGCCCGGGAAGCGGATAGTTGGGCGGCTAAATCAGCGTTATCTTGCTGAAGCAGTATCTGCCCCACTCTAACCTCATCACCGACTTCAACATTAATGCGCGATAATCTCCCGCTTTTCTCAAACGCCAAATTAACATCCTGCGCAGCCTTAACCCGGCCGGTCACGCTCACCTCTTGAATAACATCCCCTTTCTTAATAATAAAAAAATCATATTTTGGCGCCGGATTTCCACTAAATAAAAAATAGGAGATAATAATTACTCCCAAAATGGAACCTATTGTTATATAAATATGATTTTTAATATAGCTATACAAAAAACCCATATTATTATTATTATTATAACCCAACAATCTGCTATTCCCTAAAGAGCAAGCTTAAAAGCTTAACTAAGACAAAAGCAGCCAAACCATAACCGATCATTGCCGCAACCGCAGACCATTCTAAAAATCCATTTCCGCTGAAATAAGTATTCTGAAAAATTCCCCTAAAAGGATATATCAGCCAATCAGTAAGCGAATAAAGCCCTCGAACAACTGCCGCATAAGAACTGGCTGCCAAAAGCTTTAAAACCAGCCTTAAAGTCAAAACAACCTCCAATAAGGCGGTTAAATATTTAACTAAAGAAACTAAAGAATTAAACATAGTATTAAATTATTATAAATAAAGTTTTGAATTTTTACAATGAAACTCCACAGACTAAAGTCCGGGGTTTCTTTATATCGCAAGCTTCGCATATCCGGCACTACACCTAGGTGTAGTGCCGGATATGCCAACTATTCCCGGCCCGAAGGCCGTGGTTTTAGTAGGGTATTTAGGCATATAAAATCCCTGATAATACAGGGATTTTTTAATTCTTTTAACGAAGATTGTAAAGATATAACAATGCTGCCCAGCCGCTCGGCATCATATCCGGAGGCGATTCCAACGACTTTCCATATCGCACCGCCATTTCCAAAAAATATCTGGCATGGAAAAATGCCTCTAAAATGGAATGGGTTGTTTTCAGCCACCTAAAGTTATCCGCCGTCGTAAATTTCTTGCCAGTACCCCCCTTAACGATCTCTAGAAACCAACTATTTAGTTTTCTTCCCAGAAGAAGTTCTTCTAATGCCACCACCATCTCTTCGGTGATGCCCTGCAGATGATAGACCTTAAAACTCTGGTGGTAAAATCGATAGATAAAATCTTCGCTTAATCTTGAAGATTCATCTAACAACTGCTCAAGGCGAGGAAGATTTTTTTTGATATTCCGCAAAAGTCTGACTCTTTGCTTATCTTCATCCATTTTTATCTCTTTTAAGGTGCTCAATGCTCCCAAAATATTAACAAAATAAAATTAAAAATACAATCCTTAGATTAAGGATTGTATTTTTAATTAGCTCCGGGAGCAGGGATCGAACCTGCGACCGTCGCGTTAACAGCGCGCCGCTCTACCGCTGAGCTATCCCGGAATACTTAATACAATAACAAATCTTTTAAAAAAATAAAAGATGTCCAATAAATTAAAACCGCCTTATTAGGCGGCATGAATTATTTATGGAGTAAAATCTGAAAATAAAGGAATAGGGAGAAAGTTATTCCCCAGCAAATAATTTCAATATAGGGGGTATTGCATAATTTATGGAGCGCCATGGAAACGATTCCAAAAATAACAGTCAGGCTGGCTATAACAAAAATGTTCAAAATATCCTCCTAAATTTCTATTAAAAGGCTTTTGATATTATAACGAAAAAATATTCTAAATGCAACGCGAGAACCCGCCTCCGCTAAAGCGGGACGTCTAAGGAAACTTATTAAATACAACGGGAAAACCCGCATCCCTTACAAGACATGCAGCCTTCCGCCATTTCAAGCATATTCCCGCAATCCGGGCAGCCAGGCATCATTCCAAAATCTGCCATAGATTTTTTCTTAGGAGAAATCTTAGCTGCTGCCGCAACCGCTACCAGCACTTCTTTATTCATGTGCTCTTCTAAAGTTTCAGTTTTAGCTTCTTCTAATTTTGGGGTTTCTCCGCGGAGATATTTCATATGCTCTTCTAAAATCTGGCCGATCGCATCGGGCAAAGAAAGTACGGTTCCCTTATTGGTCATTACTGGCATTGGACCGCGAATGCCCTTTATATCTTGGATAATATCATCAACGCTTACCCCGGCGCGCAAAGCCAATGAAATCAACCGGCAAATACCCTCGCTTTGTTCCTGGAAAAATCCTCCACTTTTTCCAATCGTAGCAAAAATTTCAAATGGCTCGCGATTCTCGTCATTATTCACAGTCACATAAAGATTGCCATATCCGGTTTTAACTTTATAAGTCTGGCCATTTAACACTTCTGGCCGTGGCTTTGGAGAAAATTTTGGAGTTTCTTTGACTAATTTCTGCATTGCCTCGGCAGTTGATTTTTCTACGCCCTCGCCTAATTCTGTCGGCGATTTAATATTTTCACCCGTGCCGAGATTTAAAATCTGGACTTGCCTGCTTCCTTCCCGATAAACCGTACAACCCTTGCAGCCGCCCTGCCAGGCTAAAATATATCCTCGAGCTACTTCTTCGCGCGTAGCAGTATTAGGAAAATTGATCGTTTTAGAAATGGAATTATCCACGCGCTTTTGAAAAGCAGCCTGAATTCCAATATGGTCATCCGCCGACATATCCATTGAAACTACGAAAGTGTCCCTAATTTTTTTAGGCAGCCAGTCTAATTTTTGGACGCTTCCGGTTTTTTCTAATTCTTCCCGCGCTTTTTCCAAACTTATTCCGGCTTTTTCTAAAACCTCTTTAAAATATTTATTGAAATAATTATATTTATGGCCGTCTTTGTCCTGCTTGGTATACAAAAGCGCAAAATTCGGCTCAATTCCGCTCGAAGTATCAAGCATCATAGAGATGGATCCAGTTGGCGCAACAGTAGTAAGCGCAGTATTCCGCCTTTTAATCCCCTGCTCAGCAAACACGCTTAGATTATAATTTGGAAAGACTCCTTTTTTCTCCGCCAATTCTTCAGACATTGCCTCGCTTTCTTTTTGGATAAAATCCATTAATTTTTCTGCAAGTTCAAAACCTTCTGGAGAATTATATTTAACTTCCAGCTGATACAACAAATCCGCAAAACCCATAACGCCCAATCCGATTCGGCGATTAGACCTCATCATGTCAGAAACTTTAGCAACTGGAAAATTAGAGCGGTCAATTACGTTATCCAGCATGCGGATAGCGCTTCTAGTCACAAATGCCAGCCTATTCCAATTGATTCCATTCTTGGAATCACCCTGAGTTTGTCGAAGGGCTACCTTGTCTGCAAAAGCCGCTAAATTAATTGAACCAAGATTACAGACGTCATAATGGTGCAAAAATTGCTCTCCGCATGGATTGCAGGCATCAATCTCGCCAAGTTTAGGCAAGGGATTGGTTTTATTCACGGTATCCAAAAATACCACTCCTGGTTCGCCATTAGTCCAAGCGTTCTCTACTATTTCATCAAAAAGCTGTTTTGCCGTCATATCCAGCTCTTCAAAGCCGGTTACTGAACCATTTTTTGCACGAAGCACTTTTCTTGGCTTCATTTTTTCTCCATTAAAAGTTGCCAGCCATTGTTCATCCGGCCTATTTGTCACCGCATCCATAAATTCATCAGTCATTCCGACAGAAATATTAAAATTCCTGATTTTTCCTTCAACTTTTTTACAATTCAAAAAATCTAAAATATCCGGATGATCCACCCGCATAATCGCCATATTCGCTCCGTGTCTGCCCTGCTGTTTAATTACGCCGAAAGCCTGGTTATAAACTTCCAAAAAAGAAATTGGTCCGGAAGAAATTCCGCGCGAACGTTTTGTCTGCGAACCAGCCGGACGCAAATGGGAAAGAGCAAAGCCTAATCCCGAACCGGCTTGCTGCAAAAGAGCCGCGTCTTTCAAAGTTTGAAAAATACTGTCCATATTATCCATAATCGGAAGCACGATACAGTTAGCAACAAGAGCAGTCGGCGCTCCGGCATTAGTAATTGTCCGGCCGGCAGGAGTAAATTCCTTATTGGCCATTATTTCAAAAAAATCTTTTTCAGTTTTATGGACAAATTCATCGCTCGCGCCATAATCCCGCTCCACATCGGCAAGCGCATGGGAAACCCGGTACATCATTTCTGACGGAGTCTCTTTTGAGCCGTCATTTTTTTCCAACAAAAAACGCTTCCCCATCATTTTCAAAGCGTTCTCTGAAAAGGAAGCGTTTATTTCTTGAAATGATAATTTTTTAGAAGCGTTTTTATTAGACATTGTTATAAAAGTATTTGTATACCTTTAATTTTAAAGGTTTCTTAAATTATGAGCAAACATTTCTGTGGATATCTTTTGTCTATCTTGTCGCAAAATAAAAACTGCACCCTAGGGGGTGCAGTTTTTATTTCTTTTTCTTTCTCAAGAATGTCGGGATGTCCCAGACATCGCTTTTTTTAGGAAGCTCTTGCTTGACCCTTGGCCGCGGTTCATCCATATCTTCTTTTTCTTCTTTTCTATTTATTAATAATTCTGGCTGTTTTCTTTCGGAGGCAGTATTAAAAAGATTTGAAAGCGGAGAATTTCCCGCGCCTTTTAAAGAAGAACCATTAAAACCAGTGGCGATAATCGTTACTTTTAATTGCCCGGCTTTCATTTGGCGGTCATGATAAGCGCCAAAAATAATTTTAGCCGATGGATCCACCGCTTCAGAAATAATTTTGGCTATTTCATGAATCTCATTCATCCGTAAATCCTTTGGCCCAGAAACTCCAAATAAAACTCCTTTTGCTCCCTCAATTGAAACTTCCAGTAATGGCGAATTTACTGCTTGCATAACCGCGGTCATCGCGCGATCTTGGCCGGAAGATATGCCTATGCCAACCAAAGCTGATCCGGCATTTTCCATAATTGCTTTTACATCCGCAAAATCCACATTAATAATTCCTGGCATTGCGATTAACTCGGCAATCCCCTGCACGGCCGAACGTAAAATATCATCAACAGCCTCAAAAGCTTTAATCAAGGTAGTATCTTTTTCAATAATAGTAAATATCCGATCGTTGGGTACAACTAACAAGGTATCCACCTTATCTTTTAATTTCATCATTCCCTCTTGGGCAATCCGGCTCCGTTGCGCGCCTTCAAAAGAAAAAGGCTTGGTGACAACCGCAATTGTTAAAGCTCCCATTTCTTTTGCCGCTTCCGCAACTACCGGCGCCGCGCCAGTGCCAGTTCCACCGCCAAGACCAGCAGTAATAAAAACTAAATCTGCTCCTTTAATAGCTTCAACGATCTCTGCCCTTGTTTCTTCCGCGGCTTGCCGCCCCAAATCCGGATTCATACCAGTTCCCAATCCTTTAGTAAGATTTTTCCCAATATGAATCTTTACATCCGCATTGCAAAGTTCTAAATCCTGAGTATCAGTATTAATAGCAATAAAATCCACGCCCTTAAAAAGCTCTTTTCTCATTCTTGAAATCACATTGCCTCCCCCTCCGCCAACGCCGACAACTTTAATCTTCGCCATCTCATGCCTTAATCCGCTATTATTTTGTTTTTTATTTTTTACTGCCATCCCGTTTAGAAAATTAAAACTAACGTCTTGCCGACTAAAGACTTCCGATACTGCTCTATAAAATTATTGCTATATAAAAACATATTTATTAATTTTCTAACGGGATTATGGTAAAAGATCTTTAAATAATTTTTTTATCCAACTGCCTCCTGAGCTCCCTTCGCCAAACATCCTATCTCTGCCCCACAAGACTAATCCCAACGCCCCTACAAATTCAGGATCTTCTGATTGGAGGCTCATCTCGCCGCTTGGCATTTCAATAGAAGAACTGTCTGGAATGCCTATTTGCGCGGGCAATTCTAATTCATCTTTTACTACATCAACAATCCCTGGAATTTTCGAACCTCCTCCTACTAATATAGCACCTACAGGCAATTGCCTAGCCTTCCCAATTAATTTAAGTTCATTATTAACAAATTCAAAAATTTCAGCAAGCCGCACTTCAATAATATCAGCAATCAATCTTCGGGAAACCGAAGCTCGGGCATTAGAATCAATTTTTTTTAAATCAACATTTTCTCTTCCTGAAATCCCTTTAGGGGACGCAGAACCAAAAGTTAACTTGACTGCTTCTGCCGCCTCTACCGAAGTTTTTAAACCAATTGCCAAATCATTAGTAATATTGCCGGAACCGATTGGGAAAACCGCCGCATGGAGTAATTTATTTTCTTCATAAACACAGAGGCTGGTAGTGCCAAAACCAATATCAATCAAAACAACGCCTAAATCTTTTTGATTTTTAGAAAGGACGGATCGCGCGGAAGCAAGTGGAGAAAAAATTAAAGCGCCGACAGTTCCGCCAGCCATTTCAAGGCATTTGGTAAGATTTTTTACCGACGGGGAAAAAGCGTCAATAATTAAACTATTTACCTCTAGCCGATTGCCAATCATTCCCAATGGATCGCGAATATCACCGACTCCGTCAACTATAAATTCTCTAGTGATAGCGTGAAGCACCATCCGATTCGGAGGCAAATTAATCGCCTGAGATGCTTGCACTGCCCGATCAATATCGTCTTGATGAATTTCATAGTCCGCCCGGGAAACCGCCACTATCCCCTTAGAAGCTTGAGTATGAATATCTGCTCCGCCGACGTTTATAAAAATATTTTTTAAGGCATTACGGGAAACTTTTTTAATCTCGCTAAACATTATATTCAGCGACCGGGTCATTTCTCCCAAGTCATCTACATTACCCTTGCGCATTCCGCCAGAAGGGGTTTTTAAAATTTTAACCAATGATAATTGGCCGTCATTTTTGACCTCTGCTATTGCTGCCTTTAAATTACTAGAACCAATATCTAAACCAGTAACAAAATTTTGAGCCATAAAATTTAATCGACTAGCCGAGAATGGCTAGCTTAGAAAGTAACTGCCCCTCTTTCTTTTCCATACTAATTCTATCATTCTTCTTTTCATGGTCATAGCCTAGAATGTGCAAAACTCCGTGGACCAGCATCAAATTCAAATCTTCCTTATGTTTTTGAATATATGCCAGGTCTAAATACACTTCTCCAAGCTTATTGCCTGGAAAATTTTTCGGCGCTGTAAAAGAAAGCACATTAGTGGATTTATTTTTCCCGCGGAAACGCTTATTCAAAGACTGCATCCTCTGGCTTTTAATCAAAAAGACTTCTGCTAGTCCCCTTTTAGGCAAAAATTTGCCAAGTTTCTTGGAAATTTTTCCTAATTCTTTTGCCGGCATTGCGGCAGATTTATCTAAAACTATTACTTCTAATTTCATCCCGTTAGAGACAGGTCATCTTTAGATGACCATAACTCGGCCGCCTAAATAACTCCTGACGATTAATTATTAATACAAATTTTTGATAAATACTAAACATAGTTTGATTGTCTCTAACGGGATTCATAGAATAGTAAAAGTATAGCAAAATAAAAATGAAACTCCACAGCCTGAAGGCTGTGGTTTCTTTATATCGCAAGCTTCGCTTGTCTAGCACTACACCTAGGTGTAGTGCTAGATATGCCAACTATCCCCGGCCTTTAGGCCAGGGTTTTAGTAAAGTATTTCGGCATATAAAAAACGGCTTATAAGCCGTTTTTAAATTCATTTTTCAAAGGTCTATATCCAAGCCATTTATACAATATCCATAGCAAGGCAACCGGCCAGACAACCATCATTTTCAAAAGATTAGCTTCCGATGTTCCAATTTCTTTCTGCAGTTCTTCCTTAATTAGAAGATCTAAAACTAATTTCAAAATTATCAATCCAAAAGACAGATAAGCCATAATCGCTGACATTCCTATAACTAAATAAAATAACAATGATTGAACAAATAAAGGAATCTCTGGCATATTTAACTTTAAAAGCTGTTTCTGTTAAATATTCTAACTAATTAAAATTATTGAGTCAACTACCACGCCGTTACGGACGTGGCTTGAAATAGGAATTCAAGCTGATGCCTGTCCGCCTTCGGCGGATCCTATCCTTCTCCAGCCTTACGGCTAGGGCTTGACGGAGAAGTAGTCAAATAAAAATTTAAAACTATTCGTAATGCAACAACAAAAAGCCGCACAAGCGGCTTACATTATTCCCCAACCAACTCCCATAAAAAGAAAAATTAAAAAGACGCCATTATATTTTGTAGAGAAACTCCGCAGGCAGAAAAAGCTTGTTATCCCGCTACGCGGGATTTTTTCTGCCGAGGGGTAGCGGGCTTTTGCCGCTAGAGCAAAAGAACCGCGGTTCTCATAGAAATATAATGGCGTCTTTAAGAAACTAATTTTTCTTTCACTACCTCACTTATCATTTTCCCATCCGCCTTCCCCTTCAATTCTGCCATTACCGCTTTCATCACCAATCCCTGATTGCTTTTATCAGCAAGTCCAGCTAAAACTTTCTCTACTACCGTCACCACTTCTTCTTTAGACATTTGCTTCGGCAAATAAGATTCCACAAATACAAGTTCTTTGCGTTCATTCTCCGCCAAGTCCGACCGTCCTCCTTTTTCAAAAGCCTCAATTGATTCTTTTCTTTTTTTCGCTTCCCGCCGCAAAACCTCTATTACCTCTTCATCGCTCAAAACCGCGTCTTTTCCTTTTTCAATTGCCCGATTTTTTACAGCAGCATTAAGCATGCGTAAAACTCCGAGCTTTTCGGCATTCCCAGATTTCATCGCTTCTTTTATATCTTGTAAGATCTTTGATTCCATTTAGCTTAAACTAAGCCTAATTTTCTCGCTTTCATTACTTCTTTTTTCTTTTCATCCCGATACATTGCCGCTAGTTTTCTTTTAGAACGATTTTTAGGCCGATGGCGAAAACGCCGTTTTTTTGCCTCACGTAAAATACCGCTTTGCTGAACTTTTTTAGAAAAGCGGTACATCAATGAGCCAATTGTTTCCCCTTCTTTTTTCTTTACTTGCATAGGTTGTTATTATTGCAGATTTATTATTATTTATCAAGACTCGGATGAGGCAGGATATCAATATCCTTTTTATTATTCCAACCCCCTAATAAATGAAGATGCAAATGGTCAATTACCTGCCCGCCCTCTTTGCCAACATTAAAAACTAATTTATAACCTTTTAATCCGAATTTAATAGCCAATTCTTTAGCAGTAAAAATCAGCTTAGAAATTACCTCTTTATGATTGCCTTCCAGATGAGCTATGGATTGAATATGTTCTTTGGGAATCACTAAATAATGAACCGGTGCCGATGGCTGTATATCTTTAAAAGCCATTACCTCCAAATCTTCAAATACTGCGCTTGATGGAATTTCCTTTTTAGCTATACCGCAAAATACGCAAGTAGTCATTTATTACTTTAGCCTCTTTTTAACTTCACTGACAAATTTCCTTAACGGCACAGTTTCCTGAACGCTATTTTGAAGATCTCTGATAATAATTGATTCTTCAAAAACTTCTTTCTGCCCTAAAATTAAAGCATAATCCGCCTGCGCCTTACTGGAAGAACGAAGCTGGGCGCCCAAAGAATCCCTGCCAAGAGATTCTAAAACTGAAATGCCTTCTTCCCGCAATTCCTCCATTAGAACTAAGCTTTTCTTTTTAGCTGCTTCTCCAATGTGGATAAAAAATACTTTTGGCCGGCTCCGCAAACCAAGCGCGACATTAGTAGTTTTCATAATTTCTACCACCCGCTCAATTCCTATGGCGCCGCCGATTCCAGAAGATTGCCGGACACCGAACATTTCCATCAAATAGTCATAGCGTCCGCCGCTGGCAATCGCAAAATCAAACTTTTCGCCGGTTTCTGAAGTTACTCCGGTAAAAAATTCAAAGACTGTGCGATTGTAATAATCTAAGCCGCGCACTAAATAATTATCCAATTCATAAGGCAATTTTAATTCTTCCAGATACTCCAAAACCTTTTTAAAATGCTTATTACAGGTAATGCAAAGATTTTCCAGCATGATCGGAGCATTTACTTTATACTCCTGACAATCTGAATTCTTGCAATCTAAAAGGCGGAGCGGGTTTTCCCGTAGACGGCGCCGGCAATCCCTGCAAAGCTTAACCGCCAAATCCTTATAATAATCCGTCAATTTTTTCCGGTAATTCGGACGGCACACTCTGCAGCCGATGCTGTTGATATGAAGGCTAAGATTCGTTATCTTCAGGCGATTCAATAATTTAAATATAACCAACATTAACTGAGCTTCATAAATCGGATCATCATCTCCGCCTAAAATTTCAAAACCTGCCTGGTTAAATTGCCTGTACCGTCCGGCCTGCGGATGTTCCTTCCGGAACATCAACCCGGAATAAAAAAGTTTCAGCGGCTGGCCAAGATGACTCAGTCCATGCTGGACATAAGAACGGACAATTGAAGCAGTTCCTTCCGGACGGAGCACTAAACGATCCCCCGAACCGCTTTTAAAAACAAACATTTGTTTTTCAACAATATCTGAAGTTTCTCCAAGCGAATTCTCAAAAATTTCCGCCCGTTCCAATAAAGTAGTTTCAATTCTAGAAAAATTATAGGAATCGGCAATCGCCTGCGTTTCTTTCCTGACTTTATCCCACCATTGCTGATCTTGCGGAAGAATGTCATGCATTCCCTTGGGTGAATTTAAATTTTGTATTTTAGATTTAGCCATTAAATTTAAACTTAATTATACGAAAAAGCTTTAATTTCTGTAACTGGCAATAATCTCAATCTGACTATGCCAATAATATATTTTTCCTTTAATACCCCCCAGCTCCGGGAATCATAACTATAATTCCTATTATCTCCAAGAACAAAATATTCGTCCTTTCCTAATTCTTTAGTAATATTGCCGGAAGTTTTTACTCCAAGAGATAAATATTTTTCTCCCACCAAGAATCCATTTAAGTTTTCTTTATTAAAAATTTTTACTTCGCCGTTTTGAATAACAATCTTTTCTCCCGGCAAGCCCAAAACTCTTTTAATATAGTAAGTGGAAGGATCATTCGGATATTTAAACACAATAACTTCTTCCCGCCCCGGCTCCCTAAATCGATAACTTATCTCATCAATTAATAAATAATTCCCCGAATCAAAATTGGGTTCCATGCTGGCGCCGCTAACCAAAAACGGCTGGACTAAAAAGGTTCGGATTATAAAAACCGTAACTACAGCTACAATAACTACTTCTAGTACTTCCCAGACTGCGAGCAAAAATGACTTCATCCCGTTTAGAAAATTAAACTCGACGCCTTGCGACCATAAGACTTCCGATAATGCTTGAAAGAATTTTTACTATTGATAAACATACTAGTTAATTTTCTAACGGGATTCATAGCTCAATAGTTAAAATTTTAATATAATAAGAAGATGATTACAAGCAAACCAAAATTCAAGCTTATTATAGGCCTAGGCAATCCTGATGCTAAATATAAAAATACCTATCATAATGTAGGGCATTTATTTGTTGACTATTTAGACAGTCGAGTGTCGAAAGTTGAAAGTCGCTTATTGAAGTCTGATGTCTATATGAATGAATCGGGTTCGTTTGTAAAAAAAGAAATGAAAAAATCCAGCGCAAAACCGGAAGAATTATTAGTAATCCACGATGATAGCGATATCACTGTTGGCAATTATAAATTATCATTTGATCGTGGCGCGGCCGGACATCACGGCATTGAAAGCATCCAAGCCACAATTAAGACCAATAACTTTTGGCGCTTGCGAATTGGCATCCGCCCAGCAAAAGAAAAAGTGCGGCAAAAATCCGAGGAGTTTGTTTTAAAAAAAATCAGCTCCGCAAATAAAAAAATATTTGAGGAAGTTTTTGAAAAATCAACTACAGAAATTATTTAAAAATCAAAAGCCGCGCAAGCGGCTTACCTACTTGCACAGCAAACACCGAAAGCTTTAACTATCTGTTGTGCGGCAACTACGGAGGCGCTAAAAGCTAGGTCTTTTGCAAAGCAAAAGTTTTAGCGCCGAGGGGTAGGCGCGTTTCGCCGCAGGAGCGAAACGACGCCGGTGCCGGTAAGCAGATAGTTAAAGCGACTTAAATCTTGAAAGTTAAGGTAAAAGAAACCGTCCCGTCAGCATTAGTAATAATATTAGAAAGTGGCAGAGAAACATTTTCAAAACCAGCTTTTATCAAAGCGTTTTTAAAATCAATAGTGGAAGCTTCATCGCTAGAACGCCCCGAAAGCAACGCAGAAGATCTGCCTTTATCAATAAAAATTCTAGTCAGCACAATGTTCTTTTTTAAAAGCTCATTAATTTTTGAAAGCAGAGCTGAGAAAGCGGGGCTTCCATTTTTTGCGATTTCGGCTTTAGCTAATAATTGGTTAAAAAAAATAGCTTTTTCCTGAAGCTGAGCGGCTTCCTGTCCTCCGGGCGCAACTAATACTTCTTTTAATTTCTGTTCCAGTTGGCTGGAATTATATTTTAAAAAAGTATCCGAGAGAAGAAAAATAAAAACTAAAAATCCCAAACTGGTTAAAATTATATTCCTCCAGATTTTTATAAAAAACGCTATCTCTGATTGCAAATAAGCTTTTTCCGTTCCAACTTCTGCCAAGCTGATTAAATTATCCGATGACCGCGATATTTTTCCGCGAAGCGCGCTCCCCAAAACGCCAAACCAGGATGGCGGCAAATCTGTAAAATCACGCAATTTTAATTCTATTACTTGAAAAGAAAAATTATCTTTGAGCAATTTAGCAATTTCAATATTAAGAGCCTGGGTAATAAGAATTAAATTGTCTAATTTGCCCCCCCAATGATTGCTGTAAAAATTTGCCACTTTCCTTACCTCGCGGATAATAGTCTCCTTAAAATCTTCAAATAAAATTTCTCGCGCTATGTTTCCTTCTTCTTTAATCAATTTCCAAGAAGTAAAATAATCAAAATATAAATTGCCATTAGCTAAAACCATAAAATTTATTCCATCGCTGCCAATATTTAAAACCACCTGCGGCTTTAAAGGATCGATTCCAGCGGCCAAGCTTTCAACGGTTCTGGTAATCGCCAGGGCGGGGAATTCCACTGCTACCGGCACAAAATTAGCTTCTTTTAAAGCTTTATCATAGTCATCAATAATACTTTTATTCGCAAAAGCTCCCAATAATTCAATCTTCCCGTCTTTTTCATGAAATCCGACTTTTTGCCAATCGGCATATCCGGATTTCAAATCAATCGGGGAAATGCTTTCTAAATTTAATTGCGCGACTTCTGATAATTTTTCTTCTGAAAAAGCCGGGGTGCTGAAAATTTGCGCATAAACATTGACTGACGGCACAATTAAAATCACCGGGATTTTTCCTTGAGTCGAAACAAATTGACTGCGTAATTTTTTAAGATTGGCTACAAATTTTATCCGGTCTTTAATTTTGCCATCTTCAATAATGCCCGGTTCTAAAGTTACTGAGGCTTTACGGATTTGATTGCCTTCCAGCCGTAAAATTCTGATTGCCACGTCTTTGATTTCCAAACCGGCAATCTCTTCTTTTGGCTGAAGTAATTTCTGAAAAAAAGCTCCGGCTCGATTCATCCAAAGTTTAATATCCATAATATGAACCCATCTTAATATTATAACCCTAACTCCTTCAATGACTCTAATCGAACTTCCCCGGTAATAGAATTAATCTCTACAATTGCTTCCAGCTTTCTTCTTGCCCATCGAACCTTGCTAATAGAAATTATCTGATCTTTACCGACCCCAACGCAAATATCCCGGCAAACCGTGATATCGACTGAATTATCGCCGATGGTTAAAGTATAAAGCGCAGAAGAAAAAAATTTATCGCGCACCACCCTCATGCTGGCATCTTGAATTCCGGCTTTCGCAACAAGCAATGCTTCACTGGAAAGTTTAATCCCTAACTGAGAATTTATAAAAAGATAGGCGACTGAGGATATCGCAATAGCAACTCCGGTAATCAAGCCCCCAAACATCAAAATACTCGGCAAAGCGGCAATTCCTTTTTCAGCTGGTAGCTGGTAGCTTTTTAGCTTTTTAGAAATTATTGTGAACATAATATTTAAAACTAATCAGCTAAGAAGCTAATTAGCTAATAATCTAATTTAAGGGCTCCAATTAATAATTACATCTTCAACCTTTGGAGAATTGCTTTGATCCGAATCCATAATTAACTTATATCGGATATACCGCTTATTATTATGCTGGGAATCAATTTTAACCTGCACATTCGGCCCGCCGGGATTCAAAGTAGTCACATAATTCCAAGGGCCGCCGGAACTGTTGGAAGAAGCAATTTTAAAAATTACGCTACCGGACAATTGAGTTCCCTGCCACATAAGAGTATTAAAAGCGGCGCCACCGGAAACGCCGGTGTCAAAAATACTGGAAATTAAATTACAAGTCTCAGATCCTCCAGTACATTGAGTAAAAGAAGTGGTTATACTAGTTGGATTATTAAACTGGCTCTGGCCACTGCCAAATTCCCCCCATTTATTTTGAAAAACTCCGGCACTATTAAACCTTTGAACATCGTCTCTCCCGGAATCAACCACATAAATATAATCAAATTCGTCAACCACTACATCTTCCGGAATTTGAAATTGTCCGTCATTGACGCCACTAACACCAGTTTTACCGCTGCCAGGATTATGCCATCCGGTAAAACCAACATTATCCTTTCCCCACCAACCCAGAAAAACACCTTCACTATCAAATTTCTGAACTCTAGAATTACCAACATCCGCAATATAAATATAATTACTATCATCAATTCCAATGCCGTGCGGATCTTTAAACTGCCCGTCACCGCTACCAGTTGTTCCCCAAGTTTTTATAAAAACCCCTTCGCTAGTAAATTTTTTAACAAGCTCATTACTACTGTCAACAATATAGATATTATTCTGACTATCAACTTCAATACCATGCCCCTTTACATCTTTTTGCCCCTCAATTGCCCATTCCTTAATAAATATTCCACTACTGTTAAACTTTTCTACTCTGTCATTTAAATAATCGATCACATAAACATTATCAGAAGAATCAACCGCAATATCCATTGGCTGCTCAAATTCTCCCTCACCGCCGCCATGATCTCCCCAACTACTAATATAATCTCCGCCATTAGTAAACTTCTGTAATATATATTTTTTAGTATCAGCTACATAAATATTATACGCGCTATCCACTGAAATTCCCTGCGGAGTATCAAATAATCCGCCGGCACCCAAAGAACCATTCCATTGAGCTTTATAAACGCCGTCGCTATCAAATTTCTGAATGCGATTATTCCCGGTATCAGCAACATAAATAAAACTATTTTCGACTGGCACCGGCACGATTGAGCCGGGAGTGGCGCTAAAATTAACATTTTGATAAGAATCAAATTTATTATTAATTTGGGAAACCGGCCCTTCCTGGCCGCTGCCTCCCGACCAATCCGTTTGCCATAATAACCGGTTTCTCCATCGAGTTAAATAAATGCTATAAGCAGTAACGCTGTTAGAACCATTAATAATCCAGTTGGTGACCAAGGTTGCCTTCTGAGTAGAGGGGTCGTCATTAGAAACGTTATAAACGCTTTCAATATTTCCCCCAGAATTTCTGGACACATTTTCCGCATAAAAATAGCGCGCAAACTGGATGCCGTCCACGATTATTTGCTCTTCGCCGGATTGAATAACTAAAACGCCGCTAGAAGTCGCAATATAATATTTATTGCCTGAACCTTTATTTAAATCATAAATATTGTGCCAATTTGATTCAGTAAGCACGGATAAATTATCTGCCAAAGCCACTGCCAATTCCGAAGCAGTCTGATTATTTTGGGATAATTGATTGGATTGCAAAACTAAAGCAATAGTGCCAGAAGAAACGGCAATCATGATCACCCCAATTGCCATTGCTATTACTACTTCAATTAAAGATTGGCCCCGCATATTTTAATCTTACACTAATTTTTGCGCGCTTCTAAATAATAAAAAAGGCCCGAATACCGCTTCGGGCCTTATAAAAAATCTAATCACCAAGCAAAAAATTCCTTCCAGTAAACAACTCTGATCCATACTCAACTTGCGGCCTCCCATAATTAGGAGCAACTCCAGAAAGCGAAATAAATTTACTGATTGAATCGTACTTAAAAGGGCTGCTGCAATCATACACTTGATAGTACATATCTTTCCCATTTCTTAAAATTTGCAGAGCTAGAAAAGTATGGTTCTGTTTTAATCCTTCCAGAGCGACTTTTTCTATTGGCGCATTGGGATCAACCTTAATTTTGTAAATTGCGCCATACTCATCTAAGAACCATTGGCCGTTGGTGGGGTCTTGCACCAACTGAACCCCGTGCCCCTCCCAAAGATCATAATCATAATAATTAAGTTCGAAGCTCTTATACCCATTGAGGGTATCCATAAAAGAATTATGGCAAGATTGCTCATCGCAATCTCCACCGCGCTCCTTATACACCTCATTGGCGTTTCGGAAACCCCAGCCGTCATCTGGTGCCGACTTCAAGGAAAGATTATGCCCGCTCCATTCATTCCTTTTCCGGAGCGTTCTCAGGCGTTCTGCCTGCTCTTTAAGAGTTAAGCGCGAATCATCTTTAATCCCGCTATCCCGGTAAAATTCATATTTTCGATCTTTGGCATAAGCATAACTGTCCAAATCCCGTAAATTTTTATCCTTTTGATTTCCAAATTTCCAACTAACCTCTAATCCCGTAACTCTATCCTCTAAAGTAAAAGTAGAAAACCGATTTTTCGTAATTTTCTGATAGAGCTCAAGAGAAAAATTTTTAGAAACAATTCCTCCAGAGATTAAACGCTCTTCTCCATTTTTGTGCAGCCAAGGAGCATAAACGCCTTTTAAGAAAATATTTGCCTTAAAATCAGCAGGCTCTTTTAGAATTACAGTTCCGCCCATTTCCCGCTTTTCCAAATCCACTCTCCCATCCCGTTCAATATTTACCTTTTTATAATTGAAGAGCGGGTTAATTTCCAAACGTTCAAGGGGCGCAATTACTAATTCAGAACGAAGAGAAACTTCTTCAGTCCGTTTTTCGGTAAAAAAGTAAATCTCTGGATTGTATTTTGTTCTCCTGGCATCCCCGTCAAAGCGGAGGGAAAGCCAATCACTGAATTTAGATCTCACTTTATTCTGGATAAGAAAGCTGGAATTATCCCAAAAAGTCTTCTTCCCATAGTCATCTATCAATTGAGACATGGCTTTTTCCCCGCCGATTTTTATTGTGAAAGAATGGGCGGAATTTTCTAATCGGAATTTGAGGTATTCTCCCCCGCCATAAAGAAATTGATCTCGCTGGAACCGTTTTTGGCCGTTTTGCAAAAGAGCTTCTTCCAAAAATCCGCCCGCTAGAGCAGTTTCCAGCCATAATCCATTTTTCTCTTGATTTAATATAGGAAGGTTTAAAATATACTTACCCCTTCCGGCAAATCCGTTTCTTCTTCCGTTTTTAAAAAGAAGATTTCCGGTAAAATTATGCATTTTATCCCAATCGGGATCGCTAAAAACCGATATGGCCCGGACATTTTCAGTGACATCCGCTGCAAGATTTATTCCTTCTAAAGAATCACGTAACTTATAAGAACCAGAACCAAAAGAGTTCATTTCTGTTCTCCATTCCACGCCCGCAAAAGCAAGATTGGCTGAAAGCATTGCCTCTATCAGCAACACTAAACAGAGTTTTCTCATCTTCATCCTCCTTTTTCAATTTTCAACTTACGTTTCTTCTGCTATTTTACAATATATTTTGTAAGATGTCAAATCCAATTTTTTTCCTGACCGTTGATATTTTATTGTTCAAAACAATAAAGATTATGGGGTATAGAACATACATCATTACTATTTAGCCAATCAGTCCAAGCATAATCAGTACCATTTACATATCCCAAATAGCCATAAATATAGATTCCACCTAATTGATTTGTACCTACTGTCCAATTTGAACAATGGTCATAAATACTAGAACTTTTTATACCGCCATTAGTTGAAGCATTAGTCCATGAGTCCAATAATTCGTTACTAGGATGATTTTTTCCTGTTTCATCTACCGAGATAGCTGTGCTTAAAGAAGCATCTGTTAAATCAGTCCAATTATTGGCCACAGTGCTTCCGGTTAATAATTTGTATGGCGCCGAAGCATGGGTTAAGCGACTTGAGGCGGAAATACTTCCACTTGATAACCAAGCTTTCCACGATCCACCCAAACCAATTCCGCTTGCAATAGTTTGACATTGACTATCTGCCCCAGACAAACCACCAAGATTACCATTAAATTTAGAAGAGGTTAAAAATACTCTTTTATAAGATACGGATGCTTGTAAAAGAATAGTTAAAGTATGAGTTGTGCTTTTTGTAGAATAACCGTCAGTGCCATTAATAGTAATTGGATATGTGCCGACAGGTGCTGGCGCAGAAACATTCAAAGTTAAAGTTGAAGTACAGGTATTATTTGGCGTACAGCTAGTTGGATTAAATGAGGCAGTAACCCCCGCTGGCAATCCAGATGCCGATAAAGAAACAGAAACAGCTGGTCCATCAATTTTAGTAATGGTAACCGTTGTAGTTACAAAAGACCCCTGAACTAAAGAATTGGAGGGCGGACTGCTAGATAAAGAAAAATCCATTGAAGTTCTTGCCTCATTACTCAAAACTCCTTCTCCGATGCTATTTACCGCTGATACTTTATAATAATAAGTTCCTATGCCCAAACTATTATCGGTATAAGTTAATACATTACCAAGTGTGGTAAGCAAAGTTTCTCCGCCAGAAGAAGTGCCTCGATAAATTTTGTAATTAGTGATTGGCGAACCGCCATCTGAACTGGGAGCCTGCCAATCTAAAATTGCCTGACCAATTCCAGGAATGACATTTAAATTAGGGGGAGCGCTAGGTGGACCAGATTGCTCAAAACAATAAAGTCTAGAAGTCGTATTACATGTAGAAATAGAACTTTGAGTCCATCCACTATTAAGATTACTGGCAAAACCGTAACCTCCAGAATTACTACTAGAGATTGATGTCCAATTAATGCAACTATTACCTAAAGCAGACCCTCCAAAAGTGGTATTCGTCCAAGCGGCAAAGCTAGATGCATTAGCTCCCATCTCAGTAACGTACAAATAAGAAGATATTGAACCATCAGTTAAGTCACTCCAATTATTAGCAATGGTGCTGCCATTAACTGTCTTATAAAAAACTGGCGAGTGATAAAATCGGGAAGCCGCAGAAGTATTGGAATCGCTGAGCCAAGCTTTCCAAGAACCTCCCAAAGATACAGAATCAGCTTTTACTTGGCAGATACTATCCGCGCCTGCCACCCCGCCTAAATTAGCACTATATGTTGAACTAGTTATAAATACTAACGCTAAATTATTGGGTGTAACATTAATTTCATTGCTTAACGCACTCTCGCCAATATTGTTAACCGCAGAAATTTTATAATAATAGGTTATACCGTTAATAATAGAATTATAATCCAGATAATTTAATAAATTGCCAACAGTATAAAGCAAAGTTTCTCCACCACTAGATGTGCCTCGGTAAATTTTATAGCTAGTAATGGCTGAACCGCCATCTGATGACGGAGTAGACCAATAAATCGGGACTCTGGCATTAGCTGCTACTGCCTTAGTAATGGTTGGCGCTAATGAAATACCTGCATACGGTGTAGCGCTAGACTCATTGCTAAAAACGCTTTCTCCAATAGCGTTTACAGCCGTAACTTTATAATAGTAAGCTGGGCCAATGGTTAAACTAGTATCATTGTAGACTAATAAATTACCTATAGTAGCAATCAATGATTCCCCGCCGGAGGAAGTGCCACGATAAATTTTATAATTAGTAATTGCTGATGTGCCATTAAACGGCGCTTGCCAAGTTAAATACACAGTTACTGAAGTAGTTGCAGTTGCCAAAAGATTCTGCGGCGCATCCGAAACAACCGGCTGTTCAAAACAATATAAATTTAAATTGTTGTTACAACCAGCTGAATTATAGGCAGTCCACCCGCTATTCGTGGCTCCACCTGAACCGTAACGAACAACATAACTTAATGGAACCGATGGATATCCTAAAGAAGATGTCCAATCTTGGCAAGTAAGGCTGGTGTTTGATGAATAAACAGTTCCGTTTGAGTTAGTGTTAGTCCAAGTGGAGCCTCCATTAGTATTACCTGATTCGGTTTTATTAATTGGAGATGCAATAGTCCCATCGGTTAAATCAGTCCAATTATTAACCACTGTTGTGCCAGTTAATAATTTATAAGGCACGGCTGGATGATAAAGCCTGGAAGAAGCTGATGTTACGCTAGAACTTAACCAAGCTTTCCACGAACCGCCAATGGATTGAGTATTAGCAAGAGATTGACATTTCACATCCGCGCCGGAAAGGCCGCCAAGATTGCCATTATAAGTAGCGCTGCTGATAAAAACAGAATAAGAATTAATTGGGGAACCGCTTACTTCATTGCTATAACTGCTATCCCCAACGCCATTGATAGCTGTAACTTTATAATAATAAGTCGTGCCATTATTTAAATTGGATTTGTCCAAATACAAAAAGACATTACCAAGAGTCGTTAATAGAGTTTCGCCGCCGGAACTAGTGCCTCTATAAATTTTGTAACCGGTAATCGCGGAGCCGCCATTGGAAGCCGGCGCCTGCCAAACCAATTTCGTTCTGGAATTCAATGCAGTAATGACTAAACTTT
>JAUSKT010000012.1 GCA_030646915.1 bacterium
TAAAAAAAGATATTTTACCGGTATTGAACGGAAGAAATAATGCCTATGAGTATTTGATTGACCTTGATAAATCCGAAAGAAAAGAACTCAATGAACAAGATATTGATGTTCTTGAGATAAGCTATCTCGCCCGCAGAATTACCGATGTAGTTGAAAATGCATTTATATCCTTTGAATTGGCTAAAGAATTCATAAACATACTTGGGGAGATTAAGGATCAAAAAAAACTTGGCGCAAATAGCGGCTTTATAATTCAGGAAATAGTCAAAAAACTAACACTGGATAAAGAAATTCAAGAGCAGAAGCTATTTAATGAATTGATAAAACAAAAAAAATTAAAGCTGACTGTTTCTTCGAACGAAAACCTGGGATATTCCCTACCGAAAGAAAATGAAGTATATCCGGAGGGATATGAATTATTCAAAAATAACCTTTTTGAAAATTCGGATAGATCTTCTATGAATTCACTTGAATTGAAGGTCGCAAATTTAATAGATGAAAATACTAATGTGATATGGTGGGTCCGGAATATATCAGAAAATAAAAGATGGTATTCAGTTAAGGGATGGAAGAGGGGGAAAATAAGGCCGGATTTTATAGTCGCTAAAAAGGATAATGATGGCTCACTGGCCCTTGTATATGTCATAGAAAGTAAGGGGGAACATTTGATTGATAATCCTGATACAAAGTATAAGACGAGCATTTTTAATAAAATAAACAGCGAAAAAATTGAAGCCGTAGAATCTAAGCTCCTTAAATTCAAACTCAATAAAGAGTTTAGATTTGAATTAGTTGGAGAAAATGAAGAGGATATAAAAATCGCTACATTTTTTAATAAATAATCATAAAAATCCAGGTGGGTCCGGGATGGTAAAATTTAAATACGCTCTATGGGAAAGAGATCGAAGATTAAAATAATTAAGATGCCCTCTGGAAAGAGTGTCTCCTTAAAAGAATTTAAAGAGCAAAATAGGGATAAATTTATTAAATATGCAATTTCTAAAAAAGATGTTTTGAGTAGGAAAATTCTGACTAGGGCTCAACTAAAAAAAGCCATAGAGGGCGGGTTATTGCGAGAAGTATCATTTCAAAGCCGGGCATACTTTATTAGAAAGGAATTAATGAATTATATGAATAAGATAGATTCTTTTATGGTGTCAGAAAACTACCCTCGATAAATGCATTTTTAAAAATAAAAAATGGCATAATTTATCTAGCTTTGCTAAAATTATGATGAAATGAAAAAAGTAATTACTCCGAAATCAAAAGGCTCTACTTTGATTGGCCAGCTCGCATCTCTCTATGAATTGTTTAGGGGCATCAACTCGAGTGAAGAACTAAATTTTAACTTGTCAGAACTTAGGTGGGCAAACCCACTTTTGATATTGCCAATTAGTGCATACATAAACACAACCGATAGCTCATTTTCTATAAATAATAGTAGTGACGTCGGGTCTTATTTAAGCGCAATAAATTTCCCGATGGGAGTTGATACGGTTTCAGAGTTTCAAAAAAGATTACAAGAAGGGAAAAGCTATATACCAATTAGCGTCTTAAAAAAGGAAGCCGGAGCAGCTAGGGAGCGCCTAGAGTCTTCATTTGAATCTATGATTTATAATTCTTTGGATGTAGGAAATATAAAAGGTGTTAGTAATGCAATTTATTATCCAATAAGTGAATTAGTTACAAATATTTTTGAACATAGCAAGCAAGAAAAAGGGTTCATTTTCGGACAATACTATCCTAAGAAAAATTTCTTAGATATTTGCATAGTTGATCGAGGCAGGGGTTTAGCTGGTTCATATAAAGAAGAAAAGAGCCTTATCTTAACTGACGATAAAGCAATTGAAGAAGTTATGCGCGGAAATTCTACGAAAGCAGATAAGGAAAGGGGGTACGGGGTTCGCACATCGAAAAGAGTAGTCTGCGAGGGACTAGGTGGGGAATTCGTTCTTTTATCTGGTTCAACTGCGCTAGTATCTGTTGGTAAAAAAGAAAACTTGGTATCATTACCGGATTTTAATTGGCGCGGGGTTATATTAGCCTATCGAATACCTAGGCCTACTACACCTATTGATATTTCACCATATTTGGAGTAAAATACATCTCAATGTATAATAAAGATGAAGAAAAGGATATGAAAAACGAGCCAAAAACTATTATAAATGTAGCTGAGACATTGGCTGCAATCATAGGCTCTAGAGATATAACAAATACCTACTTAACGGAGGCTATTAATGATTCGAAAACATCGACTGTAGATTTAGATTTTCAAAATGTGGAATTTATATCTCGATCCGCAACCCACGAATTACTTAGCTTAAAAGAAGATTTGAGTCGTAAATATTTCAACAAAAAAACTATTTCTTTTATTAATGCTAATAAAGATGTTTCTGAAATGTTTAGAATAGTTGCTGCAAATCGGGCACTGCCAAAATCAGAAGCACCTAGCTTCAAAGTAAATAAAACGGATATTCAGTCACTCCTACAAAGGGAGGTTGGGGTTTAATTTGCTTTTTCGAATCTACCGTCCCCGCATACGATTATACTCGCGAATTCCGGCTAATTTTGCCCTTAAATTGACGTTTTGGAGAATAACCTTAAATAGGCTCTACCCTAACGACTTCCGGGCTTATAAGGTCATATAATAGCTCCTTACAACGCTTTAAAATGTCATCATTTGTCAACAAGTACAAAACCCTTAAATATGTCAGGTTTTGTCAATTAATAATTCTTTTAAATGTCGCCTTTTGTAAAAGACTAGAACCGACCAATTTTAACTGATCTACCTATTGCCTTAATACGTTCAATTCCCGTTATGTGACCCCATAGCCCCGAATCCCCCCAGGGGAAACCACTTACACTCTCATCTCCGCCGCCCCTTGGAGTATCGCATATGCCTCAAAAATAAACCCTTCTATTTGGTTCCAATCTTTTATCAGTATGTCCACACATACTCCCCCACCTATACAAATAGAATTAAATCTGCTATAATTTTTTGATATTGATTAAAACTAACGAAAAAATAACCGCTCTTGAATTGCGGGTAATAGATGAGGCTGGCGCTAATATTGGCGTATTACAAACGGCCGATGCCCTCCAAATGGCAAGGGATAAGGGTATGGATTTGATAGAAATTTCCCCAAATGCCAAACCTCCAGTAGCAAAGATAATGAGCTTTGATAAATACCGCTACCAAGAGGAAAAAAAGCTGAAAAAACAAAGGGCTGGCCAAAAAACCCAGGAATTAAAAGGGGTGAGAATCAGCGGAAGAGCAGCCGAACACGATCTCCAAGTAAAGGCTAAAAAAGTAAATGAATTTTTAAATGAGGGCCACATAGTGGAAATCCAGCTTACTATGCGGGGAAGAGAAAAAGCCAATCGCGAATGGGCAAGGCAAAAACTGCTGGACTTCCTAAAAATGATCAGCCCTGAACATAAAGTTTTATTAGAACCGAAATATGGAATGAGAGGATTCAATATGCAGGTGATAAAAAAATAAAATTATGCAAAAAAGTTATAAAAAAAGATTTAAAATAACCAAGACCGGGAAAATAATGAGGCGAAGAATGGCGCAGGATCATTTTCGCGCTAAAAAAACTGGTTCTCAAATCAGGAAAAAACGGAAGGGCTTGTCTTTAGGCAAGGCAGATGCTAAAGTATTCCGTAAACATCTTAATCTTAAATAAAGTGACTTATATTACTATGTTTCCCCTAATTAATAAGCTAAATTTTATCTCAATTTCAAGACACTCCGACGAGGCTGTGCTTAATGCACACCGAGGAGGAGTAACGAAGAAATTAGATAAAATTTCCTTACCCTTCGGGAATCTTGATTTTGCCCAATCTCTTCGTTATGTTTCCTCGGAGTATATTCATACACTCTCGTCAACAAGCCTTGATATTGGTCAAAATCAAGATTTTAATTTAGGGGAAATATATTAATATAAGTCACTATGAGTAGAGTAAAACGAGGCACTATTGCCAACAAAAGACGGAAAAAAGTCTTAAAATATACCAAAGGATTCAAGTGGGGAAGAAAATCCAAGGAAAGAGCCGCCAAAGAAGCGCTTCTTCATGCTTGGTCTCATGCTTTCCAGGGCCGCAAAGAAAAGAAGCGGAATTTCCGGACGCTTTGGAATGTAAAAATTAATGCGGCTTCCCGAGCTAATGGAATAAAATACAGCGAACTGATAAATAAATTGAAAAAGGCGAATGTTAAGTTGGATAGAAAAGTACTTGCTGATCTTGCCTTAAACGAACCGAAAGTATTTGCAAAAGTTCTGGAAAAAGTAAAGTAAAAAACGGCCCTATGGCCGTTTTTTAATTATAAATTAGGACGTGGTGACGGTGGAAGTAATGGGCGATTTGGTAAACTTTTTCTGCGAATATGTTCGTTTGCCTTGCGTAAAATTTCTTTGCTGTTTTTATGTTTTAATAATTTCTGGGCATCATTATGCAAAAACCAGCCATAACCTTCATGCTCCCAGGATAATTTAATTTCCGGCTTAGTGGCTTCCGCCAAAAAGAATATTACAATTTTAAAAATCTTCTGTCCCTCCCATTGGTAGATATACTTATCAGTTACTTTAAAATTCTTTTCCAGCCTTAAAGCCCGAGATGGAATTCCAGTTTCTTCAACCACCTCCCGAAAGGCCGCCTGGTAGCTTAGCTCCCCTTTTTCTAATTTTCCTTTAGCAAAATTCCAATAGCCCCTGCCATGATAAAGTAAAAGATATTTTGTATCTATTTTCTCGTCCCTATCCTTTTCCCGCTTATATATAATTATCCCCGACGAAATCTCACGTGGCATAAGAAATATAAAGAAGTTCTTTATAACTCTTATAGTATAACTCTTATTTCAAAAATTTCAACATTTTTTCTAACGGCCAAGCATTTATAATATCCTCTTTTTCCGCCCAGCCCCGCCTTGCTTGCGCAATGCCATATTCTAGCCATTCAAAATGAGATGTGTGATGCGCATCAGAATCAATAGCCATTTTTACTCCAGCTTCCGCGCATTTCCGGATATATTCATCTTTAAGATCAGAACGGTCTGAAGCGTTTATTTCTAAAATCGTATTAGTCTTTTTAGCATGTTTTATTAATTCTTCAACATCCACATCATAAGGTTCACGCTTATTAAGAATCCTCCCAGTTGGGTGGAAAATAATATCCACATGCGGATTAGACATAGCGCGCTTAATTCTTTCTGTCTGATCTTTTCTGGATAAATTAAAAAGTGAATGCACTGAGGCGCCAACCACTTCGCATTTTGCCAAAATTTCACCCGGCAAATCCATAGAACCATCTTTTAAAATATCACACTCAGTACCCTTAAGAACTTTAAACTTTAAACCTTTAACTTTTAACTTATGATTTACTTCATCAATCTCTTTCCACTGCTTCTGAATTCTTATTTCATCTAGGCCGTGAGTCATTGCTAATCGCTTGGTATGGTCTGTAATAGCAATATATTCTAATCCCATTTTCATCGCTACTTCTGCCATTTCTTGTATAGAATTTGCGCCATCAGTCCAATTAGTCTGAATCTGCAAATCACCCCTTAAATCTCCGTAACCGATAAGTTTTGGAAGTTTATTTTTTTGAGCAGCTTCAATTTCGCCCCGCATTTCTCTTAATTCCGGCTCAATATAATCCATTCCTAAAGCTTTATATAATTCTTCTTCTGTTCTGCCGGCAATCTGTCTCCCTACGGGAGATCTCCCGTAGGGAGACTTTTTCATATCAAATAAACCGTATTCGCTGAGTTTATAGCCCTTATTAAGGGCGATCCGCCTAAGTTCAATATTATGGTCTTTAGAACCGGTAAAATAATTAAGCGCCGCGCCATAAGATTCTGCCGAAACCACTCTTAAATCCACATCCAATCCATTTTTTAATTTAATTGCAGATTTAGTTTCACCATGAGCAAAAACTTGGGCTACTTCCGGCATAGAAATAAAATAATCCATTATAGATTTTGGCTTTTTTGAAATAACTAAAATATCCGCATCGCCAATCGTATCTTTTCTTCGGCGGATTGATCCGGCAACCGCCACCCGCTCCACTTCTTTTAATTTTTCCAGTCGAGATTCAATTTCCCTGACCTGCGGAATTGCTAATCCCAAAACAAACCGGCCGCCGATTTTTTTTAAAAACTCTAAACCTTTTAAAATATTTTCTTCGCTCTTTATTCCAAATCCCTTCAAATTTCTTATTCTTCCACTTGCAAGTGCTTTTTCTAAATCTCTAAGGCCGATAATTCCTAGTTCTTCATATAATTTTTTTAAAGTTTTAGACCCCAGCCCATTAATGCCTTCAAAATCTTTTAACCTAATGGGAATTTTCTTTTTAAAATCTTCATAATATTTTAAATGTCCAGTTTTAATCAGCTCCTCAATTTTTTCCGCAATAGAAATTCCAACTCCCGAAATCGCCCCTAAAGCTTTTAATCCGCCCTTTTTATAAATTTCTGAAGTTTTTTCTTCTAAATTTTCCAAAGCTTCCGCCACTTTTTCATAAGCCCGAGCTTTAAAAAACTCATTATCCATTTCAAGATAAATCCCAATTTCTTTTAAAATTTTAACGATTTCCTGATTGTCCATCCCGTTTAGAAAATTAAAGCTAGCGTCTTTCGACTATAAAACTTCCGATAATACTTGGGAGAATTTTTTCTATTAGTAAACATATTGGTTAATTTTCTAACGGGATCCATTTTCATTATTTTACCTTAATTGACGAATAGAAAAAAATAAGCGACAATAGATGCAGTTCACTTATAATTAAATAACAAATGAAAGGGGTGTTTTCTTTATTTTTGGTGACAGCTTTATTTTTAAGCGGCTGCGGGATTAACAAGTCCATTCTCATTAAGGGAACTCCTTTTTATCAAAAAACTGATGACAGTCTTGATAGATTAGTTTTATATCTCAATAATGCCTGCAAAGAAAAATTTTCTAAAAAAGAGATTGCCAAGATTTTCCCAGAAAGACCGGAAAAGAAAATTGATGAAAAATCAGAAAGCTGGCACTATTCCCATTCTGAAACAAAAGGGAAATTAGTATTAAAACTTTCCCATCTCGAGAAAAAAGAAATAAAAGAGGCTGAAGAAATGGAATTAATTTTTAACCCGGAAGGCACTCTAGTGGCCTATAAAATTAAAATTAATCAACCTGAAGAATCCATTGAGCGAGTAGGTTATGCCTATGCAACGCTTCAAGGATTGATTATCGGCGGATCAGCTGGAGTAGCATTTAGCTTTATGAAATAATTCCCATCTTTGATGGGAATTTTTATTTTAACCCCATCTGGATATGATCTCTTACTTGCGGCGGTCCGGAAGATTTTTTAGGCAAAATCAAATCTGGAACTAAAAGCAACATCCCGGCGCTTAAAAGCCCCATTAAGCCCACTAAAAGAAATAATAATTTAAAACCAAAAAAACTCGCTATAATCCCACCAAGAAATCCAGCCGCCCCAATTCCAAAACTGACTGAACTGCTGCTTATTGCCCAATCATAAGCCGTATGATCTTTATCTAGGTGACGGGAAAAAATTGCAGACCAGGCTGGAATATAAAGGGCAAAACCAACGGCTTTTATAAATTGGATTAAATACACCTGCCAAATAGTATCTACTAGGATCAAGCTAAAAGCGCCAACGCTCATTATCATTAAACCAAAAATCAAGGCGTAAAAATCATCCCGTTCGCCATCAGTTTTATCCAAAAAAAGCGAAATTGGTATCTGTAAAATACCTTTGCCAACCCAATAAATCGTGGCAAGAAGTCCAATAGACACCAATGTGGCGCCAGAAATTTTTTCAATCACAAAAATCGAAAAAAGTGGGTCTAGTAGCCCCCACCCTGACCACATAATCAGATCTCCAATAATAAAATAACGAACTATCCGATTAAGGGAAGGAATAAAGTTTAAATTTAATTTAATTATCATGGCGGCTATTAAATATTAATTCATTCCCGGAAAACTCAACTAAAATATTACTGCCCCGTTCAATTTCATTTTTTAAAATTTTCTCCGCGAGCACACTCCGAATTTTATCAGAAATCACGCCCCTAAGAGGCCTTGCCCCGAATACAGGATCATATCCCCATTCAGCGATTTTTTTAACCGCTACGTCAGAAAACTGCATATCCATCCCCTGACTTTCTTTTAAATCGCCGGATAAATCCGCCAAAAGAATTTTTGCTACTGCAACCGTATCTTCAGGAGATAAACTTTTAAATACAATAATGCCCGAAAAACGGTTAATTAATTCCGGCCGGAAATAATCTGATAATTTCTTTTTTAGATTTTCGCTGACTTCAGACATTTCTTTTCCGGCTTCCAGCTCTTCTTTAATAAAATTAGAATTCGCATTACTAGTAGCAATAATAATAGTATTTTGAAAATCAACCAGTTTGCCAAAATTATCAGTCAGCCTACCGTCATCAAATACCTGCAGAAAAATATTTAAAATGTCCGGATGAGCTTTTTCAAATTCGTCCAGTAATACCAAGCTATATGGTTTTTGAATTACAGCTTCCGTTAAACTGCCAGCCATTGTACCATCTGGTGAACCAATGAACCTAAAAAGGCTTTGCTTGTCTTGATATTCAGACATATCAAAACGAATCATTGAATCTTTAGAACCAAATTGGATATTGGCTAAAATCTTGGAAAGTTCGGTTTTCCCCACGCCGGTCGGGCCGACAAAAAGAAAACTGGCAATTGGTCCTCCCTTCCTAGAAAGACCGCTCCGATATTCTCTAAGCGCTCGAGAAACTGCCCTAACAGCTTCCCCTTGATCTACTAAGCGCTGATGAATCAATTCTTCAAGATTTAATAATTTTTTAGCTTCCGCGTCTTTTGCCTGCCGAAGCGGGATACTAACCCGTCGCTGAGCAATATCTATGACATCGTCAATATTTAAAACTTTATCGCCCTTATCCTTGGCGTCAGATAAGGCTTCTTTTAAAAGTTCTTCCGCGCTTGAAGGCAATAATTTATCCCGAAAATATTTCGAAGCTAAAATTACTGCTTGCTTGATTGAACCAAAAGTAATCGTAATGCCAAATTGTTTTTCTAAAATTATGCTGTCATAAACCAAAAGCCGCGTGGCGTCTTGAATAGAAATTTCTTTAACCGGAATAACTTCAAAAACTTTTGAAAAATCAACTTGTGGTTCAATAGATTGTTTATATTCTTTGGCATAAGTGGCGCCGACTACAGAAAAAGCGCTGGAGGCAAATGCCGGCAGGAAAATATCAGCGGCATTTATTCCCAGCCTTCCGGAAGTTTTCATTAAATTATGGATGTCAGGTATAAATAAAATAATATTTCCCGCCTGGACAATTTCTTCAATAATTTTAGTGATCCGAGACTGCAATTCCCCGGATTCACTAGCGCCAGCCATTAAACTTCCTACCCGCAAAAGCACTAATCTTTTATCAAAAAGTTCCGGCGGCACATCGTCTTCGGTAATTTGATGAGCTAGGTGGCTTATTAAAGTTTCCTTTCCCGAACCTGGGTCGCCAACCAATAATACATTTGGCCGTGTCGGCCGGGATAAAACATCGGTCATCCGATCATATTCGTCTTCGTGGCCGACTAAAAAGCCAATTTGTTCCAGCCTTGCATAATCAGTAAGATCCTCGCTAAATTGGTCAAGAATTGGCGTTGGGCGGGCACTCCAAGCGCGATTCATAGTACGATGCCTAATTTTATACGGCCTATAAACAAAACCACCAAGATTAACTGGTAAAGTTTTTAACCAGCCGAAGTAATCTTTATATCGGCTGAAAATCAAAGCGTTTTGAAGATCGCCGGAGTCAATATTAAAAAACTGCAAAACCTTTAAAACTCCGCTGCTATCGCAATGGCTTAATGCCGCAAAAACGTCTTTCGGCTCAATAAACCGATTATCTGCCAAAATTGCCTGGCCTAAAGAAATCTTCAGGATTTTTTCAATTTCCATCAATAAGTTTTTTGCCTGTTCTTTCGGATCGCCTAAATATTTTTCATCTCCTATGCTGGTTTTCAGCAATTCATCAACTTTGTTATAAACCTCCTCCGGCTTGAGATCCATTCTTACTAATCCGACTTTAATATCCTTTCTATCAACCAGCCTTCTCATTAAAAAAAGATAAAAATTTCCCTTGGCAACCAGCGCTCGTTCAAATGCATATTCCAAAATTGCAAAAGTGCTGGGTGTAATATATTTCGCCAAATTAGAATTTTCTTTCAGTCCATCTCTCAACAACGAACGGTCTGCCTGGCCGAAATGCTTTAACCTGTCCAATAGAATCAACAAAAGTAGGACTCCAGTCCAAAAAAGCCATTTAATATCCGATAATAAAAAAACTAGGCAGGCAGCGGCTAAAATTCCATAAGTGGCGTAAAAAACCGTCCTTAAAAAAAGCCGGCCGGCATGGGTCATTTGAAAACGCGGATCAGAAAAATATAAATTTGAAATCGGCTGGCTCATAATCTTAATATTCTACAAACTGCTGATAATTTTATAAATAACATATGGCGGCAATAAAGCCCATAAAATAAATAAGATGGAGGATAAAATTATAAATATTCCGTAAATAACAAGACTAGCAAAAATTCTTGCCGTCCTAAAAACAAAGCCCCAAAGATAGCCTATGATGCTGTAATCCTGATAAAGGGGCTGAAACCAGTTTTTTGCGGTAATCTGAAGAGCAAAAATCTTATCTAATTTTTCTAAGATATTATAAGATACGTCAATAGCCCTTAAAAAACCATGAATATACCAATGCCTTAAAAAATCTAAAATCCGCCTGCCCAGATGAGCTAAAAGATAAACTATTGAAACATTATTAGCTTCCATTACTTTTATTATATCAGGAAATTGGCCTGCCCATCATTTCTTCCTATCTTTTCCGCTAAAAATTTTAACCACTCCAAATTCTCCATCATAACCAGGCCGAATCGTTAATTTGCCCTCGCGCATCCGCCCGACTCCTTCGGCAATTTTTTGATTAGAAGCTGCGGCTATTTCTTTAATCGGCGCATCCCGAAGTACGGCAAATTCCGAACCAAGTGCCTTTATCAATTTTATATATTCTTTCATTACTGATTTAGTTGCCCTTCCAACATCCAGCGCTTCTCCAATAATCGAATCTAGAGTTACTAAATTTTTATAAGGAACTCTTTTGGAATCTTGATAACCTTCCGGCCGTTTTGGATCGGCCAGCTGATCTACTCGATAAACTACGCCTATGGTCATTTTTTTCTTGCACTTCGGGCATATATCTTTTAACTTTTTACTTTCTGCCGGCGACATCACTACTCCGCAAGCCCTATGCCCGTCATAGTGGTATTTTCCTTCTTCTGGAAAGAATTCGATCGTCTCGATAAAGCGAGATGATCGTCCTGAGTTTGTCGAAGGACTACTTTTTATCGCTTCTATAATTCCTTTATACGAAAGTTCTGCATTAAAAACATTTGCTTCCCGGCCAATCCGCTGAAGACTATGCGAATCAGAATTAGAAATAAAAGCGATTTTGTCCAGTTTTTTCACGCGCCAATTCATTGCCGGATCAGACGAAAGCCCGGTTTCAATAGCAAAAATCTTACCAGTATATTTTCCAAAACATTCTTCCAGTGAATCAAATCCGGACATTGAACCAAACACCGAAAACCACGGCGTCCAGGCATGTGCCGGAATAATTACTGCTTCCGAATTCGCATTAAAAACAATATCTGCCAGTTTTTCTGAATCCAACCCTAAAATCGGCCGGCCGTCAGAAGCCAATTTTCCAACCCAGCCAAGTTGAGTATTAATTTTTCCTGCAGTTTCCAAGTCCGGAGCTAAAATAATATGGTGCACTCGCCGAGTTTTACCGCCCCGAGAATAAATGCAGGAAATTTCCACTGAAAGCATAAATCGGGTTTCCGAAAAGGTGTTTTTTATTGTTTTAAGTTTTAATTTCTTTTTTAATTTAAAAAGCCCCTGTTCCGCGGGTTCTAATTTTTCTTTAATTTCTTTAAACCAGGCCGGATGGGTAAAATCACCCGTACCCATCACCAAAATACCCTTATCATCCGCCCATCTGTCCAGCTCTTCCAAAACCATATTTTTTGAAACTGCGCGGGAATATTTAGAATGGATATGCAGATCAGCTACGAATTTCATGTTTTTTAGATAATAAAATTGCCGCGCTTGGCAAAATTAGCATTTGTAAAATTGGCAAAAGGCCAATGCCAAAAATCAAAGGCATTGCCGGCGCATATGCCCAGCGGTGATATAAATATACAGAATAATATTCAATAACAGCCTGCCACAATGGCAACAGAAGCCATAGCATTACCCAACCTAGATTAAAAGATTTAGACCAATCCTGTTCCTTCGGGACATCTCCCGTAGGGAGACAATTCCTAATTAAAAATCCAATTATTAAATATGCCGACATAATCATTAGGGCGTCTTTTAAAGAAACCGCCCAATGAATTTTTAAAAATTCTATATAATTATTCCTGATTCCCATGCCTAATTCTGAATAAAAAACCATCTGGGAAATTTCCCAGACAAAATTCAAAAGAAAGCTGATAAAAAATAAATTGGCTAAAAATTTAAACATGTGCCCTCGGCAAGAATCGAACTTGCATCACCTCCTTCGGAGGGAGGCGTCCTATCCATTGAACGACGAGGGCGGGTAATCTTTTTATGAAATATTTATTTTATTATCGCATAAATTAAAGTCATTATAAAAACCAAAAGAAGGAATGGGGCGCTATTTTTCACTATCCGCCCTGGCAAAATTGGCGGCATTTCTAATTTTTTATTCGCCTTGAGCCACATAAAAATTATAAAAATGCTTTCTAATGGCAAAAAAATTGATCCAACAAAACCGACTAAACCGATAAAGCTTTGGAAACCGGCTAAATATAATCCGACCGGCGCAAAAATAACCAATAACCTGCTAACTAAACTAGATAACGAAAGATCATATTCTAAAATTCTCCTTGCATTTAAGCCTATGACAATATAGGAACTAATTAAAGATAAAAAGCCTAAAATCCCAACAAGCGCCAATAACCAAATAGGCAGTCCGGCCACAAGGCCAGTTACCGCATCTTCGGTAACCAATTTTGATAATCCTAAAATTCCAATAACAAATCCGGCATAAATAAAAACAGGCGCCATTGCCCCGAGAAACAACGATTTTTTTAGAAAGGAAATGGGGGTATTAGTTTCTCTAAAATAACTGATTATCTCTGGGATTGCGATTGCTCCGGATAAAGAAAATAGTATCGGCCCAACAACTAAAAATTTGGAAATATCAATATTCCCCCAATAAATTCCTTTGGATAAAAATTCATTAAATCCAAAACCAAAAATCAAAGCGATGATCGCAATAATTCCTCCGACAATTAAAAATTCCAGGAGGGCAACTCGTTTGGTATTAAATAAAATCGCTATTGATCCGATCAACCAAAAAACCAAAAAATGATAAAAATAACCGTTATTTATAAAAAGAAGAGAAAAGCTTGGGGCTAAGACTAAATAAATAGTGAGTACGAAAAATAGCTGGATTAGGCCAATAAAAAGCGCGGCCCAAAAACCGTTTATGCCAAGATAAATCTTTGCCAAACCGACAAAGCGGTGCTCGCCCGGAGTTCTAATAATTAAATCCGCGTATAAAAAATATATAAAGAGGTAAACTAGCGAAAAAATCGCCAAATAAAAAAAGCTGGTAGAAAGGCCAACTTCTTTAAAAATAAACGGCAGGGAAAATATTCCCGCCCCAATAATAGTTCCTGCTAAGATGCTGGCTGGGAACAGTAAGTTTTTATACATTTTGAGGATTATTAAGATATAGAGAACCCATCTTACTTAATCCGATCCTGAATCCCCTCCTCTTGAAAATCTTTTAATAAATTTTTGTTCGAGCGGCCACAATACGACAAAAACTAAAATAGTAAGAATAGTGGAAAAAATCGCAATATCATAAAATTTAAATCCAATTGCCATGCCAATAGCTGATGCCACCCAAACACCCGCTGCGGTAGTAAGCCCCTTAACCTTAGACTGGTCAAAAACAATCAACCCAGCGCCCAAAAAGCCAATACCAGTCACAATCTGAGCGGCAATTCTAGTAGGATCAACGGTTGGGCCACTAACTGATTGGGAAACGATAGAAAAAAGCGCTGAACCAAGCGACACTAAAGCATGGGTCCGCATTCCAGCAGATTTATGGGCAACTTCTCTTTCAATTCCAATTAAAGACCCCAATAAAACCGCCAAAAGCAGCTGCCAAAAAACTTCTAAAGTTTGTTTATCTAAAAAATCCATTACTAATTAAGATATACCTTATCTCCTTCCCGAACTTTATCTTTAACTTTAAGCCCGATCTCTTTTCCTTTTGGTGCAACAGAAACCTTCTTATGATCAAATTCCATAGAATTCAAATCTTGCGAAAAATCAGACGTAGATCCCTGAAAAGTGACATTCTTGCCCTCTGGCATATCCTGATGGAATTTTACTATGGCAACTCCAAGACCGCCATAATAATGGGTCACTTCCCCGACTGGCTTATCAGCCCTTGCCACCTTCTTGGAAAGTCCGAGCATTCTTAATAATTTTTTTAACATAATTTATAATTTTATCTTTTAATTTTGACCTTTATTAATTATTTATCCTTTAACGTAACGATTATTGCCGTGATTTTTTTTATCTTTTTCAATCTCTGCCACGACTTTATCTAATAATTCTTTTACATCTTTTGAATAAACTACCCTTCCCGGTCCGCGGTGCATTCTTCCCACTATATCGCGAAGTTCGTCGGCGGTGCCCCCAGTACCCTCTAATACTCCGATTGGCTTGCCATCTTCAAAGGCAATAGTAAATTCATTTAAGGTTCCCATCCGGCCGCAAATATTTATTACCGCATCCGCAGATCGGGTCAAAAGCAAATTTCTTCCAGAATATTCAAAACCGGTGTAAACAATGACGTCGTGATAATCGGTGGGTAATTTATAAGTTTTTATATGGGCTGCTTCTGATGCCGCTGGAGAAAGGCCGATTACCATACCACCCTCTTCTTTTGCGCCTTTTGCCGCCCAATAAGGAATTCCAATAGTCGCGCCGGTAACAAGCACCATTCCACGACGGGCAATTTCCCGCCCCATTTCCTCCGCTTTTTCCGACGCATCAATAGCGCAATGACCTGTGTCCGCGGCTCCGGAAATGCAAATTTTATATTTTAACTGGTGCCTTCGGCTAAGTTTAGTTGCCATAAATATAAATTAATTACTTATATTATATCATAATTCTTGGGTTTCTCCTTCTTTTGGAATTTCAACGCGTAACGCTAAATTATCCACTATTTTTTTTGCCAAAGCAGCACTTGCTTCTTCTTCCCCATGCACGATAAAAACTTTTTTTAAACTCATCCGCATGGGCGAAAGCCACCCTAAAAGCTGCGGCTGATCAGCATGAGCTGAATAACCTTCTACATTTACAACTCGGCAACGAACCGGCACTTCTTCACCGAAAATTTTAACAGTCTTTGCTCCATCTAAAATTTTTCTTCCCAAAGTACCATTTGCCTGATAACCAATAAATAAAATTGTGCTTTTAGAATCTGGTAAATATCTTTTTTCGTGGTGAAGTATCCGTCCGCCATTAGACATTCCGGAACCGGCAATAATTACCTTTGGCGGCGGGACTTCGTTAATTTTTTTAGATTCCTCTGCGGTTAAAGTTTTTTTAAGTCCTGGAAAATCGAATAACATTTCATCACTTATTAATAAATCGGATGTTTCTTTATCAAAATAGTCTGTGTATTTTTTATAAACATCAGTGATTTTAATGGCTAGCGGGCTATCTAAAAAAATGGGGATCTTCGGTATTCGGCCATTTTCTGCCAACTCATTAATCTCAAAAAGAAGTTTTTGAGTTCGTTCCATCGCAAAAGCTGGAATCATCAGCGTTCCACCCGCCCCAACAGCTTCTTCAATTAAATTTTCAATAAATCCTTCGGGGGTTGGCTTATGAAATCGATTTCCATAAGTAGATTCAATTAGCGCGTAATCAGCTTCTTCTAAAAATTCTTTATTGCCAATAATCGGGGCTGGGCTATTTCCTAAATCGCCGGAAAAAACTATTTTCTTGCCCTCAACTTCTACTAATACACTAGAAGATCCAAGTACGTGGCCAGCGTTGTATAAAGTAATTTTAAACGGACCAATATCAGTTTTTTGGTGATACAAGACGCCCTCCCAGCGAGCCATCAATTCTTCTATTTCCCGAACGCCATAAAGCGGCGGCATTTTAGTTCTTTCTGATTCTTGCAATAAAACATGTTCTGAATCTAATAATAAAAGATTGGAAAATTCTTTAGTTGGAGGAGTAGAATAAGCTTTTCCGATAAATCCATCTTTTACTAATTTCGGCAACCGACCAGTATGGTCAATGTGAGGATGGGTTATAAAAACTGCACTTATAGACTTTGGTTCATAAGAAAAGGGGTCCCAATTATGATGGCTGGAAAAATGTCCGCCCTGTCGCAAACCGCAATCAATTAAAATTTTCGTACTGCCGCTTTCTAATAAATAATTGGAGCCGGTCACCTCTCCAGCGCCTCCGCAAAAAGTTAAACGCATAAAATCATCTTAATTATATACAAAAACAAGCTATAGCGATATAATTAAAAAATGTTAAAAGAATCCTTTAAAGAAGGCGGTCAAAAAGAAAATAAGGCTGCCAACCTCCTAAAAACACTGGCAATGTCGTTTGCCTTAGCTATGGGAGGAATAGCAGAGACTGGATTTGCAAAAGAACCAAAGGTGGAGAAACTTCAAGAATCAGTTATTAAAATAGAAACTCTTGTTAAAAAATCTCCTGATAAAAATGGGGAGAAATGGCTGAATGGAAAATCCATAGGAAAAGCTTATGAAAAAACTATTGGGGATTTTAATTTAGAATTAGAAAAACGTGGCCTATTTATTAAGGTTGATCTTACCAAAGATGATAAACCCCTAACTCAATTTTATTTTGACGAGGGAGGAGATGGTACCCTTGATGCGCTGGTTTCTATAAATAGGGAAATAAAATCTATTGGTCAAAGCGAAAATTTTAAAATAGATCTGACAGAAAAAGATTTTGACGTGCTTCAACAAAGAATGGAATTAGAAAATATTAACCCTTCAAAAACCGTGCTTCAATATTTATTTTTTGACCACAATAAAAAAGAGGCTACAATGATAAATTCTCAAGAAGATAAGGTAATTAAAGTTTCTAATCCAAAAATCCTTATAGAACACGCACAACAGCTCTATGGAACAGTTTTGAATGAGGTTTTAAAAGAATCTGAAAAGGGGAAATAAAAAATCTAACCAAGCGAGCTATATCCTTTAAGCGAATATTGCGTAGCGATAGTTACAGAATAATGAGCGAGTAAGAAAAATTCCGGGTGCCCAGGAGGAACGACTAGGGCGGAATTTTTCTGTTAAACGAGTGAATATATTTTGTTTATCGCGAAGCAGCTATGAGTGAAAAGGATATAACGAGCTAAATCTCTATTCTCTCATTATTCAAAATCTTCATAACAATTTCACGCTCATTCCAAGAGATTTTCTTTCCGCCCGCGACCCGCATAAACGGTTCTGATCCTTTTCCGGTAATAATTACTGTGTCGTCTTTTTTGGCAATTTTAATTGCCGCGCGGATGGCTTCTTTCCTGTCTAAAATCTTTTTTACTTTTTTTCTTCCATCGCCCATTATTCCGGCTTCAATTTGATTTAAAATTTCCCCAGGATCTTCGTCAAATGGATCCTCATTAGTTAAAATTATCTGATCGCAATATTTAGCGGCAATTTCTCCCATTACGGGGCGCTTCCACATATCCCGCCCGCCGCCCGCCGCTCCCAAAACACATAATAACCTTTGGCTCCCAGCCTTTGACTTTTTACTTTTCAATGTCTGATAAACCTTTTCCAAAGAATCCGGTGTATGCGCATAATCAATAATTACTGAAAAAGGAATTTTCTGGATAAACTCTAATCTTCCGGGAACGCCGTCAAAGCTCTCTATTGAATTTTTAATAGTATCCCAATCAATGTTTCTCGCCCTGGCAAAAGCAACTGCGGCGGCAATATTTTCCAAATTAAACTCACCTAAGAGCTTGGTCTTAATTTTAATTTTAGAAACATCTTTCCTGCTATAAGGAAGATAGTGGCCGAATCCCTTGATGACTTGAAAAAAATAATCATGATCCTTTGCGTCTTTATTAATAAAAAATAGTTTTGGGTTTTTATGGGAATTATGGGCAACATTCTCAAAAAAACTGGATTTACTTTTACGATAATTCTCAAAGGATCCATGAGCTTCAATATGTTCTGCCTCTAAATTAGTGAATAGCGCAGAATTAAAATCAATAAATTTATGCCGATGCTGCAGAATTCCCTGGGAAGTAACCTCAATTAAAATATAATCACAATCCTTTTCTACTGCCTCTCGCATAAAACGCTGAATAAAAAATCTTCCCGGCATCGTCATTCCGGTCAAATTCGGACGGTTAAAATTATCTACCTTAAGGCGAACCGAAGAAATTAAAGCGGTTTTTTTGCCAGCAGCTTCCAAAATCGCATTAATTAATTCTAAAACTGTTGATTTGCCTTTTGTTCCGGTAACTCCTAAAACAAAAATTTCCTTGGAGGGATTCCGATAAATTAAACTTCCCAGCCAGGCCAATAAATAATGATACAAGGAGCGGAGTCGTATCATGATTTTAATATTTTTAAAGCGGTTTTAATTCGATCTTCCATTTTATTTATTTTTGCGTCAACTTTGCCAAGTGCCTCTTTAGCTTGACCCTTTGTATATCCTAAATTAGAAAGCGCTTCAACGATATCATGATCTGATTCCATTAAGCCGACAATTTTCCCGGAATCTTCTTGGGTCATTTTAGTACGCAATTCCAAGACAACTCTTTCCGCGATTTTCTTGCCAATTCCAGAAGCCCTTGTTAAAAGCTCGGAGCGGCCCTCGCTGATTGCCGCTTTTAATTTTTCCGGCTTTTCTATGCCTAAAATTCCAAGAGCGGATTTCGGCCCTACTCCGGAAACGCTAATTAGCAGTTCAAAAAGTTTAAGCTCATCTTCATTTAAAAAACCGTATAATTCCAGCGCATCTTCCCGAACATGAAGATAAGTAAAAATATTAACCATTTCACCGGCTTGCGGCAAACTCTTCAAAACATTAAGAGATGATTTGATCTTAAAAGCCAAACCATTTAAATCTACGACAAAAAAGTTTTCTTTTTTTGTTATTAATTTTCCTTTAATCGAATAAATCATTATTTTAAGTATAAGCCAAAGCATAAAAATAAGAAAAAAAGACCCCGACAAGTTTTACCTTGTCGGGGTTTGTTCCCGCCTTAAGCGGCGAGGGTTGCTTCGGGCTGGCTCACGGGCGCCGGCTCCTTCACTGGCAATGCTTTGCCAGCGAGCTCCATCACTTCTTTGATGCGCGGAGCCCGGCCTTCTACGGCATCGATTTCGAGCTCGCTGAGCGCTGAGGTTCCCCGGCAACCCATCTTGTCGAGAACCTCTGCCATCTGCTTGCCGCGCCTGTAAGGAAGTTTGGGGTCTTTATGGGAGGAATATCCTTCCAGATATTTATCCATAAGGTCAGCCAAATATTCCTTAGAATTCTCGCTTCTGGCCTTATCCAGAAACGGCGCGACCCACCCTTCGCCCATCAAGGCAAAAAGGGTTTCAGTTCCCTCCTTGCCGTCATCATCCATGACGAGCGCCAAGCGGGCAGCTTCCAAAAAACCCTGATTCCGGATCGACTGAGTCAGAATATGCGCCCCTGTCTTGGTTATGGACTGGTGATCCTTGTTGCCGATGCCCTTGGACTTTTCGTTGCCCTTCTTTTTTTCCTCGTCACCTTTCTTCTTCTTTTTTCTTCCCATGACAGCCTCCTATAAGCGAGTTTAAAGTCTAAGCTTCTAGATATATTTTACACTATAAATTGCTATTTGTCAATACTTGTCCCGTTAGAGGCAGAGGCGCGCTGCGTGTCCTCGTGGCCTCTAACGGGATTGACACCAACCTATAAAAGTAATAAAATAATAAATACTATGATTACTAAATCTGCAAAAAAGGCTTACCGCCAGAACCTCCGAAGAAACGCGAGAAACCTTCAAGTAAAAAGCGCGCTTCAAAAGGTTTTAAAAAATTACAAAAAATTAGTCTTGGATAAAAAATTTGACGCCGCCAAGGGAGAACTTTCAAAAGTTTACCAGGCACTTGATAAAACCGCTAAAGCGGGAGTAATCAAAAAAAATAAAGCGTCTCGCTTAAAATCTCGATTAACTGCCCTAGTCAATAAAAAATAATCCATAAATGGATTATTTTTTTAAAGAGACAGTTCTAAAAGGACTTCTTCATATTCCAATTTTCCAGATTTTATTGAGGCGTCGTAATCAGCAATTCTTTTTTTCCAATCAGCATCTGCGTAAGGAGAAACTGCCAGAATATTAAAAATCATTGCCGGGTCGCCGCTTTCTAATAACTTTTCTAAAATAGCCAGTCTTTGTCCGATATTTTCAGAATTCCTCATCTGGGGAATAAGGTAAAAAATATTAATCGGCAACGATGCATTAAGATGGTTTTCTAAAATTGCTTTGGTTATTTTCTTTTCGTCCAATAAAGAAAGTTTATCCAGTTCAGTAATTAATCCCCAGCTGTCGTTCCCATAAATTTGGGCTAATAAATTTTGGCTTTCTCTATCTAAAGATAATTTTCTTGCTTCGGATTCTTTTTCTAAAAAATTTTCTAGTTCTGCTCCGGTTAAATTTTCAAATTCCCAAACTACAACTGGTTTTTTTAAAAGAAAATTAAAATCTTTGGTCGGTTTTTTATCTTCGCTAATTATTAGAGTTAGGTCTTTGGATTCCAAGTTTTCCTTTAAAATTTCAATCATTTCCTTTTTACTTTCCGCGTCTCCGATATTAAAAAGCATACCCAATTTAGAACTTTCAAAAAGCGATTTAGACCGGGAAAAATCTTTAAATTTAGCCCAATCCTCTTCCTGGCCAAAATCAAAATTGCTTAAAGAAAATGCTTCGTATTTCGCTTTATATCTCTCAATGTATTCTTTTAATTTTTGGCTACGCCGATAAGAATCGGATCCATATAAAAATATGATCATTTTATTTCAGTATATTACTTTTCAAAAAAGAAAAACACCGTTAAGGTGTTTTTTTATCTGGATTTTCTTTTTTTAATTCTTTGCCTAATTTAGTTTCGGAAATTAATTCTGTACAAAACTCGCAGCTAAGAACGTGCTTTTTGACATCATCTTCCAAATGATAATCGGGGTTGTTTTCAATTTCTTCTAATTCATGTGGGAGAAGACATTCGTCTATTGGAAATTTTGATGAATGTTTTTTTATTTCCTTTATTATGTCTGGAGGCAATCCTAATTCCCTAATCGATCTGAGCCTCAACATTCGCCCCAATTCATCTGGGGTGTGATAGGCTACAACCGATTTTATCACCAATAAAAGTTTCTCATGAGATGCGGGCTGATATCTTTCTACTTCTTTTTTAATCTCTGCAAGAGCCAGCTCAAAGGCGATTCTCATATCATTAGGAGAAACAACTTTTACTTCCTGATGCTTAACAGATTCTAAGGCAATCAAATCCACTAAATTACTTAATTCTCTGAATAAAAGGCGGCTATATTCTAGAGATTCAGAACTATAACCGACAACGTCACTGGCTGTCTTTTTTTCTTTTTTTACAAGAAAACTTAGAACGATATGAGCTAGAGAAAAATATATGATAACTACAATAATAGCAGCTAAAAATCCGGCCAAAGAAGCACTTAGATTTGAATAAGTAATAGTGAAAGCAGTCAACAAAAACGCAACAGCTACAAAAATTGTACCCTTCATTCTATTTCCAATTTTCAACTAATCTACTCTAGATAATAGATTTATCTAAGATGATTGTCAATAATTTATAGCTTCTGGCACTTTGGGCAAAAATGCGCAGAACGCCCACCCAACTTTACCCGAACGATAGCCGTTTTGCATCTTCGGCAAGGCTCATCCTCGCGCTGATAAACTAGACGATAATCCGCATATCCCCCCTCTTTTCCCGAAGTATCCCGATAATCGCTATAAGAAGTGCCGCGCAATTTCAAGGCCTTTTCCAAAACTTTTCGTATTGCCTTATACAAACTTCCTAATTCCTGATTCCCCAACTTATTCGCCGGCTTGAATGGATGGATTTTCGCAGCCCATAAAATATCGTCAGAATAAATATTTCCGATTCCCGCAATAACTTCCGGATCCATTAAAACTTGCTTGATTTTGCGACGCTCGGACTTTATTAATTTTACAAACTCCGCGAATTTGAAACTTGGGTCTAATGGTTCCGGCCCCAAATTTTTTATCTCCGGCAAATTTTCAATCTGTTCTTTGGTGCCTAAAAGGGCTTTGGCAAATTTACGAAGATCAGAAAGCGCCAACATTGCACCATCATCCACCCCGTTAGAAGCCGCCCTCGCTTTTAGCGAGTGGCTACGGCCACCTTGGGGCGACCTGCTTCTAACGGGGTCAAGATAAAAAATTAAATGAATATATTGATTATAAGGATCCTCAACTACTTCTTTCGGCTCAAGCGGAATAGTTTTTTTGCCCACGACTTTCCACTTGCCAATTAGCAGATGCCCGGTCATTTTCAAATGAATCAGCAATAAAAAATCACCGCTTAAATAAATTAAAATATTTTTTGCCCGGCGGACTACTTTTAAAATTTTCTTTCCTTTAATTACTTTTTCAAAAATCGCCACGTGCTTATGGGCTATTTTATTTTTCTGCTGGTCAAGCGGGTCTTTGAGCATTTTCGGCCAATCAAACCAAACGCCGACTATTCGTCGGCCAACTACTTTCTTATTCAGATCATTAACTATGGTTTGTACTTCTGGAAGCTCTGGCATATTTTAACTTGCTTCTCCGTAAGCAACTTCTTTTTGGGGAATAAGTCTTGGATCGGTCGGCAAAGTAAAATGGAAAGTTGTGCCCCTTCCCATCACCGACTCCACCCAAACTTGTCCGCCATGCCTCCGGATAATATTTTTTACAATATAAAGCCCAAGTCCGGAACCTTCGGTCGCTTTGGTAATAACATTCTCCGCTCTGAAAAACTTACCAAAAAGCTTGTCCATTGCATCTTCCGGAATGCCTAAACCGGTATCGGAAATATTAACCTGAATAAAAGGGGCATCTGACCGGCGTTCAACGCTAAGAATAACTTGTCCGCTTGGCACATTATATTTGATTCCATTTTCCAAAAGATTGGAAACTGCGAGCCCTAATTTTTCCGAATCAACTTCCAGAAGAATCTGCGATTCCTGCGGGGGTTCCATATAAACTTTCACATTGTATTCTTTAGCTACTAAATCAGCCTGATCCAAAATTGACTGTAAGAATTTCACTAAATCAATTTTTTGGAAATTATATCCAAACTTCCCTTCTTCAATTTTAGAAACATTCAGTAAATCTTCAACGATTTTTAAAAGATTGCCGGAAGCAGCCAGGCCAGTATCCACTAATTCCTTCTGGCCGTCGCTTAAAGTTTCATTTTTTAAAGATTGGAACGTCCAGCTTACGGCAGAAAGCGGGGTCCGGAGCTGATGCGCCGCCACGGTAATAAAATCATTTTTAGATTTTATTAACTCTGCTTCCCTGGTGTGGTCGCTGACAATTTTTAAAAAACCAACTGCTTGTTTAGCCTCATTTAAAACCCGGTCAGTAATAACCCTAAGTTCCAGCCTTGGATTATCAAAAGAAATATCCACTACCTGCGGATAAACTCCCTCCGGAGACTGGCGAACTACTAAGGGAGCGAGGGATTGAAAAACGGTTTTTGCTAAAATTTCCAGTTTAGGATTCTTAATGCTTTCCGGAGATAATTTCTGTCCGATAATTTCTTTTGCCGATAAATTAAAAATTGCTTCGGCGCCGCTATTGAAAATTTGGATTGTAAAATCTTGGTCGTATAAAATTACCCCGTCGCTCATACTGGCAATAATATTTTCCAGCTTTAATTTTTCTGCCTTAAATTTACCCAGCTCCTTAACTTGATCGCCGGCTTTGATAAATAAAAACACTGCCGCGCTTCCGGCGATTAAAGTTAAAATTATTAATACAAAATTCAAAATCATCATTTAAATAGGTTTTAGTTTAAATCTCCCCAATTCTTTCCAATTTTCACATTAACTCTTATAGGAACTTCAATTTCATAAACGCCCTCCATTAAGCGCTGAATGAGCTTGGTTGCTTCTTTTATTATATCATCGCTCATCTCAAATATCAGTTCATCGTGAATGGTAAGAAGCATTCTTACTTTATCCTCCCATTTTCTTTTCTTAATCTCTTCAGCAATTTTCACCATGGCCATTTTAATAATATCCGCTGCCAGTCCCTGCACCGGCATATTAATTGCTGCCCGCTCTGCCTCGGCCGCCTCGCCGCGGAACGTTGAAGTGGCTTCCAATAGCCAGCGTCTACGGCCATTTAAATTAGTAACATAACCATGAGTTCTTGCCTGCGATTTTATTTCTTCCTGCCATTCTTTAATTTTTTTAAAGTCATTGAAATATTCTTCAATAAACTTTTTTGCTTCGGAAAAATTCAGTCCGCTGGTTTTAGAAAAGGCGATCGCGCCCATTCCATAAACCACGCCGAAATTTAAAGTTTTTGCGAGCCGCCGCATTTCTGGCGTAACTTTTTCAAGCGGAACATTAAACACATTCGCCGCAGTCAATTTATGAATATCCAAATCATTATTAAAAGCTTCAATCATTTTTGGGTCGCCAGAAAGCGAAGCGAGAACTCGGAGCTCAATTTGAGAATAATCAAAAGAAGCTAGTTGGTATCCTTTTTCTGAAATAAAAGTCTGGCGCAATTTAGTCGCCCAATCGCTTCCAGTTGGGATATTCTGCAAATTTGGATTTTGCGAACTCAATCTTCCAGTAGAGGTTCCAGTTTGGATATAAGTTGTATGCACTCGCGCATCCTTATCTATTAGGTCTTGAAGTGGGCGGACATAAGTAGATTGCAATTTAAAAAGTTCCCGATATTCTAAAAGGTATTTTACAATCGGGTGACGATTTTGAATCGTCATCAAAGTTCCTATATCAGTGGAGATTGCTCCGCCCCGGGTTTTTTTAACTCCAGTAATATCTATTTTTAAACTCTGAAATAAAATCTGGCCGAGTTGTTTTGGTGAATTAATATTAAAAGTTTTTCCGGCTTCTTTATAAATGGCTTTTGTGAGTTTTTGCAGCTGGCCACCTAAATCCTTATCTAAACTCTTTAGACTTTGGACTTTTGACTTTATGCCTCTAATTTCCATATCTGCCAATACTTCCGCAAGCGGCATTTCTACATCATAAAAAAGCTTTTCTAATTTATATTCTTTTAGCTTTTTTTGAGCGAATTTATAAAGCTCTTCATTACTCGCCCGCTCTTTGTGGAAAAATTTCTTACTTAAATATTCCGATGTATATTCTTCCTCGTCCGGATTTATAAGCCAAAAAGCAACCCCTAGGTCAAAATAATCTTTTGGCAATTTTCCTGCCCTGAGCCCAGCCGAAGGGTTGCCTTCTTTTTTCAACTCCTTAAATTTTTCTTTAAGATTGAAATCAATTAGCATTTACAATCTTTCAACTAATGATTTAAAACCCAATTCTTCAAAATATTTTTTAAGTCCATCTTTGTCTGGCGTCTCTTGTTTTAAATCGGCCAAAGTTAATTCTAATGGCACGTCCCGTTTTATCATTGCCAGTTTTTTTGATAAAAAAGCGCTTTCGCGGTTTTTTTCCAGTTTTTCTTGCAAAACTTTTTTTGGAATCAGACCGACTTCTTCATAAATTTTTTCCACTGATCCGTATTCCTTGATTAAATCTGTCGCGCCTTTCGGGCCAATGCCATTAACGCCAGGAATATTATCCGATACATCGCCGACTAAAGCTTTATAATCCACTAATTGTTCCGGTGAAAATCCGTATTCCTGCAAAAATAAAACTTTATCATAAGAAATGGTCTTACTGACGCCGGTTCTTAAAAGCTCGACAATAACTTTATTATCATCAACCAATTGCAAATTATCTTTGTCGCCAGAGAAAATGATAACTTTGAGTTCAAAGTTATCACCCTGAGCCCGCCGAAGGGTTCCCGAATCTTTAAACATTTCGGCTAAAGTTCCTACAATATCATCTGCTTCAAAACCGGCTTTTTCCACCACTTTAATTCCAAATTTCTCAAAAGTATTGTGCGCTTCATGAAGCTGAGAAATCAATTCATTAGCAGTCGGCGGACGATGGGCTTTATATTCTTTATACATTTCCTTGCGAAAAGTCGGTTCTGGCCGGTCAAAGGCAGCGGCCGTATAATCCGGCTGATGTTCGCGCAAAATCTTTAAAAGAATGCTGGAAAGCCCATAAACTGCATTAATCGGTTCGCCCCTGGGAGTCGTCAGCGGCGGAAGCGCATGAAAAGAGCGGTGAATCAAGGAGTTTGCGTCAATTAAAAGAAGTTTTTTCATCCCGTTTAGAAAATTAAAATAAGTGTCTTGCCGACTAAATACTTCCGATAGTGCTCTATAAAATTTTTATTGCGATTAAACATGGTTATTAATTTTCTAACGGGATTCATCACATTTCTATTATACGCTCTTTTTCGTTTTTGCCGTGCTTAAAATTAAGCAAAATCATATTTTTAGGCAAAATCTTTTTTGCTCTTTCCGGCCATTCAATTAAAACTATTACGCGCGGATCTTTAAGTATTTTTTTAAATCCTAAATCTAAAAGCTCTTTGGGCTTATTTATTCTGTATAAATCCAGATGATAAACATTAAAGAACATTTGACTTTTGACTTTTGACTTTTGACTTTTTAATTTATATTTCCTGCATATCACGAAGGTTGGGCTGGTAATCCGATTTTTCACGCCAAGCGCTTTCATAAAACCCTGCACGAAAGTAGTTTTCCCAGCGCCAAGTTCTCCGCGAAGAGCGACAATAGTAGCACCTCGTACTTGTTGTAAATGGCGAGCTTTTAATATTTTATTTACTAAGCCAACCGCTAACTTTTGAGTTTGGGTTTTGGATTTACTTATCATTAAAATAAGCTTATATCTAAATTTATTTTTTAACTTTTTTAAAGCGATCTTCCAGTTCTTTCAGCCGCCGTTCGTCAAATTTAAAACTTTTTAGGGCTTGAAGTCCGGCAGTTAGGCGCTTTACGGTTTTAGTTTTATTAATTGAATCGGGGTCAGAATATCTTAATAATTTCTCCTCATTTTCTGTTAATGGCACCAGCTCGCCTTTTTCCATTGTTTTTGATTTTTTTAAAAGCTCTAGAGTTTCCAATTCATACTGCAATTCTTGAAAAGAATGTTCTAGCGCCTTCAGCCAATTTTCTTTATAAATTTGATCCCATAATTTTCTTTTTGATTCAGAATCCAAATCGTCTTTGGCATCCAAAAATTCACGGATAGAATTTTCTAATTCGGCTTGTTTTTGAAAATCATCCATTTCATATTCCTCAGGCTTTTCATCTCTCTTTTGCCCACTATCTAGAGAAAACATTTTTATAAATCCGTCTAAATCTAAACCCAATAAAGAGTCTTTAAATTTCTCCATTTTTTTCATAGACATAGATTCTTTCTTCAATTCTTCCCTAACGAGTTCTGATTTTTTTTCTAAAAGCCCGCGCAATTTTGCTAACGGATCTTCTTTTTTATTTTGTTCCGGTAATGGAATCTGTTCTGGTGATGTCATAAAAGTCCGCCTTCATCTTTTTGTTTAATTCCCAGGTGCTTATAAGCCGCTGGCGTAACCAAGCGCCCGGCCGGCGTACGGTTTAAAAGACCGATACTCATTAAATACGGCTCATAGACATCCTCAATAATTCCCCGGTCATCATTAAGTGCTGCGGCTAAAGTCTGGATGCCCACTGGTCCGCCGCGGAATTTTTCAATAATAATAGTCAAAAGCTGTCGGTCGGTCGGCTCCAAGCCAAGATGATCAATTTCAAGCATTGCCATAGTTTCTTGGGCGGCTTCTTCAGTAACCTCTTTTAAATTATTAACCTCTGCATAATCCCGAACCCGGCGCAAAATGCGATTGGCAACTCTCGGAGTAAATCGGGAGGCTTTGGCAATTATATTAACAGCCGAATCTGCAACTTTCATTCCTAAAAGCCTGGCTGATCGCCGGACAATTGCTTCAATATCAGCTACTTCGTAATAATCTAGCTTAAAAGAGGCGCCAAAACGGGAACGAAGCGGGCCGGAAAGTAAATTCGCGCGGGTCGTAGCGGCAATTAAAGTAAATGGTGGGAGGTCTAAGGATAGAGTTCGCGCGCCCGGACCCTTGCCAACTATCAAATGCAACTTTCTCGATTCCAGCGCTGGATATAAAACTTCTTCAATTTGGCGATTCAACCGATGCGCCTCGTCAATAAATAAAATCTCTCCTTTGTCTAAATTGCTTAAAATAGCGGCGAGATCTCCCATCTTTTCCATTGTCGGTCCGGAAGTAATTTTAAAGCTTGCGCCCATTTCTTTTGCCACTAAATGCGCCAATGTAGTTTTTCCTAAGCCCGCCTGGCCATAAAATAAAAGATGATCGGCTGGCTCGCTCCGTTTTTTGGCAGCATCCAAAATTACACGCAAGTTTTTCTTTACTTTTTCCTGTCCGACGTAATCACCCCACTGGGTCGGTCGAAGCGCCAAATCAATGTGCGTGTCGTCTTCAGTTTTATCAGTTTTAGCTGTAATTTTCTTTAATTCCATCCCGTTTAGAAAAATAAATAATAATATCTTGTAACTAAAAAGCTTCCTATAATGCAATTATAATATTTTGACTTATTTATTGATACGGCTGTTATTTTTCTAACGGGATCCATAAAATTTATTTAACTTGACAGTTTAATTCTTTTATGCTATACTACTTATAATCTTTGACTTTGGTATAGAAAGCTTTGTTCTGTGGGCGGGAATTACTTCTATATGGATGACTTGGCTCAGGCGAGGTCACTCCTTAGAATAATTCTAACCTTTTCTAAAATTTATTTTAGGAAAGTTCCACTTTTTCCCTGACGGGATTTTTGCCCACAGAACAAAACTTTTTATTAATAAGTTACTGTTTCATAATTCCAAAGCACCAGTTACTTTTTCGACCTCATCTAACGTAGTAACTCCGCTCATAACTTTTAAAATTCCGTCTTGCTGCATAGTGGCCATTCCTTCTTTCAGTGCAAATTCTTGGATTTCAATTTCTCCAGCCTCCTTATTCATAAGGAGTTCAATTTCTTTGGAAATCTGCATTAATTCATAAATCGCAATTCTGCCCTTATATCCGGAATTACCGCAATTCACGCAGCCTTTTGGTTTATAAATAAAAATTTTTTCATAATCTTTTTTATCCACCCTCTCCGGCAAAGATTTTAATAATTTTTCCAATTTTATTTTTAATTCGGAATCTAATTTATCAGCAACTTTGCATTTTTCGCACAAACGCTTAACCAGCCGTTGAGCAATCACCAAATTCAAAGCCGGACCGATACTATTCGGCTTTACTCCAAGATCAATAAGCCTGGGTATCGCGCCAGCCGCCCCATTGGCGTGAACAGTGGAAAAAACCAGATGGCCGGTAAGCGCCGCTTGAATTGCAATTTCTGCGGTTTCTTTATCCCGAACCTCGCCGATTAAAATAACGTCCGGATCCTGCCGCATCAAAGACCGGAGGCCGTTTACAAAAGTATAATTAGCTTCCGGATCAACCTGAGTCTGTTCAATCCCATCCAAATGATATTCAATCGGATCTTCAATGGTAATGATTTTTATATCTGAAGAGTTTTTGTGTTTTAAAAAGGCGTAAAGCGTGGTGGTTTTACCAGACCCAGTCGGGCCGGTATTTAAAACCATTCCATTCGGCCGTTTTAATTCCGCTTCAATTATTTTTAAATCGTCTTTTCGAAGGCCAAGGTCGGGCAAGCTTAAATTAATCGCGTCCGGATCCAAAACCCGCATTACGATAACTTCTCCAAATTCCGATGGCGCCACCGCTACCCGGATTTCAATTTCTTTTTTTCCAAGGCCAATGGTAAATCTCCCGTCTTGCGCTTCGTCTCGGACATTCAATTTTAAATTAGAAAGCAGTTTAATCCGCGAAGCTACGTGGAAATAATTTACGGATTTAAGATCGTCTAAAACATCGTGTAAATCTCCGTCAATCCGATAACGAATCCTCGTTGCGGATTTAATCGGTTCAAAATGGATATCCGAAGCGCGGTTGCTTAAAGCGCCGGCTAAAATGATTTCTAAAATCTGAGCAGTGGAAAATTTTTTAAAATCAAAGTTTTCAATTTCTTCTTTAACCAATTCCAGCTTGGTTAATTTTTTAATCAGCCCCTCCACCCTTTCTTTATCAACATCAATCCGGCCGGTAATCGGTCCGGTTTTTTTTGTAACATATTTATAAAAATCCCAGGCTCGCTTGAGGCTAGTTAAAGAAACAACAAAAATTTTAAGCTTTAAGCCTTTTTTATTTAAATCTTCAATTAAGGATTTAGTTTTGGGGGCGGTCGGATCTAGGGCTACAAAAACCACCCGATCAGCTTTTTTTTCAACAGTGGCAACCCTAAGTGCCCTGGCAGTTTCTTCCGCAATAAGTTCCAGCGCATCGGTTTCCACCGGCTGAGTTGCCAAATTAATATAGGAAAATCCTATTTTAATAGCGAGACGTTCTGCTTCCCGTTCTTCTGATTCGCGCCCCGTCTTTTCTAAAACCCTTTTTAAATTGTCCTGAGCCATTATTAACAAAATAGCTTATTGTTTACCCCTACACAAGTAAAAATGTGAATAAGCATCCTGGGATTGACTTATTACATATAATTTGTTATAATATAAAAAGATCTGCTAAAGGAGGAATTAAATGAAAAGAATGGTGCTGATGATCGGAATAGTGGCAGTGCTTGGAAGCGGCTGTGCCACGCTTCCGCAAGGAAGCCTGGTAACAGTCCGGACCACGGGATTCACGTTCTTCCAGTCAAAGATAACCGCCTACAACAACGCAGGCCAAAACGTGACAATCCAACCGTTCTCAAGCGAAAAAGGATTCGTGGCCGAATACCAACTTGGAAAACGGGACTGGGCGTGCCTGTGGCTCTGCCGTAAGAAGATTCCGACGAAGGTGTTCGTACTCAGACACGGCGACCACCTCCGGATTCCGATGCAAATGAACATGACCGGCCAATATCGCCAGGAAAGCATCGGGCTCCTGATAAAAGAACGTGGGCGAATAATTGGAGCATACAGCTACTGCGTATACGTTCCGTATGACCGCGCCATCACAGAAGACATCGTCTTCGGCCCGCAAGAGCTTGCGGAGCTGAAACAAGGAAACAGTGGACGGCCATGCCGAAGCGGATGGTAATCAACAAACTCCCCGCATATTATGAAAATAATATGCGGGGAATTTTTTTATAAAATTCTGTATAATAGAAATATGTCCGGACATAACAAGTGGTCACAAATAAAAAATCAAAAGGGCGCAACTGATAAAAAACGCGGCCAGCTTTTTTCCAAACTTTCAAAAGCAATTTCCATAGCGGCGAAAACCGAGCCCAATCCGCAATTCAATCCCCGCCTCCGGTCAGCAATTGAAACAGCTGAAAAAAATAATGTTCCAAAAGAAAATATTCAGCGGGCTATCAGTAAGGCTTCAGATGAAAAAAATCTGGAAGATTTAATAATTGAAGCCTACGGACCGGAAGGCTCCCAGCTTATAATTGAAGCTGTAACCGACAGTAGAAACAGGGCCATATCAGAAATAAAAAATATTTTATCTGAAAATAACGGAAAAATGGCAACCCCCGGAAGCGTGCTTTGGGCATTTGAACAAAATCCAAACGAAAAAAGCTGGAGGCCCAAATTTCCTCAGTCAGTTTCCGAAGAAACAAAAAATAAAATAACGGGCTTAGTTGAAGCCCTTGAGGAACATGAAGATGTCCAAAAAATTACAACTAGCGTTGAATTATGATAATTTTAGGAATTGACCCTGGCAGCACCCGCGTCGGATACGGCGTTATCAGTGGAGATAAAAATTTTAGTTTGGTGGACTATGGAGTAATAGAGGCTAAAAGAAAAAAAGCCGATGCTTTAATTTTAGAAATTTCAGATAAAATAACTGATTTAATCAAAACTTATAAGCCGGATCTGGCCAGCATTGAAAAAATTTATTTTTCTAAAAATGTGAAAACTGGAATTGAGGTCGCCCAAACTCGCGGAGCAATAATCTTGGAAATTGCCCGCCACAAAATTCCTATTAAAGAGTTTAGCCCGTCAGAAATAAAATTATCAGTAACCGGTTATGGCATGACTGATAAAAAGGGGGTTGCTAAATTAGTGGCTAAAATATTAAACATTGATAGCTTGACTGGTTTTGATGACGCAAGTGACGCCCTAGCGATTGCCCTTACTGCCGCACATAATAAAGAGTGGGGGGCTTGACAGTTATTGTCGCCAATATATACTTCTTTTTAATTGGAAATATAATTTAAAAAATTTAAAAAGGTCGCCAATAGTTAGGTCTCAAATATCTCTTTGTTATTGCGAGGCCTTAAATTTTCTATAATGAAAAAGAAAACAAAGAATAGCAATTGGAACGAGGATAAGGATTTAGATGCTGGCAGCGCGGTAGAAGAAAAAAGCGCTGATTCAGATAACGATTTATTAAGCGATGAAGATGATATAACCGAAGCCGATGATAAATTAGACGAAGAAGACGATTTATTAGAATAAAACAACACGCCCCGGCAAATGCCGGGGCGTGTTGTTTTGGGACGTCGTTGTCAGCCAGCCAAAAATATCTTAAAATAACTCAGTAATGAAAAAATATAAAAGATCGCTTATTAAAAACTGGCGGATTGTTTTTCCTTTAACGCTGCTTTTTTTAGTTGCTTCCGGAATGGCGGCTTTTGCCTTTATCTTAAACGACCTTCCAAATCCCGAACAATTTGAAACCCGCCAAGTCATCCAATCGACCAAGCTTTATGATCGGACTGGAAAAGTTCTCCTTTATGAAATACACGGCGAAGAAAAAAGAACTATCATCCCCTTTGAAGAAATTCCTAATTCGGTCAAAAATGCGACAGTTGCAATTGAGGATTCCAATTTTTATAAAAATCCCGGATTTGACTGGAAAGCAATCGCCCGGGCGCTGCTTGTAAATCTTGGACTCCGCGAAGGATACGCTGGCCAAGGAGGATCAACTATAACTCAACAGCTGGCAAAAAACGCCTTTCTTTCTTCTGAAAAAACTCTTATAAGAAAAATTAAAGAGTTGGTTGTTTCAATTGAATTAGAAGGGCGGTATTCCAAAGACGAAATTTTAAATTTATATTTAAACCAAATCCCTTATGGCGGCAATGCCTACGGAATTGAAGCCGCTTCCCAAACTTTTTTTGGAAAAACCGCCAAAGATTTAAACTTGGCTGAATCAGCTCTGCTTGCAAGCTTGCCGAGAGCCACTAGCTATTATTCTCCGTGGGGAAAACACTTGGATGAAGTAATTAAAAGAAAAAATTCTGTTTTAGAAAAAATGTCCGAGCTTGGTTATATCACCCAAAAAGAGAAAACCTCCGCCAAAGAGCATGTATTTGAATTTGTGCCCCAATCTACTGGGATAAAAGCGCCGCATTTTGTTTTAGAGATTCAAGATTATTTAAATAAAAAATATGGCGAACAATTTATTCAAGACTCGGGGCTACGCGTCGTTACCACGCTTGATTGGGATCTACAACAAATTGCGGAAAAAACAGTATTAGATGGAGCTAATCGAAACCGCGATCTCTATAAAGGATATAATTCGGCCCTCATTGCCCAAGACGCAAATACCGGCCAAATTCTGTCACTGGTTGGTTCAAAAGATTATTTTGGCATCCCAGAACCCGAAAACTGCGTGCCAGGAGAAAATTGCCAATTTGAGGGTAATTTTGACGTCGCTACTCAAGGATTAAGGCAGCCTGGATCAGCGATGAAGCCATTGGCTTATGTAGCCGCCTTTGAAAAAGGCTACACCCCAGACACCGTTCTTTTTGACTTGCCAACAGAATTTGCCGCAAATAATCCGAACTGTCCGCTAACTGTTAATTTTTCCAACGAAGACAAGGATTGCTTCCATCCTCAAAATTTTGACGAAAGATTCCGCGGCCCGGTAAAAATTCGCACCGCCCTCGCCCAATCAATAAACATTCCGGCAGTAAAAACTTTATATTTAGCCGGAATTGATAATGTCTTAAAAACCGCGAAAGATTTTGGTATTAGCACTCTGACCGAAAGAAGCAGGTATGGCCTTTCTTTGGTTCTGGGCGGCGGAGAAATTACTTTAAAAGATTTAGTTGGCGCTTACTCTGTATTTGCTCAAGAAGGAATAAAGAGGGCTCAGGTTATGATTTTAAAAATAACCGATTCCAAAGAAAATATTCTTGAAGAATATAAAGATTCCGGCTCTCCAGTTATTGATCCGCAATATCCGCGGATGATAAATGATATTCTTACCGACACCGATGAGCGGGCTGGGCTTTTTAGCTCCAGCCTGCCGCTTACGATTTTCCCAGGACATCAAGTCGCATTAAAAACTGGAACCACAAATGACTACCGCGATGCTTGGGCAATTGGTTATACGCCAGACTTAGTAGTGGGCGTTTGGTCTGGGAATAATAATAATTCCTCAATGCAGCGGCAGGGATCCAGTATTTTAGCGGCGGTGCCAATTTGGAGCGCTTTTACAAAAGAAGCCTTAAAAAATCGGCCGCTAATTTCTTTTAATAAGCCAGATCCGATTATTACTAAAAAGCCCGTATTAAACGGGGATTATATAACAAATTATAAAATCGGGGACCACATCTATCCAAATGTGCATTCAATTTTATATTACGTAAATAAAAATGACCCTCGGGGTCCGGCCCCAAAACAGCCAGGGGATGATTCACAATTTGAAAATTGGGAAGAACCTGTTTTAAGATGGGCAGAAAATACAATTCCAAATTTCAATTCAACTTATAATCAATTAGTGGGGCAAGTAGATACTGCTGAATTAGTAAATTTTCAAACAGTCATTAATTTATCTTCGCCAAAAAATGGGGATTTCATCAAATCTGAATCAATTTTTATAAACTCTCAAATCACCAGCCAGTCAGATATTGGAAAAATTCAATTATTTTTTAATAATGAGTTGGCTGACAGCCGAGTTGGTAATTTTGGAAAGAGCTTTAATTACCAATTTAATTTGGTTCCTAAAAAAATCAACCTTCAAAATTCCCTAAAAATAAAAGTTTCGGATTCCCAAAATAACGAAGTAACTAAAGAAATTATTCTTTTTAAATAGTTTTGGCGCCCGAGCTCCTTAATAATTTTTAGTTGGCATCAAAATATAAAAGTAGGAGGAGTCTGTGGAGTTTTTAAGAATCGATGGGCGATTATCTCCGTTAACACCGAAAACCAGTTCTTTTGAGTTAAAATTCTTTAGTCCATCCATTAAATATCTCCAATTAAAAGATGTTTCAAAGGCCTCCCCCTTTATTTTTGCCGGAACTAAATATTTATTTTCCCCAATATATTGATTAGCAGAATAAAATTCAAGGTTTTTCTTTGAATCCCCGACTTTAATTTTAATTTCATTAACTTTTCCACTAAAAGTGCTTACTAATTTAACCGCGCTGACCAAGTGTTCCTTTTCAATAATCGTTTCGGTTTTAAAATCTTTTGGGATTATCTGCTCATAATCCGGATAAACGCCATCAATTAATCTGGAAATTAATTCCAAATCATTATTTTTAATTAAAATTTGATTGGGATCAATGAATAAATTAACTTCTCCGTCGGTAATAATCCTTAATAATTCTTGGGCGGTTTTTAGGGGAATAATTATTTTAAATCCTCTTTGAAACGTGCACTTAAAGTTACTTTCATTGATGGTTTTTTCCGCTAAACGAAAGCTGTCTGTTCCCACCAATTTTAAATTGGTTATTTGAAAGTCTAATAAAACTCCTCCAATTTCCGGGCGAATTTCGGACGGTTGGACGGCGTTAATAACTTTTAATAAGCTATCTTTAAAAATTTCCGAACCAATCTGTAAATAATTGTTGGTATTTTCTATTTTAGGAATAATCGGGAATTCCTCTTCTGGCAATCCCTGAATCACGGCTTCATAATTATCTGTTTTAAACTTTAGAGTATTATTTTCTACTTCTAAATTAATTTTTTCATTATTAATATTATTAGTAATAGTTAAAAGGGTGCTTAGGGGAACAGTAATACTTCCTTCCTCCACAATTTTACCCGAAACAAACTTTGTTATGGCTAATTCCAGATTAGTGGCAGATAATTGAATTTTATTATTAAACGTCTTAATTAAGACATTTTTTAAAATTGGAAGATTATTATTTTCTGAAGAAGCGCGTTCAATAGCAGAAAGGCCGTCTTTTAAATTATTTTTTAAAACAACTAATATCATTTTATTGTATTTATATAGTTAGTGGTTGTAATAGGGGCTGTTAATTAGGTGAATAACTTTTAATTTGGCTGTGAGAATTATGGAAGTTTTAATTTAATAAGATAATAATTTTTTGGTAACAAATTGGTGATAACTTTTTAAAAAAATTCTAAATACAAATTTTATCTTTAAAGGATAAACAACTTATTAACAAATTAACTACTCTTTATAAATTAAATCTTTAATAGCGATAATTTTTTGATTTAAATCCTGATTTTTATTTATTTCTTCAGAAAGTTTTCTATAGGCATAAATGGCCGTGGTATGATCCCTTTTCCCAAGCCTTTGCCCGATATCTGGGTAAGAAAGCCCCAATATGTCCCTTAAAAGATACATTGCGATTTGCCGAGGCTCTACGACATTTTTTTGCCTGCAGCGCCCGATTAATTCAGTTGGTAAAATTTGGAAATAGTCCGCCACTATTTTTATTAATTGGACAGGATTGATGTTCTTAGTCGGTTGTTGGACGGTCTCATTTACTATTTCCTCCACCATTTTTAAAGAAACCTCCTTTTTGGTGTATTGGTAGAAAAGAACCCTATTTAAAACCCCCTCTAATTCTCTTAAATTACGCTGAATTTTATTAGCAATAAATTCTAATATATTTTCTGGGAGAGAAACCCCCTTTTCCTGCAATTTAGTCTTTAAAATAGCAAATCGCAATTCATAATCTGGCCAAGCCATATCAGCAATCATTCCCCCTTCAAATCTAGATCGGAGCCGTTCCTCAAGGGTAGGAATAAATTTGGGCGGCCTATCCGAAGAAATTATAATTTGTTTATTGTTTTCATATAGGGAATTAAAGGTATGGAAGAACTCTTCTTCAGTAGACGGTTTTCCTCCGATGAATTGGATATCGTCAATAATCAGAACATCAACGTTGCGGTATTTTTCTTTCATATCCTCCATCCTTTTATTACGAATCCCATAAATAACATCATTAGTGAATTTTTCTGAGGAAACATATTTTACCCGGACGTTGTTTTCATATTTTTTCTTGATTTCATTTCCAATTCCCTGAATCAAATGGGTTTTTCCAAGCCCAACTCCGCCATAAATAAATAATGGATTATATTTTCTTCCGATTTCTTCCACTACCGCAGATGCCGCCGCGTAAGCAAGTTCGTTTGTTTTTCCAACAACAAAAGAACCAAGCGTGTAGCGAGGATTAAGATTCGTTTCTGGATCAACTTTTAATTCTTCAAAAGATAATTGTGTTTTTAAATTTGCAGCAGCTAGTTCGCGGGTTTTTTTAGGAGTATTTAAAGTAGTTGGTTTATTATGAACGGTGAATTGAACCCGCTTAGTAGTTTCATCTAAGCCTCTAAGTGAATTAAGGATTAATTTTTGATATTTATTTTCTACCCACTCTTTAGCAAAACTATTTGGGAGGCTGATCAGCGCAACGCCTTCCTGTTTATCAAGTAAGCGGCTGTTTTTTAACCAAGTTACATAGTTTGGTTTAGAAACTTGAAGTTCTATTTCACCTAATACGTTTTGCCAAATTTGATCAAACTCCATAATTTTTTTTTGATAAAAATTTCAAATAATTTACTTTAAAAATTTTCTCAAGCGCGTTACTAATAATTTTACTCGCGCACCTATTGTTTCGTCAAACAGGAAATATAGAACATTCTGTGAATTTGCTGTGTAAAACATTTTTAGGAACAATTTATTGGTTATGCCAATCATTATGCAACGAAGCCTACCTGTTTGTCCAGAGAAATTTGCAATTTTTTTAAAAAAGATGAGAAATGCCGTGTAAAATTTCTAATTTCTAATAACTAATGTCCAAATTTTTAACTTGCAAGACCGTAAAGATTCAAGTATAATAATAGGATTAGAAATGTCACAAACTTATCAACCTAAAAAGCGAAAAAGAGCCCGAACTCATGGGTTTTTAAAGCGCAGCCGGACCCCTGGCGGCAGAAAGGTTCTTTTGAAAAGAAGAAGAAAGGGAAGAAGCCGCATAGCGGTTTAATTTCTAATTTCTAATTAGAAATTATTATTTATGTTGGCTAAAAAATATCGATTGCCTATTCAGCGGGTTATTCAAAAAAACGGCAAGATTATCAGGGTGCCATATTTTTTGATAAAATTTTTTCCCAATGATTTAAAATTTAATCGTTTTGGTATTATAATTAGTAAGAAAGTAGACTCCCGTTCTTCTGCGCGAAATAAAATAAAAAGAATCATTTTTCAGGCAGTCGAGTTTTTTCCGAAAGATCAAAACATTAATCACAAAGATTTTCTAATTATAGTATCTTCAAAAGCCGCCAGCCTAAAAAAAGAAGAATTAATGCAAGGCATCAAAGAAGCTTTAAATAAAATATAAATATGTTCCAAAATTTTTTATTGACACCGCTTTTTAACGCCTTAATTTTTTTATATAATACCGCTGGCTTCCAGGATTTGGGAATTTCTATAATTTTATTGACCGCCCTGATTCGAACTATCTTTTTACCGCTTTTTTATAAAAGCACCAAGAACCAAATTCTTTTACAAAGGCTCCAGCCGGAAATTCAAAAAATTCAGCACAATCATAAAGACAATAAAGAAAAGCAGGCGCAAGCCATAATGGATCTTTATAAGAAGCACGATGTCAATCCTCTTTCTGGTTTTTTAATGATTTTGATACAATTACCAGTTCTTATAGCGATTTATCAGGTGTTTTTAAACGGTTTTGCTCCAGAGACTTTCAGCCACCTTTATTCTTTTATTACTAAACCAGAATATCTAAACACCACTTTTTTGGGCTTGATTGATCTCCAAAAAAGAAGTATTCTTATGGTTAGTTTGGCGGCCATCGCCCAATGTTTACAGGCTTATCAGATGCTGCCAAAGAAGCAGAAGGGGCAAGAACTTTCCGCCCCAGAGCAGATGGGAAGGCAAATGGCGTTTATATCGCCATTACTGACGGTTTTGATCCTATTCAATCTTCCCGGGGCAATCGGGATTTATTGGCTGGTTACCTCGGTTTATTCCATTATTCAGCAAGTTTATATAAATAAAACCCTAGATATTAAAACAGAAAAAAGGGAGCATCATTTAATAAAATAAATGAGATGGATCCCGTTAGAAAATTAATAACCATGTTTAATCGTAATATAAATTTTATAGAGCATTATCAGAAGTATTTAGTCGGCAAGACGTTTATTTTAATTTTCTAAACGGGATGGACTTACTCAAACAAAAAATTGAAGAAGTGCTGGTCGCCAGCGGAATTGATTTTTCCGTTGAAGCTGACAACGAAACACAGAGAATAAATATTTTTATCCAAGACCAGGAATTGGTAGAAAAATTTTTACCCAGCCTAGTCAAGGACTTGGAACATATTGTAAAATTAATCGCTAAAAATTTAAAAATTGATAAGGTTAATATTGACGTAAATAATTATAAAAGAGAGCGGGAGCATATAATCGTAGAGCTGGCAAAAGCAGCCGCAAGAAAAGTTCTTTTAGAAAAAAAAGAAATTATCTTGCCGCCGATGAATTCTTATGAACGGAGAATCGTCCACGTAGAGCTTGCAACTCGGCCGGACGTAAAAACGGAAAGTATTGGCGAAGGAAGCGAGCGGCACATAGTTGTAAAACTTTTTTAAAAAACTCCGGACAGCGCCCGGAGTTTTTTAAACTTTAAATCAGAATATCGAAATACGAAACAATAATTAAATCAAATTTTAAAAAATTTGTTTAAAACATTAGAATTTATGGATTTTGAGCTTGTTTCGAATTTCGGATTTTGTGCTTCGGATTTTATTCTAAACTAAGGCTATAAAGCTTATTATCGTATCTGTTTTTAAAGAGCAGTTTTCCGCCAGCGAATTCTAGATGTTCAGCGTCAATTATGATATCGGAATTTTCTAATAATAATTTTGAAGCCGCAGTGGCTAGGTTTATTTCATACAAATTATCGTCAAAATATACAGATTTTTTAAAATAATCATCTGGTAAAAGCACCCCCTCTTTTATAAGTTTTGGAATGGCGCAATAAATTTTTTCCTTTTCCACCAAGCATTTGCTTGGAAGGGTAATAAAAGAAAGGTTGGTCAGATCATCCCCGGCTTTATTGATAATGCCAGTAACCGGAGAACGATTTTCATTGTGGTTTTTAATGCCGAATTCTCCATTTGGATACCACTTTATCCACAAACCGGATTGATTCTTTGTAACCGGAACCAGGCTTTTGGTAGACAGATTTAATGACCAGAGCGAAGAAGGTGTATCTGCGCTGGGGGTTTCATATAGAAGCAAGGTGTCGCCGGAAACCCAATTTAAAACCAAGTCTTTTTGGGTTAATTTTAAAACATCTCTGGTTTTTTGAGTGTCCGGATTAAAAATTTTTAATCCCTTATCATCAAGATAAATTATTTCTTGGTTAGTCGGAGACCAATCCGCCGCTGAAATATTAGGCGGCAAAGCCTGCCAATTGTTAGTGGCGGTATTGAAAATACTGAAGCTGATTGCATCCGGATAATTTAATTTTACCAAAGCTAAAACCCCGCTATTGGAAGCTTTTAAATTATTAAATTTATTAATAGTTTGAGAATTTACCAATTCTTCTCCGCCAGAGCCAATCTTAATTACTTGCCCTAAGGGATTGAGGTAATAAATAAAATTATTTACCCGATTTACCCAATAATCAGAGATTTCATTATTAGATAAAAGTTTTAATTTTTGCGGAAGCTCGGTTGGCTGGGTATTTTCGGTATCTGGAGAAATCAGTTTTTTAAATAAATTTTGCCAAAGAAAATATCCTCCAACGAGTATTCCAAGCGTTATTAAAATTCCTAAACCAGTTTTTAAATATTTTTTCCAGTTCATCCCGTTTAGAAAATTAAAATAAACGTCTTGTCGACTGAAGACTTCCGATACTGCTCTATAAAATTATTGCTATGTATAAACATATTTATTAATTTTCTAACGGGATGCATACTATTTAATTACGCAGCGCCCGCCGTCATCCATAGAATAACCTTTATCAATGTCACAAACTGAACAATCAGATCCATAACGGCCAGTAGAACAAGTTAAGCAGACAATTTTTGATTTATTTTCGCCATTCACGATAACTGACACCTGCATACTTGTTGAACAAGCGCTGGCGTGTTCTGGATTAATTACTTCTCCCGGGACGGGGCTTTGTTCTTGGCCCGTGCTTTGATCTGTACCTTGATTTCCCCCAGGAAGATTTTCTATATTAATAATTTCTGCGTTTGGGTTTCGTAAGTTTACTAAATCCGGATTAATCGTATAAAGAACTATATAGGCTCCTAATAATAGCGCCAATCCTAGAATTGCCTGAGTGATTTGATCTTTGGCGTCTTGCTGGTTAGTAATACTTCCGGCCGACAAAATATACTTTACTGAGCCAAAAATAATAGAACCAAATGCCACAAGGCCGGCAATCATCAGTCCGAATTGATAAAGCCTGGCAATATAACCAGCTGGAGTCGCAGTTGTTGGACAAGCTCCGCCGGCGATATTGGGGTCGCAAGGAATTGGGACGGAAAGCTCGTATGGTTTTACGGTTCCGCTTATTTTGGGCAATTCCGGCGCCGTACCTTCTTTAATATCCCCAATTAAGGCATCCTTTTCTGATTTAGCAGCTACGCATGCCTTCATATATTTTCCTTCCCCTAGTGGCATATCTATTGGTTGTATATGAGTACTTTCTTTTGGCCAAGTTAGTCCAAATACATCTTTTTCAACTCCAGTTGGACACTTGCCATCTGTCTGGGTAGTCACAAAATAAGTTTTTTTATAAGTTTCAGGAATTTTACTGACGCTGAACGGAACCTCAATTTTGACTTGGCTGGCATCATCAATCTTTGTCCAAATAGTATTGCCATTATCGGACGGGATTGGGCAACTCTTTTCTTCACCTACTATAATCACTGGGATTGGATTTCTATCCAACCATTTTCCATTTTTATCCTGGGCGTAGCATTTTGTTTCAGCAAAAACTACCGTCATGGGCTGAATTAAAATAAATCCAGTTAATAAAATCACCGCCCAAAGTTTTTTATTTATGATGTTTATGTTTTGATGTTGCATTTTATTTAACAATTAAATTTAAACTTTTTCCGGCCAACTCCAGCTGATTAAAAACATTTTGAATTGTGGCGCCGACACTAAGTTCGGTTTTAATTGGCGTTCCCTGGGAATTTAAATCAAGCTCCAATATTTCCGGATTTTCCGCAAAGCCGGAGACCTTTTTTCCGTTTAAAGACCAAGAAAAATTCAAATTTTTTAAATTATTCACATTAAAAAAGTATGGCTGGGCGACAATTCTGCGCAAGCCGGTTCTAATTTCTTTATAAGGGACCTTCGCATCAATTACCACGCTTGGGCTGGCAACTGGGATGGAAAATAAATAATCAAGGTCGTTGCCCTTATAACCAACAGTTATTCTTATTAATTGGCTAGTTCCGCCGGATTTGATTTCTTGGAATTTTATTGATTTTAATCCAGTTCCAGAAGATATTAATTGTTCGTCTTGATACCACCGGATATTGCTGGCGGATAAATCTACCACTTTATTTTTATCAATTAAATCAAAACCGGCCTCAATAAAGCTATTTTTAGTTGGAAAAATTTTGCCAAGATAATTTGCCGGCACATAACTGCTGGCTTTCCAAGAAACTAAAAATTCCGGAGTAGTTTGGGCGGAAGCACTAATAAGTAAAAAGCAAAAAGTCAAAAGTAGAAATAAGATTAAGCCAAGAATTATTTTAAATTTTATACTTTGAGTTTGCATTTATTTTATCGGTTTAGTAAATTTAGTTGCTTTTCCAACCGCCTCTTTTGCTTTTGGCGGGAGGTTGTCTTCTACTATAGTAGCGATTATTGCGAGAGTATAAAACGGAAGGGCATTAAGAATGGGTATAAGCTCGCCAATGCCTCCACCCAAAAGCCATTTAACACTCACCCCCTTCATATTAAGCCAAAAAAGCAGTATTAACCAAATGGCAATGCCACAAAACCAAGCAATTATGGGGAACATAACACCAACCAAAGGAATGGCTAGGCCGGCAATCCCAGCGACTCCGGACACATCAGCTATTACTGCAAGAATAAGCATAAACATTCCCTCAACAACATTAATTTTTGAATTTTTCTCCATATGTAAAATTCCTAATTTCTAAATTTTAAATATTTCATTAGGAATTAGATATTAGGTATTAGAAATTATTTATCCCCTTTGTTCCAATATTTGTTCGGGCTTGGTGGTGACAATTTTATCTTCAAGATAAGAGGCTATAACTTGGATTGCCACATGATTTAATCCGGCAAAAAACAGCCCCTCCCCAATTTTTGCTTCCAAGAGAAGGCTTTTTTCTCCCTCGGTTAAATTAAAAGTTTTAGCAACCATATCAATCATTGCCGGGGCCTGTTTTAAAAGAAGCTGTAAAGATGAGTTGGTAATAATCGGCCGGCCATATGGAGATTTTAAGAAATCTTCCACATCTTGAGTAATAGTAGTTACGCCCATAAAATATTTCCGGCATCGTTTTACCAATCCAAATAAGAAAGTGGCGCCATCTTCATGTTTCATAATTACCCAAGCTTCATCAATAACCAGCACTCGTTTTTTAAGATTGGCGCGGATTAAGTTCCAGATGAAATTCAAAACAATATACATTGCAATCGGCCGGAGTTCGTCTTCCAGGTCTCGGATAGAAAAAACAATCAAACGATTTTTAATATCCACATTAGTCGGTTGATTGGTAAATCCTCCATAGCTGCCTTGGGTATATTTATATAATCTTTCCGCAAGTCCCCGCCCGCCCTCCATATTTTCCATAACTTTTTGGAGGTCTTCTAAAAGCGGAGGCGCGGCATTAGAAAAATCTTTTCCGGGAATAATATCGTGGGAAGCGTAAGTTTCTGAAAGCGCCCTGTCTAAAATCGCATCTTCTTCGGGAGTAATTTTTCCAAGCATTATTTTTAAAAGTCCGGCTAAGTTTACGATATGGGAACGAAGAACATCACTAGGATCTTCGTCTGTAGGAATTATCGGAATATCAAAAGGATTGACGTGGTGATCAGATGCTAAAGAAATTTTAAAATAGCTTCCGCCGACGGCGGCAGTAAGATTTTCATATTCATTTTCCGGATCAATAACAATGACATCTATTCCAAGCATCAAAAGCCTTAAAATTTCCAGTTTAGTGGCATAAGATTTTCCACTTCCAGATTTGGCGAAAATCACCATATTGGCATTTTCTAAAGAAAATCGGTCGAAAATTACAAGCGTATTATTAAGCCGGTTAATGCCATACATAAGGCCGTCATTTGAAGTAAGTTCAGAGGAGGTAAAGGGAAAGACAGAAGAAAGCGGGCCGGAATTCAATGGTGAATGGATTAATAATTTATCTTGGCCGATAGGCAGAGTTGATCCAAAGCCTTCTAATTGTTGAAAAAGCGCCGGTTTGACATAGATCAGGCGGCTTTCGAGTAAAGAGGTTATTTTATTTTCTAATTTATGGAGAGCTTCTATAGTATCGGCATAAACAGTGATATAGACGCCGACATTAAATAAATGTTCTCTTGATTGCTGTAAAGAATCCCGCAAAGATTCAATGTCTTGAAAGGCGGTTTCTAGCATAGGATCGCGCACCATTCCCTTCTCCTGCCTTTCAATTACTTGAGATTCTACTTGAGCAGCCTTTTTACGGAGTCTTTTAAGGGCCATTGGCGTTTCTACTGGATGAATAAAGATGGAAATATCCAGAAGTTCCGGCATATCAATAATTCCGGAAAACCAGCCAGTGGCCAAATATCTGGGATAAGTAAAAATGAAAATAGTTTTTACAAACTTATCTCCAAGTTTTAAATAATTGGAATTCACTTCCAGCGCCGGTGGCGCAATTGCATTGATTAAATTTTTATTTTGTTCTTCAGCCATCCCGTTAGAAAATTAAATTAAACATCTTGCCGACTAAAGACTTCCGATATTGCTCTATAAAATTTTGGTTTAGTTTAAACATATTTATTAATTTTCTAACGGGATTCTTCTCCGCCTATTTCCACTCCTCTTTTTTCGGTGGTGGCTGGATTATAAAGATTATAAAAAAGTTCAATTAATTCATCGTCGTTTAAGGGGACGGCTCGGAGGCCAATTTGATTTAAACCGTCAATTACTTGATCTACTCTTTGATCGAGCTGTTCCTGGATTTCTTTAAGATTTTCTTTTTGAGCTTCGCCCTCACCGGCGCTTTTAGATTTGAACCAGCCGGTGATTTTTTCCGCGACATCCAGCCCGGCCTGGGGAATTTGGATTGGATCGTAAGGCACCACCAAAAAAAACCTCTTTTGCATAATGGCATTTTGAGAAACAAAAGCTTTGATGAATTCCCTGTATTCCACGATTTGATTCCGCAAAAGCTCGTTTTCTTCCTGGGTTTCCCGCTCTTCAAGCTTGGAAAGATACTCCTCTATATTTAATTTTCTGGAATGGATAAAAATTTGAATCGAGAAATCCAGAGAGTTTAAAAACCCCTGAAAGGCATAAGTAATTATTCCCTGCTCTTCTTCGGATTTCAGGGCAAAATTAGTGCCGGAAACTAAAAGGATTTTTCTAAGCGTTCCGCTTTTTAATTTAATTACCCCATCTTCTATCGATTGGATATCGATAAATTCTTGTGTAGGCAATGATTCAGATTTTTGCATCATAAGCTTATTATATATTATCTATAGTCTACTCTTTTAGCTATTTCCCTTTCTCCGGTGATTTTCCGCATCATTTCAAAGCGTTCCTTGCTGCTTTTTTCTCGGTCAGTGATTGCTGGGGCGAAAGCTTTTTCTCTTTTTGGAACCGGCTGTTTGCTGGTTTTTAATTGATCCCAAAGATTATCAAGCAGCGATTTCGCCTGAGTTATTTTAAATCCGCCGGTTTTTAATTTCGGTTCAGCTATTTTGGGAGCAGCCTCCCTTCTCCAGAGATAAAATCTTGGCTTCCAATAAAAATTAAAAGCCGCAAACACGATTATTGATAATGGCCGCCCATTTACTTTTATAAAGGCAAAAGATAAAGAAATAACAGCCAATACGAAAGTTATTAATATCCAAAGCCAGAGCTGTAAAAAGAAGAAAAGAAAAAAACTTATTCCGCCCGCAGTTGCAACGTATAAAAACTGCTTCAGGGTAAGCGGTCCAATAATCCTGTCTTCGGTTTCTATAAATTGCGGGACTTGAAAGTTCATCCCGTTAGAAAAATAAATTATAACGCCTTACGACTAACAGGTTTTCTATAATGCAATTATAAAATTTTGAATTATCTTTACACATGATTGTTATTTTTCTAACGGGATTCATCCCTTCGTTAGTATTGTCTCTAACGGGATTCATTATTTATTTTTTAAATCAATAATGTTATCGCCTGATTTTTCGAATTTCCGCAAATCAATCCTGTTTTGATCCGCGGGATTTTTTGGCGTTCCAATATTAGTAATTGGGGTTCTTGGGCCGCTGTAGTGAACTACTCTAGCAGCCGGATTATTTTCGGGTGTTTCCAGTCTTACTGATACTGCCTTAGAAGCAGATTTTTTTTCTTCAGAAGCCGGCCGCGAATAGTTTTGAATTTTAATAGAAAGATCCGGCCTAGCATTAAAAGTTGGCTTAGGGGAAGAAACTTCTGTTTCTTGATGTAAGATAAATGGAGAAGATGGCGCTTCCAAAGATTGGAGATCAATTTTAGCTTCCTCTTTTTTAGGAGCAAGAGATGGCTCTAAAAAATCTTTAAATGATTTTTGTACGCTAGCTTGTCCTAGTGATGAGGCTGGTCCCGTTAGAGACTCCGCCCGCGCTTGCGCGCCCGAAGGGCCTATGGGGCGGGCTGTCTCTAACGGGATGGCTGCTGATTGTGTCGCTGGTTCAGTTGCAGGTTTTTGCGCGGCAGAAGCTGATCCTGGCTTGCCAAAATAAATTAATTTTACATCCACGCCAACATCCCGCCTTAATTCATTTTCAATTGGTTTTAAAATTTTATTTTCAATATCTTCGGCGATGGATTTTGCGGTTGTAAAACTAACCATAAGTTCGTGACTTAGGGCATTTATAAACTCCGTAGGTTCAATATCTTGGGTTACAAGCCTAAATATTAGCTTCGGTATAATTATTCCCCGTTCATTCTTTATTCCCAGTCTTTGGTTTATTTCAGTAACTAGATAAGTAGTTTGTAGGGAAGAAAGCCGCTCTTTAACGTTTGGGGGCAATGACTCAAATGCAGCCCCCAAATTTTTAAATTCTTTAGTGTCGTCCATGGTTTATAAATTTATGACTTCTACAAAGTCTCCTGGCTCAGTATAAGATTGAAGAGCAACATTATTTTTAATAAACTCCCTTTTCTCATTTAATGAAGTCAACGGCCCCCTTCTTTGGTCTTTATCATTTATTTGTGCGACGTCTACTATTGCTTTCTTAAGCGCCCTGACTATAGCCACTTTTTGTTCATTAGTGCCAAATTTAGTTATTTGTTCTATATGGCCAGTGCTTAAACTTAAGAATACTTCAGGATTTTCTAGCGCTTTTGCCGAAATGTCATCTGCCTCTTTAACTTTTATTTTTTCTACTATTTTTTTAATGCCCCCCCCTATTCGTTTTGCCAAATCCGGCCTTGCCTTTGTTATTTCTTTATCAGTTCCAAATTTTTGGGCGATTTTCATTAATTCAGTAATTCGATCATCGCTGATTTTAATATTTGGACTGCCTTCAATAATTCCTTTCTCTCCAAGGGCTGCGGCAATTGCTGCGGTTTTAGCAGGATTAGTTAGGGCAGTTGTGCTATTTGCTAAAGAAGCTAAGCCATCAGGAGATAAATTACTAAATCCTTTTTTATAATTGGCGACATCTTCTTTTGCCGTTGTAGTGGCGTACTCATTAATTTTTTGGCCCAGCGTTGAAAGTCCAGTTGAAAACAGGGGCACTGCTCGGCTTTGGGCCAGATAAGACCCAGCTCTCTGTAAATAACTTTCTTTCTTTTCTGCTGGATTAGCTCCAAGATTAACCGCCCTATCCCTTATCCAACTTCCAACTCCTCCACCTACATATTTTCCAGCCCCAATCGGTGCCCCTATAATCATATTTTTTGCTCCTTGCGCCGCTTGCATAGTTAACGCTGCGCCTTCAATTCCCATATCATTTGCCACTTTTAAGCCGATACTTAAAAGTCCAATTACCGCGATCATTTGGCCGATAACTTCTGGAGCATTTGCCTGGAGGGGTAAAAATTGTTCTGCGCCTGGTATCGAAACATTGGTTACCGCGCTAGTTCCTTTTTTATCTACTAGCGCCAGAGCAAGATAAACAAATAAAGAAGTTGCCGGAGCAAACCAGACCCATTTGAAAAATTCGCCCCACCATTTACTCCAGCTGCCCGCGGTTTCCGGCCAGATCCAAAGCAGGCAGGCAATCGGCATTATAACCAGTAAAATATTCAGCATTACATATCTTATAAAAAGCATTAAAGAGAGTCCCATGAGAGAAATGCCCGCGATAACGGTAAAAAAGGTTGCAAAAAACATTGAGCCCAGGAAAACTACGAAAGTATTAAAATCTGTAAGACCGCTGGTTAAATTTCTTAAAGTTTCTACACTACCAGATGGCTGGGTAAGATTTTGAACCCTAAATGCCCCCGCAAGTTCTGCGCCAAGATTTCCTATATTGCCGCCAGTAGCCTTGCTGATAAAAAAGTCAGTCATTACGCCGGAAAAATCAATAAATACTCCGGCAATCACCAAGCTGAAATTTACTAGGAGCGCGGCGGCGATTAATTTCCAGAGAGTTTGCTTCATTGCGTAGCTTTCAATCCTAAGAATAGTGGCAAAAGAAATTAAAATTATTGCAAGAACAAATCCTAAATTGGCAAGATCTCTTGAAATTACCCAGCCTATTTTAACCGTGCTGCTTTGTAAGATATTACTGTTTAAATTTAAAGACCAATTAGCTAAAGTGCCGCCAAATTGGACAAAAACTCCCCCAACATAGCCAATTAAATAAGTGATGACGGACGCCCCCTTAGAAAAGAAAGTCAAAGATGCGCCTTCTAAAAAGCTCATTTCTGCAAAGGCTGGCCGAACAATTAACAATGTTAAAACTACAACAGCCAGAGCTATAAGAAAGAATTTTTGTTTATTGTGGATTATCGTCATAATTTTCCAATATTATTTAAACCGATGGCGTTTACGGGCAGGAGCTTTGGGCGCTTGGCAATTTTGCTTCCACGTCAGTTTTAATTTCATCTCTTTCTGCTTCGGCATCAGTTAATAATTTTTCCGCAGCTAACCCATCTAAAATTGGCTGGAGATTTGAAAATTGGGAAGCAAGTAAAAGAGAATCAGTATTTTCCGGATCGCTAAGATTGTCCACTGCTGTTTGCAGCTGGTCTAGCGCGCTTTGATTGTTATCAAATTCTTCATTTAACGCGGCGAGAGTGGCTTCTTCAATTGACCTGTCAGTAATATTTGGAGGCAGGGTAGTGCAGTTCTCTATCGCGTTAACTAATTGATTTTGTAAATTCAGAGATTCAGTTATAAATTCCTGCGCTTTTTGCCTTGGTTCCAATGAAGTATTGATTTGAGTTAACATCGAGAATTTATCATTTTGATTTGAGGCATTATTTGCAATCTGCAATCTTGAGCAAGCAATAAATGCATCGCCAGTTAAGCCGGCGCACGGCGAAGAAAGAGTTGTTTTTGCCGGCGGCTTACTTAGGTCTTGGAGCCAGCTGATTCCTTGCTTGATAACAAATTGATTAATTGCCGCGTTGGTAATGGCGGTAACATAAGTTGCAAAACGTTGGGCGCCGATAATTCGGTCAATTGGCGTTTTAATTGCAACAGTTTTTGCTGCCTCACCAACTATTCCTCCTGGAGTAGTAGTTACACAATGCGTTCCGTCTGGATCACATTTTTTAAAATTAAGAAATCCACCTCCCGCCATTGCTTCATTTTGAGCTGCTGATTTTGCATCAGCTTTTTTAGTCTCTAGTTCATCAAGAGCAATTAAGGTTGCTCCATAAAAGTTATTTACCGGCCTCCATGATTCTTGATAAGCAATCCAGCCTCCTTTTTGAAAATCCTGGTAAAAATTTTCAATATTTTCAGTGATATCATCTAGCGTGCAAGTAATTTTGTTTTCGAAATCCGTAACCGGCAAAAGCGCCAGCTGAATCTGAAGATTAAACGGCTTACACAAAACCCCTTTGCCGAGTTGCTGGGCGAATAATCCTACCGCTTTTTGCTCTGCGTCTTTCAGATAAGCATCCCAATCCACAACAAAGCTTCCTTTTCCGCCATTTTGAATCCAGCGGATCATTTGATTTACGATTTGATCCAGAACCGCACTCCGAAGAGCTTCAAGGGCAGCTTCTGTGGCAAGAGTTCCCAACTCTTTTATCCATGTGCCATAAGTATTGAGATTAATCGCTGTTTGTTCAAAGCTTTGTTTTGGAATAGCAGGGATAGATAAGTTACTGAAAGCTACAAAATTAGGATCAGTAATGGAATTAATATTTGAACTAAATTGGGCCAATGCAGCTTTATTTTCAAAAAGAAAAGAAATTGGCGAATAAATTACCGAAGTTGCTACCAATAAGCTTAATATTTTAGAAATATTTTTTTTCATAAATTATCCGTTAATTCCGGACTTCTTAATAAAAATTCCCAATTCTTCGCTTAAAGCCGTAAATTCTTTTTGCAATCCACCCAATTCTTGAGTAGCTAGAATTGCCACCATCGGATCTTCTTGGTAATTTTTGATGTTTTTATAAATATTGGCGCTAGTTCCCAAAAGCCCCATTTCCTTTTTATGTATAGCAAGAACCGAAGAAGGAACTCCTATTTTTTTAAATTCATCAAAACTAGATTGATAAATATTCGCTAAAATTTCGAAGGTTTTTGTATTAACGCTAGACGGGTCTGTGAAAATTTCAGGCGGAAATTTTCCCGCAGCATCATCAATGATTTTATTAAAAGCTAAAAGATAATTTATAAGCGCAGCCTTGCTATTGTCAGTAGAAATTTTTAAATCACTATTTTGGATTATCGGCCGGAGAGATTTTGGATCAAAGTTTTTTTGGGCTTCAGTGATTAAATCATTGGAAATTTGATCCGGGTCAGGAGTATTAAGCCATGGTTCTCCGTCTAAAATTTCCGGACCATTGGGATTTGCCTCCACAATAGTTTGGGCAAGTTTGTTTGTAAATAAAGTGGTAAGATTTTTTGTTTCTTGGATTGAAGCCTGGGAAAGATTAGTCAATTTTTCAGTAGAGCCGGGGGTTTCTTGGATAATTTGATTTTGAGCAAGCTCTGGAGGTTTTGGAGTCGGATTTTGATTTAAAACCTGGGACTGATTAAGCCTATTATTATTTTGAATAACAAAAACCGCCCCGGCGATCCCGAGAGATATAATCGCGGTCACGGTAAAAGTTTTTATTAAACCCATTTTGCAGCTTCTTTATTATAAGTTATAAAAAAGAAGCCTAATTAGATTATACAGCCTTTTATTTATGGGTACTAGCCTAGTTAGTGGATAAATGGAGGGCGTTCGCTATCTTATCTGCCTACCGGCACCGGCGTCGCTCTGCTCCTGCGGCAGAGCGCGCCTACCCCTCGGCGCTAAAACCGAGCACATAAAATTTATGTGCTCGGACCAAGCTTTTAGCGCCTCCGTAGTTGTCGCACGGCAGATAAATAGCTCACTTAGGCAGGTGTTGGCGAGAGAGTTGGTTGAGCGGAATTGTAGTTATCGGAAAATATTAGCCAGAGACTTTATTTGTTCCAGTGATAAATTTTGCGGACGATCTAGGGGGTTGATATTCAGAAATTGCAGGCTTTTTTTAATATCTTCTTCTTTGGTTTTAAGACCAGTCCTAAGGTTATTAAAGATTGTTTTTCTCGGTTGTTTAAAAAGAATGTGGATTAATTTGTAGTAATTTTGCTGTAGTTGTCTGTGGTTATTTGTAGTTGTTTGTGGTTTTGTCGTTAGTTTAATTACTGCAGAATCTACTTCCGGCGGCGGATTAAAATCCGCCGGTTTTAAGCTAAAAAGTATTTTAGGTTCTGCCCAGAATTGGACAGCAGCTGCCAGCAGATTCATCCCGTTAGAGGCAGAGGCGCGCTGCGGGCCCTCGCGGCCTCTAACGGGATTCATTCTCCGGGGTTGGGAAACAATTCTTTCCGCAACTTCTTTTTGAATCATTAAAACAGAAATATTAGGCTTATTATTTAATTCACTTAAAACCCTTAGCAGTTTACCGGTAATATAGTAGGGAATGTTTCCTACAAGTTTAAAACTTGAAGAATCAAGTTTAAAGCAAATTTTTGACAATTCTTTTAGGGCATCTCCGTGGATAACTTCTATTTTTTCTTCATGTTTAATAAGTTTTACCGCAAGATCTCGGTCTTTTTCAATTGCAATTAATTTGCAGCCAACCTTTTTACATTCTTCTAAAAGCGGAAAAGTCAGCGCTCCATCGCCTGGACCAATTTCAATAATTGTTTCTCCGGATTTTAAATCTAAATCAGCAATTATTTTTTTAATTGCAGATTTATTTGTAAGAAAATGCTGGCCTAATTGTTTATTCATCCCGTTAGAGACAGGTCATCTTTAGATGACCGTAACTCGGCCGCCTAAACGACTCCTGACGATTAATTATTGATTCTGATTTTATATATATATTAAACATAGTTTAGTTGTCTCTAACGGGATTCATAATTCTTTACTCAATATAAATTGTTTCATCGTCCCAATCGGCATCCCTGGTTCCATAAGAAGTTATTTTTTTAAATTCAATTAATTCTGGGGGTATTTCTCCTAAAAATCTGGATGGCAGATTATAAAAACTTATATATAAATTTTGTCTGGCTCTGGTCATGGCAACATACATCAATCGGCGCTCCTCTTCTATGTCGTGGCTTTTAAAGAAAGATCGTTCGTGCGGCAAAAGTCCGTCATTGGTTCCGATAATAAATACTTGGTTGAACTCCAGTCCTTTTGCGAGATGTATGGTCATCAATTTTACCGCATTTTCCTGCAATTTCGGCCGCCCATCCAGGCTTGATACCAAGGCAACTTGCTCTAAAAATTCATGGGCATCTTTGAAAGACGAAGCGAAATTAATCAATTCCCGGATGTTTTCTCTCCGTTCCTCCGGATTTTTAAAGTGTTTTTCCAGATATTCCAGATAATTGGTGTTTTCCAGAAAAAAATTTATTAATTCCACGATAGATAATTCTCCGGCAAGCCTCGGCAGTTCCGAAAGGAGGGCTGCGTTTTGGGGCTTGGTAAAAGTTTTTTTAAGCCGTTCAATGCTGGCGGCATCTTTCGGATTAAAGGCGTACCGGAGGCCGGCGATGATATCTTTGATTTCTTTTCTTGCGTAGAATTTTAATCCGCCGAAAATTTCGTAAGGAATTCCGCTTTGAATGAAGGCTTGTTCAATTGCCCGGGATTGCGCATTGGTTCTGTAAAGGATTGCTATTTCTTTTACGGTTTCGCCATTTTTAATGAGCTCTAAAATTTTATCTGCGACTCCAAACGCCTCTTCTTCGGCACTTGAAAATGCGGATAATTTTATTAATTCCCCTTCTTGATTTTGGGTCCAGAGGTCTTTTGGTTTTTGCAGCTTATTATTTTTAATCAGTTCGGAAGCGGCTCGGATTATATTTTTAGTGGATCGATAATTTTCTTCCAGTTTTATTACGGTTGCATCCCAATCTTTTTCAAAATTAAGAAAATTTCGGAAATCAGATCCTCGGAAAGCATAAATGCTTTGGGCGTCGTCCCCGATTACAAAAAGATTTTTATGCTTTCCGGCAAGCAGTTTAATCAAAAGGTACTGGCTGGTATTAACGTCCTGGAATTCATCTACTAAAATATGCTGCCATTTATTCTGGTATTTTTCCAAAATCTCTTTATCAGATTGGAAAATTTTAACTGGTTTTTCAATCAAGTCGTCAAAATCAAAAGCGTTGCTTTTTAAAAGCTCATCTTCATATTTTTTGAAAGCGGTTATTACTACTTTGTCGTAATGGCTTTCAGATGCTAAATCCTCAATTTCTAAAAGTTCATTTTTAATTTGAGAAATTTTAGCCATTACGGTTAGTGGGCTAAAACGGTCTTTTGATAAATTCATTTCGAGCAGAATTTTTTTCAATAAGCTTAGGGCGTCATCTTCATCAAAAATTGTGAAGTTTTTAGCGCGCCCGACTTTCTCCGCTTCTTCTTTTAAAATTTGAACTCCTAGGGAGTGGAAGGTGCCAATAAATGGACTAATGGCAAGTGTTTTATGGCTGGCGACCCTGCTTCTCATTTCTTTCGCTGCTTTATTAGTAAAGGTAATGGCGATAATATTTTCCGGTTTTATGCCATTTTCCAATAAATAAATTAATCGGTTGGTAAGAGTTTTAGTTTTTCCTGATCCGGCGCCGGCGGCAATTAAAATCGGGCCCCCGCTATGCGCGGCAGCCCTTTTTTGAACCTCATTTAATTCAGTAGTTTTTTTAGTATTCATTTGTTATAATTCTTATATTATTAATATTTTATATCAACAACTAGATAAAGCTAAATTATTTCTGGATTTTTTAAAAGATTGGACAACCGCAATGACGGTTGTTTTTGTTGTGGCGATGTCTGCCTTTAATTTAATCTTTATTGGGTATCTTAATCAATCAACAAGGATATCCGGAACGAGTCTTTTAAATCAAGATTTATTTCAGGAAAATTTAACTTATACCGGACTTGCTTCGGCAGAGGGATTGGGAATGGTGGATTCCAGTTTTGGCGGCGAAGCTAAAGAAACAAGATTTATTATTATTGAAAGCGATTCGCTTTTAAATTCAGGAAATCCCTTAAGTAACATCTTGCCTACCAGGGAAGGGCTTATAATTTATAAAATTCAAAAAGGCGACAATCTTTCCAGGATTGCCGCGAACTTTGGAATTTCTTTAAATACTATTTTGTGGGCGAATAATGATTTGAAAGTTAATTCCTTAAAGCCGGGACAGGAAATTGTTATTTTGCCGGTAACCGGCATTTTGCACCAAGTTCAGGAAGAAGAGACTTTAGAAAGCATCTCCGCTAAATATGAAGTTGCTTTGCAAAGAATTTTAAATGCCAATCCTGTTTTAGTTCCAGCAAAACTTTCGGCCGGCGCTACGATTATTATTCCCGATTCCAGTCCGATCCGCAATAATCAATCCAGCTTGACCAAGCTCCCGAATCTCGCAGGTTATTTTTCAATCCCGACTACCGGCTGGAATTGGGGCCAGCTCCATAATTATAATGCCGTGGATATTGCCAATGCCTGCGGTACGCCGATTTATGCGGCCGCAGAAGGATTAGTAGTGGAAGAATCTTCTGGCGGCTGGGGAGAGGGATATGGAACTTATATTGTTATTGAACATCCGAATGGCACAAAAACTAAATATGGCCATAATCAGAAAAATTTAGTTTCGGTCGGAGATTATGTTTTGAAGGGCGATCAAATCGGCACCATTGGAAATACTGGCTTAACTCACGGCCCGACCGGCTGTCATCTGCATTTCGAAGTAAAAGGAGCTAAGAACCCTTTTTCTAAATAATTTACTAACGCGATACAAGCCAATTTTATTCAGAACCAGGCAGGAGGAGCGAAATGTATCTTTAGATACACGAGCGACAACTAACGCAGTTATGGATAAAATTGGCTGTATCCCGGAGGGTTGCGATTAAATTTACTTATTACTTCGTTGCTCGTCGGAAAGGCAGCTATGGCTGCGATTTCCTCCTCGCGCCTTGTACTAACTAAATTTAATTTGCAACGCGTTTAGAAATTTTTTAGAAAAAGGGTTCTAGAACCCTTTTGCAAAATAACTTTCGCTCAACCAATTCTCTCGCCAACCGCTGCTCTAGCATAAACAAAACTAATTCGCTCATAGCGGAAATTTATCACCCTAGTCATTCTTCCTGGGTATCCCGATAAATTTCCTATTCGCTCAAAGTTTTGTAATATGCCTATGCAATGTTGGCTTAAAAATTGGTTTCGCTTACTGGTTTTAACTTGGTTTGTAAAATAATTTTTTAAAAATAAAAAAGCCCCAATTTACGTTTCCGTAAACTGGGGCTAAAGATAATTTATTAGTCTATCTGAATTTCTTTAAGATGAACTGCTCTTTTGGCTGGAATATTCAAGTTGGCCGCTTTTATCCGCCGCTCGAAGCCGTTGTAGCTATCAGTATCGCCATGGTGGCCGATGACTAATTCTACCGGACAGTATTCTTCGTGCATGCGAACAATGCGCTCAACCAATTTATCCGCGGGATCATGTCCTGAGAGGGAAAAATGAGCAACCTCGCAGCTTACCGGTATGTTTTTGGTTATTTCCCGGCGCTCTTTGGCGTCCCAAGTATTCATTTTGACGTTGCCGCCCTTTTGAACCTTGAGAACCTGTTCGCCAACGCTATTCGGGAAAACATAGCCAGTAAAAGCTACAGCCGCATTTCGATTGGGAAGAATCCTTTCCGCATGCACCACGCTCATTCCTTTATCCATCATTGCCGATGAGCTGATGATCGGAGAGGGCTTTCCCATCCCACAGCAGTTTCCAAGGTCAGTATCGTGCCGGTGAATTTCTTCGCCAACTCGATCTTCTTGGGCGCTTTCAGCTCCGAGTTTCTTATAGGGAATTGCCAATTTATTTTTAATCAATGCGTCCAGTTCCAACTTGATGTCTTGAGGACACCAAGTGTAATTTTGGTACATTTGGCAGAATTCTCTGACCATTCCATCTACGTGGCAGGCAATCCCAATATCTGTAAGATCTTTCAGGGTTCCCGGGCCGCGATCTCCGAAGGATGGCAGGAGTAAGGGCATTCTTTTTTCTATCCGGTCTTTTGCCCACTCTCGGAATTCCTTCCGAAGATTAGCCATCGGAGCTTTGAGCTCGCGGTTGCCATAGGTAGTTTCCGTGATAATGATTATCTTCCGATTTTTCAGCCGATCGCCGAAAAATTCTTTCGGCGGAAGCATTACGCCTTTTATCAGCGGCTGATCGTGGGAAGAAATATCACCGGTCACAAGATAAGCAAGCCCATCGGGCGGAAGAATGATGATCATTGTTGCGCCGCGAGTGTGGCCAGCAGAATAGAATCCAAATTCCCATCCAGGCCAGATTTGATACCAGCCGGGCTTAGGGATTTTTTGTGAACGCTTGAATAATGAGCTTATATCTTCTTCGTTATAGAAAAACTGCTTTGCTTCGCCGCCAGCGCGGATAATCGCTTTTTGTTCATTATTATGGATTTTGAGAGAATCCTTAAGCATGATTTCAGCGCCTCTGCCGGTCGGCTCAGTCATAGCAATTATTGCATTCGGATTCATCTTGGCGATAAACGGCAATCCGCCGGAATGATCCAGGTGATGATGAGTTAGAAGAATCAAATCCAGCTTAGTTGAGAGTTCGGTCATTTTTGAAAGATAATTGGCTTCGCCAGCGGCTTTGTTGCCGATGGCCATGCCAAAATCAATGCAGATATTTTTTCCAGAAATAGAAAGTAAGGTATTAGTATTGCCAGGAGCCAGCCTTTGTTCACCAGCCTGCATTATAAGGCTCATCTTTACTACCTCCTTTTTTTTGCAAACAAAATTTTGCGGGTTGTCTTTCTCGTGTTGAATTTGCAAAGAACTTATCTGAAAAAACTTTTAATTTTCTCGGATAAATTCTCTGTTTTAAAAATTGAGCCCGGGCCCCGATACGATTTTCATCGTACCGGGGCTCCGGGCTTCTGTCCTGGCGCCGGTTACCCTTAGCGCGTGTGGCCGCCACGTCGGGTCAGCTTCTCGGGCTTCGCGCTGGTCTGAGCCGACGCGACTTCCGTTACGCCGAGGCTCTGCCCCATGGTGAACGGCTTGGACGACTGCTCCCGAGGCTTGAGCCACCCGAGCGACCGCTCGGCCGTGGCGTACTGATCATTGAACTTGATCGCCTTGGCCTTGTCCTGGGTCTTCTTGATGAGCTCATCCAGCTTTCGGAGGCCGAACTGGACGGAGTTGTAGTTCATCCCGCCCTGGGGAACCACGCTTCCATCCTCGTGGACATTGAAGAGTTCGGCGAACATCTTCGCGCTGAATCCGCGCTTGCCGATCTCCTTCGTCCGTTCGTCTTCCGAACCCTTATTCACGGCCTTCAGGGCGTTCTTCAAGCTCAGGTACATGCTGGTCGCCTTCGAGGCGATCCGCTTGTCCCACTTGCTCTTGCCCTTGCCGAGGATGGCGACCGGTTCGTGGCTGACGCGGTACTGCAGGTGGTTGCAGAGTTCGACGATCTTGGACTTGTCGTAGTCCCTGACCGCGTTGCCCACCGTTTCCAGCGCCGTGACCTCTTCCATCCGGGCCTTACTGATCACGTCTTCCTTCCCGCTTTTCTCCACGGCGCGTACGTTGCCGTAGGCGGTGACGTGCTTTACGAGGAGATCGGTCACCCGATCTCTTTCTTCCACGGACAGTGTCCTGTTGTTCATTTTTCTATACTCTCCTTGCCTTGATAGGCAGTGCGTCTATGTCGTTGCTTTATTCATGATGCAGGGTACTAAAATAAATATTATCATAAAAAAAGACCCTTGTCAATACCCGCGTAGCAGGATTAACAAGGGTTAATGATTGAAATTAGAGAGGAAAAGTCGGGGTATTTTTCAAAAATTCCGGAACATCAGTTGCCGTTATCCGTGAAACCATTACGACGATATTTCTTTTTTCATCGAAATTCGCGTCAATTTTGAGATAGCCGAATTCTTGAGATCTGAATGCCGGCGCTCCAAACTTGAGACGATACTTCACGAGAAGCGGATTCCAGCATTCGGTTTTGGAATACCAGTCTAGCCAGATATCACCATGAATTTCGTTTTCGGTTTGGTTTTGGTGCTGGATGGAAAATGCGGATTTTTCTTCGCGATCCGGAAACATAGTAAATCGGCCACAAAGAAGCCCGAGGACTGGCAGCGCTTTTTGGGTATGCCGGAAATGCATCCGCTGGAAAAGATAATCCAGGTCATCCGGAATTTTAGGAAAGGTAACGATGAGTGGTTTCGCGTCGGTCGACATCGAAAAAAGAAGTTCCTTTTCCAATTCAACTTCATTGCGAGTTCCAAGATGGCGGAGATAAATCGTTTTAGCTTCTGGCTTGCTGCCATCGGCATTCGGATCAAAAGCTGATATGCCATCCGGAAGAATTAAGCCGTTCTTTAGCGCGATTTCAAATTCAGATTTTAGGACCGTAGTTTCCAATCCCAGTTTCAATGCCTTTCCAATAATTCCCGCAAATCGCCTTTCAGGAGTTTGTTTGGGTGCGATGGCCGTTTCCATGACGCCTCCTTATTCAAATGTGAACGAGCTTGTAACTTACAATATATTGTACACTATTTTTTTAATTTTGTAAAGGGCTTTACAAAAATTTTTACTAATAATAAACTTTGAGCATGCCTAATTTAAATGAAAAACAATTACAGGAATTAAAAGAACAATTAGAAAAAGAAGCTGGAGAGCTTGAGGCCCAGATGGGTTCAGTTAAAAAAACTCCAGAATTCGGCAGCGATGTTGAGAGCGATCTTTCAGAAGAGGCGGATGAGGCGGAAGAATTTTCCAATAATTTAGGAACAAAAGACGTTCTTAAAGAAAGGCTTCGTGATATTGAAGCTGCTTTGGATAAAATAATTAAAGGAGGATATGGAAAATGTGAAAAGTGCGGAATGGATATAGAATCAGAAATTTTGAAAGTAAATCCGGAATCCAGGCTTTGTAAAATGTGTAAGGCGGGAAAATAATGAATCCCGTTAGAGACAACCAAACTATGTTTTATATATATCCAAAATTTGAATCAATAATTAATAATCAGAAGTCAGTTAGGTGGCCGAGTTACGGTCATCTAAAGATGACCTGTCTCTAACGGGATGAATCTTTCTAAAGTTTTTTCCGCCTCAATTGATGGCATTGAGGCTAAATTAATTGAAATTGAGACCGACGTTCACGTCGGTCTTCATAGTTTTAATATCGTCGGGCTGGCGGATAAATCTTTATCAGAAGCAAAGGAGCGGGTCAGTTCAGCTTTGAAAAATAGCGGAGTAAAGCCGCCGACTAAAGAAAATCGGAAAATCGTGGTAAATCTTGCTCCGGCAGATTTAAAGAAAACCGGATCGCATTATGATTTGGGAATTGCAGTCGGCTATCTTTTGGCGACAAAACAAATAAAAGAATTTAATGCAAAAGATAAAATTTTTGTTGGAGAATTAGCGCTGGATGGCTCGCTTCGCCCGATTGGCGGAGTTTTGAATATTTCCCGCATGGCAGAGAAAGAAAAATTTAAAGAAGTTTTTGTGCCAAAAGAAAATGGAGTGGAAGCGGCGATTGTTGAGGGTGTAAAAGTTTTTCCTGTGAATAATTTATTGGAATTAATAAATCATTTAGAAAATCGGACTTTGATAAAACAGCAGCCAAAAACAGAAATTGAGCCGTCAATATCTTCCGAGCATAATTTAGTGGATATTTCTGATATCAAGGGCCAGGAAAATGCTAAGCGCGCTTTAATGATTGCTGCAGCCGGCGGGCATAATCTTTTAATGCAAGGAACGCCAGGCGCCGGTAAAACCATGCTTGCCCAAGCCTTGAATTCAATTCTGCCCCCTCCGGATCTGGATGAAATTATGGAAATTACTCAAATCTACAGCGCGGCCGGACTTTTAAAAAATAATTCTTTTATTAATTGGCGCCCATTTCGGGCTCCGCATCAGACCGCGTCTCCTGTCGCGGTTTTCGGCGGCGGGCAGAATCCGCGCCCCGGAGAAATCAGCTTGGCGCACCGGGGAATTTTATTTCTGGATGAACTTCCGGAATTCCGGAGAGATTTATTGGAATCCCTCCGCCAGCCGCTAGAAAGCGGGAAAGCAGTAATTTCCAGAATAAAAAATAATTTAGTTTTTCCAGCTAAGTTTACATTAGTAGCGGCAATGAATCCCTGCCCTTGCGGATATTATGGAGACGAAGAAAAAGACTGCAAATGTTCTGCGTTTGAAGTTTTCCGTTATCAAAAGAAAGTTTCCGGCCCGCTTTTAGACAGGATTGATTTGCAGATTAATGTGCCTCGGGTAAAAATAGAACATTTGCAGAATAAAACTAGGGATGAAAAATCTGCCAATGAAATGCGGAAAAAAGTGGCAAATACCCGGAATATCCAAAAGGCCAGGTTGAAGAAATTTAAGATTTTAACTAACTCAGAAATGAGTTCCAAGATGTGTGATGAAATGATTGAACTTAATAAGGAAGCGGATAAATTCTTAAAAGATATTTTTGAAAAATCTTTAATTTCTGCCCGCGGTTATTACCGGATTTTAAAAACCGCCCAGACAATCGCTGATTTGGAAGAAGTTAAAAATGTGGATGTTGGGCATTTAGCTGAAGCATTTCAATATCGTTTAAGGGAGAATAGCTAAATAAAACCGCCCCAATACACATCGGGGCGGTAATTTTTTAATAAAAATATTTTATGGGACGAGGCTGCTGAGAACTTTTTTAAGTCCGTTATAGGAAGTGCTTAGTACTAATTTGTCTCCAGACCAAACTATATTGAGTCCGGCGCCTTTTTTGGAATAGGTTAAATAACGAGTTGAAAGCCCGTTTAATTGTCCAGTTTTAAATCCGCTTGCACTTGGCGTTCCGGGAGAAGTTAGAAAAAGATTCTGGAGATTTGTAGAGGTTTCTAAAATAGTTGAGAAAGTCTGGCCGTCTGCAAGATTTGCATTAGGAGCAAGTTTTAAAATATAGGCCGGCCAAACACCATCTTGGTCGTAAAAAAGTCCAGTAGTAAAGTCTTCGCCAAAAAGGCTTTTTATATTATCCATGGATAATTCTGGAAAAACAGCCGATAAAAATTTGGAAGCATCTAGCGGGCCGTTGGCATCGCTTAAAGAAACCTCTATCAAATTTCCAGAAGGATTGGATTTTTGGGCTTCTTGATTTAAAGCGTTAGTTAAAGATGTTAAGTCGGAACTCGCTAAATTTACTTCAACTGCGCTATCTGAAGATTGCAAAAGAGATTGGTGAATGCGCCCCTCATTTTCCGTTGTTGCGACTGGAACCTCTGGGGTTTCTGTAGTTGTTGGCGGAGTTACGGCTGGGGGTGGGGGCGGAGTTTGTGTTGGAAAAAGCATTGGAAAGAGTACAAAGTAGCTTAGCAGTCCAACTCCAACCGCAACAACAACTACCCCTCCCCAAAGTAAAAGCTTTTTTCCTCTTCCACTGGCAGCCGGCTCTTCTTCAATAACTGGCGCCATTTCTTTTTCCATTTCTGCCTTTAGATTTTCTCTTGGAGAGCCAAAATCAGCAGGAGTAATTTTAGGCGGCGGCGGAGGCGGGGTTGTTGGCGCGGACCATTCTTTTTTTAGTTCCGGAGGAGTAAATGGTTTTGGCGCCGGGCCAGATCCGCCGGTTTCTTTTAGGGATTCCAAATCAGACTTCATAGTTCGAAGCGTAATTTCTGGAGGAGGTGGAGGCAGAGGCATAGTCGGCCGTCCGCCAGGTGGCGGAGGAAAACTAGATGGCTGCGGATTTAAATCATCCATCCCGTTTAGAAAATTAAATTAAACGTCTTGCCGACTGAAGACTTCCGATAATGCTCTTTAAGACAATTTAGTACTATAATCATATTTGTTAATTTTCTAACGGGATCCATATTTTTTATTGTAACATAAACAAAATCCCCGGCTTTTTAGGCTGGGGATAAAAGAACCTATTTGATTCTATTTATTTAACTGCTTTATAGAAAGCCCGATTTTTCCGTTTTCTGATTTTATAATTTTTGCTCGGACAAAATCTCCAATTTTCACCACATCTTCCACTTTTTTAACAAAACCTTCTTTTAATTCGGAAACGTGAATCATACCGTCTTTGCCGCCACCAAACTCTACGATAGCGCCGAATTCCAAAATTTTAACCACATTTCCTTCCACAATATCTCCGATTTTATATTCTTTAACTATTGCCATTACTTGTTCCAGCGCTTTTCTACCAGTTTCTTGGTTTGGAGCAGTGATAAATACTTGGCCATCGTCTTCTATATCAATAGAAGTAGCGCCAGTTTTTTCAATGATTCCATTTATAACTTTTCCTCCAGAGCCGATAACGTCGCCGATTTGAGATGGATTAATTTTTAAGCTTAAAATACTTGGCGCAAATGGGGATAATTCTTTTCTTGCTTCGGGAAGAGCTTTAACAATAGTTTTTAATATATGAAGACGGGCTTCTTTTGCCTGCGCTAAAGTTCTATCCAGCATTTCTTCTGTAATTCCCTGAATTTTTACGTCCATTTGGATTGCGGTTACTCCAGAATCAGTTCCGGCTACTTTAAAATCCATATCTCCATGATGGTCTTCCGGCCCTTGAATGTCAGTCAGGATTTTATATTTATTTCCTTTCTCATCAAGCATTAATCCCATAGCAATTCCCGCTGCTGGTTTTCTAATTGGCACTCCGGCATCCATTAAAGATAAGCTTCCGGCACAAACTGTCGCCATTGAAGATGATCCATTAGAAGATAAAATTTCTGAAACTAATCTAATTGTGTAAGGAAATTCTTCCTGAGTTGGAAGTAAAGCGTTAAGGGCTTTATGGGCGAGATTTCCATGGCCAATATCTCTCCTGCTTGGACCGCGGAATGGTCCGATTTCGCCCACTGAATATGGAGGGAAATTATAATGGAGTAAAAATCTTTTTTTGCCGGAAAATTCTACAGTTTCCACTAATTGTTGGTCGCCGGGACCGCCAAGCGTGGTAACGGCGAGCGATTGAGTATTGCCGCGGACAAATAAGGCTGAGCCATGGACTCTTGGTAGAATCGCGACTTCGGCGTGGAGATCCCGCACCTCATCTAATTTTCTGCTATCCGGACGTTTTTCCTCTTTAAGGACTTTTTCATGGACTAAGGCATTTACTTCTTCTTCAAAAATAGCCTCAACTTCTTTTAAGTCGTCTTCGGCGTGCTTTTCCAAAACCAAAAATTCTTTTAAAGATTCTCTTAGGGCGGCCATATTGTTATACATTTCAGTTTTATTGGGATTATAAACTGCCTTTTCTAATTTTCCTTTTAAGAAAGTTACAATTTTTTTCTTTAATTCTTGGCTTGGATTAGCAAGCTGAATTTTAGTCTTGGGTTTTCTGATTTCTTTTATAACGGATTCTTGCCAGGAAATTAATTTTTGGATTTCTTTATGGCCTTGGGTAAAAGCGCTGACCACATTTTTTTCTGGAGCTTCATCGCCTTCAAGTTCAATCATATTGATCCTTTCTTTGGTTCCGGAAACAAAAGCATTAAATTCCACTTTATTGCCGGCTATTTCTGAAAAAGTCGGATTAAATTTAGCTGAAGAATCGTCTTTGAATTTTACGATTTTTATTCCTGCTACCGGGCCGTCCCAAGGAATAGGAGAAATGGCGATTGCAGTTGAGGCGCTTAAAAGCCCGATAAAATCCGGGTCATTTTCATTATCTACAGAAAGCACCGTCACTACTATTTGCACTTCCCTGCGGATTCTTTGGTCAAAAAGCGGGCGGATAGTCCGGTCAATCAATCTTCCGCTTAAAATCGCTTCATCAGAAGACCTTCCTTCCCGGCGCATAAACCGGCTGCCTAGAATTTTTCCGGCGGCATAAAATTTTTCTTCATAATTAACCATTAACGGAAAATAATTACTATCTTTATCTTTTCCGCCCATAACTGCGGTGGCAAGCACGGTTGTTCCGCCGTAAGTTCCGATTACCGCGGCGTCAGCAAACTCAGCAATTCTGGAAACTTCCAGGGTTAATGGTTTTCCCGCAAATTCAGTTTTAAATTGTTTTCTTTGTAAATCCATAATTTTAGCTTCTTAGGTTTTAGCTTATTAGCTTTTTAGATTTGATAATATTTTGTTTAACATTTTCATTATTCCCAATAAGCTAAGAAGCTAACTGGCTAAAAAGCTATTTCTTTAATAATATTTTTGGCAATTTTTCCAAATCAATGAATTCATCCGCCGCTTCTTTTATTTTTCCGGATCCGCTTCTTCCGAAAGCCGCTACCTCCACCGTTCTGCCCATTCCCCATTTTAGATATTCCACTAACGGGACAAAATCTCCGTCGCCAGTTACTAAAATTACTACATCTAAAAGATTAGACATTCGGATTGCGTCTACTGCCATGCCGACATCCCAATCAGCTTTTTTCATTCCGCCTGGATAAATTTGAAGATCCTTACTGCGAAGTTCTAATCCGGCTTTTTCCAGGGCGTCAAAAAATTCCGCTTCTCCTTTGGCGGTATCGCTTTTTACTACATAGGCCATGGCGATTACAAGCTGCCGGCCGCTCACAAGCTCTTTCATCAATTCTTTATAATTGACCCGAGCGTGATATAAATTTTTAGAAGAGTGGTAAAGATTTTGAATATCAACAAATATTCCCACTCTCTGATCTTTTCGTTTCATTACTGATTGCGCTTCGCAAAGCCAAGATACAAATGCACACAAATGATACCAATTTTATCCCAGTATCATTTGTATGAATTCGTACTTTAGATGGGGAAGCGCTTAATTAATTTAGTTTATAATTTATTTTTTCAATCCCAATTTTTTAATAGTTGAGCTGTAAGATTTAGGATTTTTCTTTGAAAGATAATCCAATAATCTTTTTCTTTTGCCGACCATTTTTAATAACCCTCTTCGGGAATGGTTGTCTTTCCGGTGTTTTTTAAGGTGGCCGGTTAATTCCTCGATTTGCCTGGTTAAAAGCGCAACTTGAACAGCCGGAGATCCGGTATCTTTATCATGTTCCTGATGTTCTTTTAAAACGTTAATTTTTTGCCTGACACTTAACATTGTTGTCTATTATAGACTATTTGTTTAAAAAAATCAACCCCCCCATTTTATTAATTAAAAAACCGGCATTATTCTGCCGGTTTGAATTTATCTGCAAGCCATTCAAGATCAGATCCGTCTGCTCCTAAAACTTCTTCAAGATATACCAAGCCGCATTTCCATTCTTCTAGAACTTTTCCTTTCAGCCACCAATCGGATTTGAGATGCCGTTTTTGATATTCTTCTAAAGAAACATGTTCTTTTATGGTATAGATTTTATTAGTGCTGAACATTGCCTTATCCATAAAATCTAGTTTGCCTTCAATGCAAACTACTCGATCGCCTGGTTTGAACATTTTAGCTTTTTAATTGAATAAGTTCTAAAAAGATATTAGCAGAAGCTTCCAGAAAAAACAACACTTACCTGTCGCAAAATGTTAAATGGTATAATTAGTTTATGGCAGCCATTGAAAAATCCTTAAAAGACTACTTAGATTATCTGGAAATTGAAAAAAACCGTTCGCCGAAGACGCGAGAAAATTATGAACGATATTTAAAAGCCTTTATTGATTTTTCTAGAATTAAAAAACCGGAAGATATTACAATGGAGACGGTGAAAGAATTCCGGATATGGTTAGCGCGCAGTCCCGTTAGAGGCCGCGAGGGCTCGAAGCGCGCCTCTGCCTCTAACGGGATAAAAAAAGTTACCCAGACTTATTACGCCATTGCCATCCGGAATTTTTTAAAATACTTGATTAAAAACGATTTTGAAGTTTTGTCTCCGGATAAAATTGAATTGCCGAAAATTCCCCGCCGGCAGATAGATATTATTGAATACGCGGATTTGGAAAGGTTTTTAAGCGCGCCGGCGCAAAATACTTTGCGCGGACTTAGAGACAGAGCTATCCTGGAAATGTTTTTTTCCACCGGACTCCGGATTTCCGAACTTTGCAATTTAGATAGGTATATTAATTTGGATAGAGGAGAAATCACGGTAAGAGGCAAGGGCGAAAAATTGCGGGTGGTTTTTCTTTCAGATCGGGCAAGAGCGGCTATAAAAAATTATCTGGATAAAAGAAGTGATACCACAGAACATTTATTTATCAGCCTTTCCAAGCAAACTTCTCCATTGAAAGAGCCGAAAGTTATTGGAAAAATCACTTCGCGAGCAGTCCAGCGGTTGGTAGAATTTTACCGGCGGAAAGCTGGCATCGCCAAAAAAATAACTCCGCATCAGATCCGCCATCAGTTCGCGACTGATTTATTAATAAATGGCGCAGACCTCCGCTCGGTGCAGGAGCTTCTTGGCCATAGCAATATTTCCACCACTCAAATTTATACCCACATTACTAATAAAGAACTTCGGGAAATTCATAAATCTTTCCACGCAGCCAGGCGGAGAAAATAATTTGGTGCCCTCGGGAGGATTTGCCTCTCCTTTCAGTCGAGACCTCATCACTTCGTGATTTCGGCCTTCGGTTCAATATCCTCAAAACAAAAAATAATAAAAACCGAACAAACTTCAGTTTTTATTATTTGTGCCCTCGGGAGGATTTGAACCTCCAATCCTTGCGGAACATGGTCCTAAGCCATGCGCGTCTGCCAGTTTCGCCACGAGGGCAAATTCTCATACTAGTTTAGCTTAAATTAGCGTCGTTGACAAATAGATTTTTTTATGATATTTTATGATTAGTATAAAAGTCCGCTAAAGCGGGCTAGTTTGAAAAAGGAGGCAGAGATGACAAGTCTGATAGTTCTTTCAGTATTAATAATTCTTGTAGCAATACTTTTTTTCATTTCAGGATTAGTTCTTAGCTGGGCATATGAGCCGCCTCTTGATCCGCCAACGGCGATCGTCAAAAGGAGATTTGGCAAAATTGTTTGGGTAAAAATTGCCAGGGAATGGATTTTTGTCATTCCCAATATTGAATCTTTAGAAACACTTCCTATTCAAAGAAGTTCTTTAAAGGTCTCTCCCGCAGAAGTCCGGACTCCGGATAATGTGGCATTGGCTATGGAAGTTACTTTGTATTTGATTCCTGATTCGGATAATTCGGATAATTTAATGAATTATGTAAAATCTGGAAAAGAAGAAGGCGTTAAGAAAATTCTAAATGATATTACCGAACAAGAAATCCGCCAATGGGCAAGCGACCCAGGACAGACTCCGAAAACATGGGAAGAAGCCCGAAGTTCTCAGGATGATTTAACAAAAAGATTGCATGATAAATTGATTAAAGAATGCGATGGCAAGCCGGACGATGGCAGCAATAAACTTCCTAGCTACGGAATGATTCTCGAAAAGGTAACTATCGGTCCGATTAAGCCAATCGGTTTAGCGGTGATAGAAGCTGCCGAACTTGAGGCAAAAGAAAAGCTTGAGAGAAGAGGAGAATTAGCCGAAACTGCAACAGAACTTGAAATTGCAAAAACTGTTTCTGTCGAACTTAATATATCTCGCGAGAAAGCATTTAAATTAATGAAGGAATATAAGATGATAAGCGCCGGTCACGGGCAAGTTTTGAAAGTAGATTTTGCTAATATTCCAGAAATTCTTAGTTTTGGAAAGCGTTTACTTGCTGGAATAGCAGGTGGCGCGTAATGAATAAGAAATTTCCGAATGCATTAAAGTATGGATCAAAACTCGCGGCAACTGTATTAATTGTTGGCTTAGTTGTAGCTTTAACGAGCTTAGCGTTTAGCCATTTTTTTACATCAATAAGTTCAGCTTCTAATCCTCAAAAATCGCCAGCCGATTCTTTGCCCAATACTTGCCAAGATTCTTTTGCTGTAAATCTTGATTTGGAAAATAGGTTTGTCCAGCAAAAAGTCCATAAGCATTGCTTATCCAAGGCGGTGTTTCTGCCCGACTTGCCGTTGGACAGAATAGGTATTGATGCTCCGCCAGGAGAAATCAATATTTGCCTGTGGTATAACAACCGCTGCGTTGATTGGATACGCTCTAAAGATGGCGATAATATCGGAAAAACTAAGAAAGAAATTCCGGTTTACAGCGCTCTCCGTTTTATGGGCGATGAAGGAGTTGTGAAAATCCATATTCTAGAAAGAGTCCAAAAGAAATAATCGTTAAAATCAAAACCCGCCAGGTTTAACTGGCGGGTTTTTTCTTTGCCTAAATTTATTTTTTATCTCAAAATGCTTTCCACGATAAATCTTACACTGCCAGCAAGTAAAGCAACTGCAATGGCAATAACCGAATAAATTAATTGGTCTTTTGCCTTAGTCAGTCTTTCTGGATCGCCAGCCGCGCCTAAGTATAAGTAGGCTGCATAGAAAAGAAAGAGAATTGCCGCTACAAAGAATAAACCGGTTACCCAGTTTACTAAAGTAACAAGAATTCTACTTACATCATCAAGAGATCGAACTCCGGTGACGGGAACATTTGGAGAAGGAATAACTCCCTGTGCAAATCCTAAAGAAGGAAGAGCCAGTAATGTTGCAGAAATGACTTTTTTAGTTAAATTTTTCATTATTTATATAATTAAGTAATTACGTATTTTACTCAATTTTTATTTATACAATCTCGACCTTTCGAAATTTATAATAACATTTTTTTTACCGCGCGCCAAGAAGGTTTTCTATAATTTTTATTATTCCAGTCGAAAGAAGCAATAATGCATATCCGATAACCGCGTAAGTAATTGTATGCCTGCCCTTTGTAACCTTATCCGGCTCTCCGCCCGCGGTAAGGAATTGGAAAGCGCCAATGATAATCATCAAAGTTAAAATCGGCGCGCCGATTACCAAAAGCCAATTAACAATCCGGCTGATTAATTGCGTGAATGTTGTTGTCGTGCCGAGCGGATTTGGGATTCTGATAGTTTGTTGACCGCCAGATCCTGGAGGATTAATCGGTAAGGTAATTCGGCTTCCTCCGCCAGGCCCAGATGGTGGGCAGACTTGAGGCACTTGAACTTTAGTTCCGTCCGGACAAGTTATTATCACGGGTCCAGGGCTGGTAAGGGCTGATCCTCCATCAACTGGAGAGCCGGTATTATCTGGAGTTCCTATAAGGCCAGGAGTGCCCCCTGGAAGATGCGGTAATGAATCTTGAGCAAAGGTAATTGGCAAAAAAGTTAAAAACGTAAAGTTTAAAATTAAAAAAGCAATAAAAAATATGTTGTTAGTTGTTAATTGTTGTTTGTTAATCATTGTATTAAAAAGTGCATTGAATTTGATCCCATGGAAGTTTTGACGGGGATCCGGTTAAAATTTGAAGCGCCGTTCCTATGATGAGCCATGCAGAAATGGCGATTACTACGCCGGTTACAGCGATGGTCATAGTTTGCTTCCCGGTTTTTACTTTTTCTTCAGAATCTCCTGCTGTCATTATAACAAAAGCGCCCCAGGCAATAAATAAGGCCGCCGCCGCAAATCCGATTTCCAAGGAGAAAGTAATTAGATTTTTACCAAGCTGAAGAACGTGGCAAAGATTGCAGGTGTCTGCCGCGCCTCTTTCCCCGACGGGATTGCATTGAGGAAGAAGGGCAGCGGAAGCTACATTAGTAATTAGTAAGTAGTAAGTAGAAAGTAGAAAGGCAGTGATTCTTTTCATAATTTTATTCTATAATTTCTAATTCCAAATATCCAATTTCTAATTTAGGAATTTCATTAGAAATTAGTAATTAGGAATTGGGAATTTTATCAGCGTCTTGCCCTCATCAATTCCGTGACTTGCCGTTCAGCTTGGCTGATGGCCGCCGCCGCATCAAGATTTCCATTAATTACAGATTGGATCATTTCGGAAAAAATTACTGATATGGATTTTTTATCAATCTGAGGCCAAGATCTGGCAGTAAGCGCTTGCTTTGCAAAAACTCCAAGCTCCGGATGATCGGAATATTTTTGGATTAATGTTCTAAGGGCGGGAGGACGATTGGAAACTTTCAAATAATTTTCCGCGGAAGTATCATTGGCAGTCAGGTATAAAATTAAATCCCACGCCCAATCAGGACTTTTACTGTTATTTGTTGCTGAAAGCCCCCAATAATCCGCGTAATTTACCGCTTTTTCTCCGGATTTTGGCTGTGGCATTTGAGAGACTTTAAAATTTAAAAATGGATTTTTATTTTTAATAGCAGTTTTACTAGAAGCATAATTAAAAATCATTGCCGAATCGCCGCTAGAAAAAGCGTCTAAGGAATATTTAAAATTATCATTCCAGGTGTAGTAAGTATTATCAGCCTTTGTGAATTTTGAATAAAAATTCATCGCATCCAGCCCTGGAAGCAGGCCGGCTACATTTTGTCCGAAGGTGGCGGAGCTAAATTCAGAGTCAGTCATTTTAGTTCCCGCTTGCAGCATTAAAAGCATTAAAAGATCCGATGCCTTATCTATGCTTTTTTCAGATCCGCCGATTGCGGCCGCAGCTTTGGTAATTTTACTGGAAGCGTCCTTTTGCCTTAGTTTTGGAATTAGATTTTGAAAATCAAGCCAATCTTTAGGCGCGACTGCGACTCCATTCCGGTCAAAAATATCTTGATTATAGAAAAGCGCGAGCGTGTCTATATATAATGGAAGGGCGTAAATTTTGCCGTCCGGAGCAAAATCCTGCTCAATGACTGTAGGAAAAACTTCCTGCAAAGTTTTTAATTTCATTTGAAGATCGCTTACCGGAACTAATTTATTGAAATGTTTCGGCAACCAGGAGTTGTGGAACATCATAATATCAGGGCCTTTTCCGGAGGCGAGCGCATTGATTAAATCCCCTTCGTAGTTATCAGCATCTAATTCTTCATAATTAACTTGGACATTTGGGCGCAGAGTTTGATAGCCGACCAGATTTTCCTGGAAGAATGCCCGGTCTTCAATTCCCCAGACTGTCAGGGTGATTTCGGGGGGTTTTTCAAAAGAATTTCTTAAGCCCGGAATTATGCCGGTTACCAAAAGAATTATAAAAAGCAAAACTGCTCCAACTGAGCCGAGAATTATAAGCTGCGAACGAGTAAAGTTCATAATTACATTATATATTATCCAATTCAGCGAGACTAATTCTTAAGCCAACATTGCGGAGGCTTTATTACAAATAAATGAGCGAATAGGAAATTTATCGGGATACCCAGGAAGAATAACTAGGGTGATAAATTTCCATCTATGAACGAATATTATTTGTTAAAGCCGGAGCAGCGGTTGGCAAGAGAATTAGTTGAGCGTTAGTTATAAACAAACTACTCCAACCACTTTATCTCCAGAGCTTACATTCATAATCCGGACGCCTTGAGTTGCCCGGCCGCTTAGCCTGATACTTTCAATCGGAGTGCGGATGATTTGTCCTTTAGCAGAAAGTGCTAAGATTTCTTTTTCCTCATTAACCATCGGAGAGGCAATGACTTGTCCGGTTTTCGTAGTGACTTTAGAAGTTTTGATTCCAGATCCGCCTCGCCCTTGGACTTTATATTCGGAAAGCGGAGTCCGTTTACCAAAACCGTTTGCCATAACAGTCAATAATTGCCCCTTTTCATTTTCCTTAGTGACAATATTAAGCGCTACGACAGAATCTCCTTTTCTAAGCCGGATTCCGCGGACGCCCGAAGTAGCCCGGCCCATTGAACGGAGCTGGGATTCTTTAAATCGGATTGCCTGGCCTTGTGCAGTGGCTAGAGTTACCTGATCGTTTCCGGAAGAAAGCCTTACCCACTGGAGCGAGTCACCTTTTTTTAATTTGATTGCGATAATTCCGTTCCGGCGGACATTGGAAAAATCTTGAAGAGGAGTTTTTTTAATCAGGCCATTATGAGTGACTATCACCAGGAATCCAGGAATTGATTTTTTCTCGGCAGGATAAGTAATAATAGCGCTTATTTTTTCTTCAAGCGGAATTTCTAAGAAATTATGAATTGCTTTTCCTTTGGCAATCCGGGTCGCTTCAGGAATTTCAAAAACTTTTGTTTGGAAAACCCGTCCGCGCTCGGTAAAAAATAAAATATTGTCATGAGTGTTGGAGGTCATGAAGTGGCTTAAGAAATCTTCTTCCGCGACATCGGATCCGATCAATCCTTTGCCGCCGCGTTTTTGCGAACGGAAACTGGAAGGCGGAACGCGCTTAATATATCCGCCCTGGGACATAGTGATTATAGTTTCTTCTTTTGGAATTAAATCTTCCTCGTTAAATTCTTTAAGTCCGCCAATAACCACCTTTGTTTTTCTTTTATCGCCGTACTTTTCTTTTATTTCTTGCATTTCGTCTTTTACAACCTTAAGAATTTTAGCTGGGCTTTTTAAAAGAATATTTAATTCATCAATTATTTTTTTCTTTTCTTTCAGTTCTTCCTCGATTTTTTCTCTTTCCAGCGCAGCGAGAGTCTGAAGCCGCATTTCCAAAATCGCTGTTGTCTGAAGATCGCTGAATTTAAATTTACTGACTAAATTTCTATGCGCCTCTTCTTTGTCTTTGGATTTTTTAATAGTGGTAATAACGGCGTCAATATTTCCAAGAGCCTTATGAAGTCCCATTAAAATATGGGCGCGCTCCTCGGCTTTTTTAAGATCAAATTCTGCCCGGCGCCTGACTATTTCTTTTCTGTGTTCAATATAAGCAAGAAGAATATCTTTTACCGACATTACTTCAGGCTGTAAGCCATTTTTAGTCAGCGCAATCATATTCAAGTTGAAATTCTTTTGCAGGTCAGTGAATTGGAAAAGTTGGTTTAAAACTTTTTGCGGAGCCGAGTCATTTTTCAATTCAATAATAATCCGGAGGCCGTCTTTATCAGATTCGTCCCGGACATCCCTAATCCCTTGCACTCTTTTTTCTGTAACCAGTTCGGCAATTTTAATAATCAATTCTGATTTGTTTACTTGGTAAGGAATTTCAGTGATCTCAATATTATATTGGCCTTTTTTCTGTTCTACTACCTCGGTTAACGCGCGGGTAGTGATAGCTCCATGCCCTGAGGCGTAGGCTTCACGGATGGCTTTTTGGTCATAAATAATTCCGCCGGTTGGAAAATCCGGGCCTTGGATAAATTCCATTAAATCAATAGCAGTAGCTTTTGGGCTGTCTATTAAATGGGAAGCGGCATCCACTAATTCTGATAAATTATTTGGAGGAATATTAGTTGCCATTCCTACGGCAATGCCGACAGTTCCGTTTAAAAGCAAATTCGGGAATTTTGCCGGCAAAACTTTCGGTTCTTGGCGGCTGCTATCATAATTTGGATTCCAATCAACAGTCTCTTTTTCTATATCTAATAGAAGCTCCTCAGACATTTTAGATAATCTGGCTTCTGTATAACGATAAGCGGCAGCCGAATCGCCATCAATACTTCCAAAATTGCCTTGCCCTTCTACTAATGGATAACGGAGAGAAAAATCTTGCGCCATGCGGACCATAGCTTCATATACTGAAGAATCGCCATGGGGATGGTATTTGCCAAGCACTTCACCCACAATATTCGCGGATTTTTTAAATTTCGCTGAATGAGTAAGCCCGCTATCCCACATTGCCCAAAGAATCCTTCTTTGTACTGGCTTTAATCCATCCCGGACATCCGGAAGGGCGCGGGAAACAATGACAGACATCGCGTAATCCAAATATGACTCCTGCAATTCATCGGTGATTTCCCTGTCTTCTATTCCGCTATGTAATTTTGGTTTTTCTTTTTCTTCTTTCATCCCGTTAGAGGCAGGTCGCGGTCTATTTGACTTAGTCCCGCCTTGAATTTAATTAATGTTTTGAATAATAACCTTTTTATATATAATCCCGCTAGCGACCGCGGCCTCTAACGGGATTTCATTCCGCTATGGGAGTTTTTTCGGTTTTACATCCTCTAAGCCGTTTACAATAAAATTAAAATTCGCTCCTTGGATGGTAACTGAATTTTTTTTGCTTAAAAAATCCTTAAGATAATCGGCTAATTTGCTTATATTCAATCCGCTTTCTTTGGATAATACTATGATGCCATTTTTAAAAATTGAAAAAACACCAGTATTATTTTGCAAATTAACATCTTCTTTTTGGAGGCTTTTGACAGTCAGGTTAATATAGAAGATCCATAATATTAAAACTATAAGCATTGAACTACCGCTTAAAACAAAAAGCCAGCGTTTTTTTGTGTCTTCGCCGCTTTGCTGGATTTCCATAAAAAAATTTTGAATTTTTGGAATCATATTTTAAATTTTTAATACTACTAATTTTATCCCCTTTTGTTCCAAAACTTCTTTTTTCCTGATAGTTAATTTTTCCTCAACTTCCGGTTTTTGTCCCATTTCATCTGCCAGGGCCCTCCAATCAGAGCTGGCTCTTTTTAATCCGGGAGTTTTGAAAAAAGAAGCTACAACAATTTTGGGATTCAGCTGTTTGATTAATTTTGCAGCCTTCTCCTGATTAATAAATGGTTTTCCGCCAGCCGGAATAAATAAAATATTGACATCTTTTAAAGGTTCTTGGGCTTCGGCGGGCATTTCCTCGCTGAGATGCCCTAAAAATCCTAAGGTTAGATCTTCGGCGCCCACTTTATAAATAGTTTTAAAAAATTTTTCCGATGACTCCCCTAAAATCGAAAATCCGCTAATTGTAACGCCTTGTATTTCATACTCTCCTCCTCCGCGGATTACCTTACCCCCCTCTTCGTCCTCTGTCATTGGCCAAGGAGTGAGGGTTTTTAAAATAATCTCAGTTTTTCCTCTTGGCGGTGTTAAGCCGATAGAAGATTCAAAGGGGTCGGTTATTAAAGTAATGCCCCCGGTTTGAATTTTGAAACAGCCTTCCCCGTACCAGTTGATAATCATACCAGGTAGTGAAACTGCGATGCTCTTCGCAGAATTTAACACGTGTTAATTAATTAAAACGACTTCTTTAAATACTAATATTGCATTGCCTAATAGCTTACTGCGAAGAGAGTTAAATTCTAGTCGCAGTTCTACTACCTGGCATACTTAAAGATTTTAACAAATTTTATTTATAAATTCAATGCCTTTTATTTGTGTAGTTGCAAATCTTTTTATAATGCATTATTATTTTTATTAATGTTTCCAGTGGCTGATTATTAGCCGCTGACAATATAATGATTAATAGTCTTAAAAAAACCGATTCAGTGATTGCCAATTTGCTTAAGTCTTCTCCGGATTTAATGGGGATGGTGAAAGAGGGCGATTTAGTGACGGCTAAACTTTTAAATCGCGCCCCTCGGGCAGTTTATTTTGATTTAGGAAAATATGGCACCGGAGTTGTTTATGGAGTGGAGCTTTTAAACGCAAGGGAAGTTTTAAAGAATTTAAAAGAAGGCGATACGGCTTCCGCAAAAGTGGCAGATGTTGAAAATGAAGACGGCTATGTTGAACTTTCTTTGGCTGGAGCGGAAAAACAAAAATCTTGGCAGGTAGTCCGGGAATTGGCGGAAAAAGGAGAAGAGGTTTCAGTTAAAATTGTTGGCGCAAATTCTGGCGGCTTAATGACAGAAATCGGAGGCTTAAAAGCTTTTTTGCCGGTATCCCAGCTTTCCAGCGAACATTATCCGCGGGTAGATGACGGCGATAAGGCAAAAATTTTGGAAGAATTAAAAAAATTCGTCGGACAAGAATTAAAAGTAAAAGTTTTAGATGTTAATCCGCGCGCTGAAAAATTAATTCTTTCTGAGAAAGAAGTTACCAGCGTGAATCTTAAGGAAAAATTGGCTAATTATAACGTAGGCGATGTCATAGACGGAATTATTTCCGGAGTGGCGGATTTCGGCGCTTTTGTGAAATTTGCCGATAATCCTGACGTGGAAGGATTAATCCATATTTCAGAATTAGACCATAAATTAATTGAGAATCCGAAAGAAATTGTAAAAGTTAATGATCAGGTAAAAGCAAAAATTTTAGAAATCAAAGACGGCCGAGTGACTCTTTCTTTGAAGGCATTAAAAGAAGATCCTTGGCAAAAAGTAGAAGAGCGCTATAAGGCAGGAGCAGAAGTAGAGGGAACCGTAACCAGATTTAATCCTTTCGGCGCTTTCGTGGCTTTAGACGCGGAAATTCAGGGATTGATCCACGTTTCAGAATTCGGCAGCGTGGAAGAAATGAAATTGAAAATAAAAGAAGGCGAACGCTACAAATTCCACATTGATTCAGTAAAGCCGGCAGAAAAAAGAATCATCTTGAAGTTAAAAAAATAAGCTCAAAAAGAGCTTATTTTTTTATTTGACTTTTCCCGACTTTTATTATATAATTTAACCAGCAGAAAGTTGTTCGAAATTGACAACTACATATGGAACACGAGGTAACCAGCCATGACCGAGCCGATTCGAGCGGTGACCGATGGAGATATCCAAACGGCCTTCGGAGAAGGCCAGCAGGATATTCTCTCTGAGGAAGCCAAGGACTTTTTAGAAAAAGGTAATTTTCAGGAATTCATTAATCAAAAAGGATATTTTGAATTAATTTGGAAGCGGCGGAATCAATCCCAGATTACCCTTGAATCTTTGGGGGAATTTTGTGGCCACGATTCTTCCATTCCGGCAAATGTTCAACCCGTTTGCTCTGTGCATTTGGCAAGAAAAATTCAAGAAGAATTAGAAAGTAATTTTTCTGGCCTTCCTTCTCCTGTTTACCAATATAAAGGACTGGAAGATCTCTTAAAAGAATTTTCCGGTCCCAACCGCCAAACTTGGCTCCGCAATAATTATATTGAGTTTTATCAGAAAATTGATGCTTGGAAAAAAGAGCTTGCCCATCTTGCCAAGACTATGGATTTGGGGAAAGTTTGCCCCGCAATCCTTGGCATTAAGGAAAAGCTTTTAAAAAGCGATGAAGTTGAGGAATTTTCTTTTGCTCCGCGCTTTTATTATCGGATCCGAACCCGCGAAGAAGACGGCCAGCTGGCCGGCGATATCGTGGCGAGAAAAGGCGGATCTAAATTAAAAATCGGATCGTTTATTCTGATCCGGGTTGATTCTGAAACCCAGCTTTTCAAAATTCCATTCTTTCTTGGATTGGAATTGGGTTATCATATTCTTCCGGTTTGTCCGGAATGCACTGAAGAATTGCGGAATACTTTTTTCAATTATAAAAAGGTTCAAGATCGACGAACCGGCCGGGAATCTTTGCGCTGGGATCTTCTTCCTGCGCAAACTTATGAAGATGCAGTTAAGCGGAGAGAATATCTGGAAAAAAGAAGCGAGTATAACAGCGACAAGCCGGAAGAGATTGATGAAAGAAATATTCATGATCAATCTTGCTTCGGCCTTTCTGTTGATGTTTTTACTCCGGAATTGGATAAAGAACTGGATCTTTGTGAAACCGAAAGAGATATCTATGGAGTTATCTCCAGGTTTTTGCAAAAATTCAATCAGGAAGAAATCAATAATTTAAAAGTTTTTCTTGGCGAGAATTTAGGAGATTTGGCTGAAGGCAAAACCATGGGGCAGGACGGCGATCGAGGAAAGCATGCCGGCCTCGGGCCCTTTGGCGGAAAGCCAGAACCTAAAGAAGAGCCGATTCCCGATTCAGGCCTGAGAAAGCTTTTACCAAAATGCCTTTATGATAAGGCAATGGCAGATTCTTTCTATAAGCGTCTAATTTGGGGATTGGTTCGGGAAATGCAGAATGAAAGCGGTTTTGAAATCGCTAAGATCTATTGCCGAGTGACCAGAATTCCTAAGGCCAATAATACCCACTTCTACCATCTCTGGCTGGTGCGCATGAAAAACCCGACCGATACCGGACAGACTTTGCCGGTAAAAGAGCGGAGGGAAATGAATGCAAACCAGATGCGTTTTTGGATCCCGTTTATTGAACTTTTTCAAATGAAAGTGAGTAAGTTTGAGGGCGAAGAAGATTGCCGCCTTCCTTACTTGAATACTTTGAAAAATATCATAAACTTCTTTCAGCGGTTCAGCGTTACTCCGCCGGATGGCATGGCTGAGTGCGAGGACAGGCTGAGGAAGCTTAAGACTCAATTAAGATAATAGTAGTTTGCCCCGTCAGAAATGACGGGGCTTTTTCTTTTTGTAATTTGCTTATGTAAAACTTTCTTATATACTAACTAGAATCTATCTCGATAATATTTTCTAAACGCGTTGTCAGCTAAAATGGATTAGATCAAGGAGTGACGACAAAGGTGTATCCTTAGATACTCCGAGGAGGAACGACAAAGAGTTAATTCATTTTAGCAACAACCCGAAGGGATACAGCCAATTTTATTCATAACTGCATTAGTTGTCGGAAAGGTAGCAAGCTACGATTTCCTCCCCCTGCCTTGTTCTGAATAAAATTGGCTAATATCGCGTTAGTAAACTATTATTGAGATAGGTTCTTATATTATAATTGTTAGCATGGACATGAATCCCGTTAGAAAATTAACAAACATGTTTAACTTAACTAAAAATTTATTCAAGCATTATCGGAAGTTTTCAGTCGGCAAGATGTTTAATTTAATTTTCTAAACGGGATGAAAATTATAAAAAATGGCATGAAAAATGGGATGACTTTATATAAAAATATTTTATGGGCAGTACTTACTCTATTTATAGTAGCGGCTGTTTTTTCGCTTCTTTTTGAAACCGGCAAAAAACCCTTGGAATTAACTATGACGGGCTTGGTGGAAAAAATTAATAAGGGAGAAATCCAGACAATTGTCGTTCAGGGCAATGACCTTTTGATTGATTTAAAAAATGGAGATAAGGGAACTGCTAAAAAAGAATCCGAATCCGGCTTGAGCCAGACCCTGAATAATTATGGGGTGAATGCCAAGGCGTTACAGTCTGTGGTTTTAGAAATAAAAGACCAGTCCGGATTTTATTTCTGGATGAATTTATTACTCCCGATCCTTTTGCCGCTAATTGTTATTGGCGCGATGTTTTGGTTTATTTTCCGGCAGGCAAAATCCGGCGCGGGCCAGGCTTTCAGTTTTGGCAAATCCAATTTAAAAATGTTCGGATCGTTTAAAGACCGGATAAGTTTTAAAGATGTGGCCGGCTTGAAAGAAGCGAAGCAAGAATTGGAAGAGGTGGTGGATTTTTTGAAAAATCCGAAAAAATTTCTGGAAATGGGGGCGCGGATTCCGCGCGGAGTGCTTTTAATCGGCCCGCCCGGAACCGGCAAAACTTTGCTTGCCCGCGCTTTGGCAGGAGAAGCCAATGTGCCGTTTTTCCATATTTCCGCTTCGGAATTTGTGGAAATGTTTGTGGGCGTCGGCGCTTCCCGGACTCGGGATGCTTTTGCGACTGCTAAAAAAGCCGCTCCTTCTATATTATTTGTTGATGAAATTGACGCAGTAGGCCGGGAACGGGGCGCTGGAGTTGGCGGTGGCCACGATGAAAGGGAACAAACTTTAAACCAGATTTTGGTGGAGATGGACGGTTTTGACCGGGATTCTAATGTGATTGTGCTGGCGGCTACGAACCGTCCGGATATTTTGGATCGGGCGCTGATTCGCCCAGGCCGTTTTGACCGGCAGGTGTTTTTAGATTTGCCGGATATTAAAGACCGGGAAGAAATTTTAAAGATTCACTCTAAAGGGAAACCGCTGGCAAAAGAAGTGGATTTGAGAAAGGTGGCGGTTCGGACGCCGGGCTTTTCCGGAGCGGATTTGGCGAATTTAATGAATGAAGCCGCGATTTTTGCCGCTCGGAATAGCCGGAAAATTGTTACTCAAGATGATTTATTTAGTTCCATTGAAAAAGTTATGCTTGGGCCGGAGCGGAAAAATCGGGTGATTACCCAGAAAGAAAAAGAAATTACCGCTTATCATGAAGCGGGTCATGCTTTGGTTGCGGCCAGCTTAAAAGACGCTGATCCGGTGCACAAAGTTTCCATTGTCAGCCGCGGCCGGGCAGGCGGCTATACTTTAAAGCTTCCTCTTGAAGAACAGCATCTTCGGAACCGAACGCAATTTTTGACCGATATCGCGGTAGCGCTTGGCGGATATGTGGCGGAAAAATTTGTTTTTGGAGAGATGAGCACCGGCGCTTCCAGCGATCTCCAACAAGCTTCAAAAATGGCGCGGGCGCTGGTTACTCAATTTGGAATGAGTGAGAAATTAGGTCCGCAAACTTTTGGCGAAACCCAAGAACTGATATTTTTAGGCAGAGAAATTTCTACAGCAAAGAATTATTCGGAAAACATGGCAACTAAAATTGATGATGAAGTCAGAAATTTTATTGACCATGCCCATACTGCGGCTAAGAAAATTGTGAGTTCCCGCCGGAAAGTTCTGGATGCGATTGCCAAAGCTTTGATTGAAAAAGAAACTTTGGAACAAGAAGACTTTAATAAGTTAGTTGGACAATTTAAGTTGAAACCTTTGGGAATATAAAAAAGCGCTCCGATGATTAGTCGGAGCGTTTTGTTTAAATTTTCAGTTCCCAGTAATACTGATCCTTGTAGCCCGGAAATAATCCGGCTTTTTTAATCGGGATTTTTCCGGAAAAAGTTATTTCAATAAGATAATCATTAGCAGAGCGCAAAATAGTTCTTTTAACTTCTGGTAGTTTTAGATCGTCTGGTCCATCATAGGGCTCATAGTAATTAGGATAGCCAGTATGTGCCATGTGTATTCGGCTGTCGCTGTAAAAACGTTCGTAAGCGACTGACCAGCGATCTCCACCAAGACGGTTTCTTTTGGATATTGCGGTCCTATAAAAAAATACTTTTTTTCCGCCTATGATTATATTAAGGCCGTATTTTCTGTGACCGATGGCGAATTTTTTACCTTTCAAGTTTTTAGAAATTATGACTTTCCCGCCAAGTGAACCGCGGAGACGGATATAAATCCGTTCTGGCTTAAAGTGTTTTAGCGCCAGCTGAATATTTTCAAAATATCGGTCTGGGAGAATTTCGTATTTTTCCACTTAACCTCTTTATGTACTTGAAAGAATCTGAAAGTATTATATACCATTTTTAGAAAAAATGGTATTTTGTATAATATAATTTAATATAGAAGATCTGCTTATCTTTCGTACGGCAACTACGGAGCGCCAAATTACTTGGTCTTGCATTGCAAGAATTTGGCGCGAGGGGTAGGGCGGCGCCGATCGCAGGAATCGGCGAACGCCGATGCCGGTAGAAAGATAAGCAGATCGGAAAAGGGTCAGTAGCTTAGCGGTTAAAGCACCAAGCTTATACCTTGGTGATCGATGGTTCGAATCCATCCTGACCCACAAAATGATATAATAAATGGAATATATAAAATAAATATATTATTATGAAAACTATGGAACAGCCAAAAATGAATCATAAAGAAAATGGGAATTTATCGCCAGAGAAAGCAGCCATTGAAATTGAAGCTAAGGTATTGGCTCTTTTCGGAATTCATCATGGAGACATCGAGGCTCAGCAAAAATGGGTGGAAAAGAATGGAAAAAAATTTCGAGAGATTTTTGAAAAAAATAAAACAGCCTTTATGGATGTTTATAAAGATTTAGAATCCCGATCAGATTTGCCTCAAATAATAAAAATGGCGATGGACAGAGAATAAGATTTTCCATAATAATCCCCCTCAAGTGAGGGGGATTTATTTTGGTGCGCGCTGAGGGAATCGGACCCCCGGCCTACTCGGTGTAAACGAGTCGCTCTACCATTGAGCTAAGCGCGCTTTTATACAAATATAAACTTCATATTTTAAAAAATCAAATTTGCAATTTTATACAAAACCTATTATTTTAATAGCAAAGCTCTTTGATAAGGATTATAAGTGGCTAACAAAGTCTGGGTCTTTGATTTGGATGGAACTTTGATGAATAGCGATTTCTATAAAAAACCGGCCGAAGAAGCCTATGCGGAAATTATGCGGGCGCTGGGAGATAAATCCCCGTCTTTTGCTGAAATTAAATCTCGCCATAATGATTTTGATAAGGCGATGATTTATGTAAAAAATCCAAGCACTGGAAAACTTTATTTGTATTCAAAACAGCGTTTCCCAACCTCTTTAGTAAAATTCTACGAAATGCTTTGTAAAGAAGCAGGCGCGGAAACCGATTTCTCGCTCATGAGAAAGCTTTATAATATCGGCTTAAAGGCATTTAAAGAAGAGCGGTATATTAGAAAAATTAAGGCACAGGCTTTTACTGTAGCAAAATTTCTTAAGGGGAAAGGAGATACCTTATTGGTTCTTACTAAGGGTGATAAGCGGGTGCAGGGCGATAAGAGACGGGCTTTGAAGAAAGCCGGCCTTCTTAAATACTTTGACGATTTCATTATTGCGCCAGATAGCAAGTACGGATTTTTCAAGCTAATACGAAGCAGGTATAAAGGTGATGCTTATTATAGCATTGGCGATACTTATGCTGATGATATTCTGCCCGCAATCAAGGCTGGTTATTTCGGAGTATATATCCCATTTTCATTAAATTGGAAGGAAATCGGCAAATTTAAAAGAATTGAGCGCAGGCGAAGCAAGAAGAATTCTAACCGTTATGATAATTTAGTAGAAATAGCAGAAAAGTATGACCATTTGTAAAACAGCGCTAAGCGCTGTTTTTTGTTTTTAATCCGGCAAATGTCGCATAATATTGGAGTGAAACCCCGTTAGAAGTCCGCTCTCGCCAAGAGCGAGTGGCGGCAGCCACCTTGGGGCGGCTTACTTCTAACGGGGTGAAACAATTATGTGAAACATTGGGTAAGATTTCCCTATTAAAGTAACCCAACTACCGTTACGTGAAACATTTTTAACGCCTTAGTAAACGCTTTAAAATATGTTTCACGCTTAAAGCGTGAAACATTGGTACGGCTTTGAGCCTATTCTTGGAAGATGTCAGTTACGTGAAACCCCCACACCTAATGAGTTTTAGTTTGCCAAAGGCAAACAAGATTTTAATTAAACTCATTAGGTGTGGGGGTGAAACACTGATTGGGCGTAATACATGAAACATTTTCAGATAAATAGGCCTATTTAAAAACCAATGTTTCACACTAGCGTGAAACATTGGTAATGATTTGTGGTTAAATTCTAAAATTTGTTTCCGGTGAAACAAATCTATTGTAAAAGCTTTTGTTTTACATTAAGTTTTATTGATGACGCAAAAATCTGAGATCGGAAAATTAGGAGAAGATCTAGCTTGTGAGTATTTAATTAAGAGGGGATATAAAATTATTGAGCGTAATTTTAGAAAGCCATGGGGAGAATTGGATATTATTGTGAAACAAAATAATGGGACTTTAATTTTTGTGGAAGTAAAGACAATAAAGCAAACCGAAGAATTTCGTGGGATCTATAATTTGGCTGAATACGCTCCTAATTCTTTATGGCAAGCAATTCGGCAATACGGCAATACGGCAATGCTTAGAAAAATGCGGCAAAAAATTGGCTGGAAAGAATCTTTGCAAATAATGCCAGAAGAAAATTTGACTGCGGCTAAACTTAAAAAACTTCAAAGAACCGCCCAATTATATGTTGGTCATAATCAAGAATTAGTAGACGATAAGATGGGATGGAGAATTGATTTAATTGCTATAACTTTATGTGGCGATTCAGCCGACATTAAATATTTTGAAAATTTATAAAAAAAGACCGAGCACATAAATATTTATGTGCTCGGTTGGAGCCAAGCTTTATTTTTAAAAGCTTCGGACAAATGATACGCCCCATTGATAAACATTGGGGACAGGAAGATTAATTTTCCAATAGGAAAATTCCCATTTTATATCAAAATCTTCAGTCAGCGCATAATTGAGTCCAAAAGTATATTTATTAACTGATGTATTTATGCGTTTGTTACTTGGGGCAAATGCTAAATGTCTAGTATTTGAAGAAAACATCATTTCTGGCCCCCGCCTTTCTAACCGGCCAAAAGATACTATTCCCAATAATTGTTTTCTGATTGGAAATGCGCCTTGTAAATAAAGCCCCCTGTTAATTTCTAATTTTGTAGGCAGTTGTTCCGTGTTTTGCAAGAAATCTATTTCTCCATCGGCGTCAGCCTGGGCATGGCGGAATTTATTTTCGCCATAAACATATTCTCCAGTGAAGCTAAGGCGGCGGTATCGGAAAGAAAGATCTGTTCCTAAAATAGTATAAGGAAGGCCTGGTTCCAGCGAATAAGTTCCGCTATGCATCCCGGATAATCCCAAGCTGATGCCCGTCAGTTTTATGCGTTTTTTTTCAGAAATCGGATGGGAGAATTTAAAGTCGCCAAGAAGAAATTCCATTCTTCCGCCAAAGGCTTTTTGGTTGAAGTGGGACGCAAGCCGATTTTTGGTATTTCCAAAATCCAGATCCACGCCTCCAATTGGCGGAGGGGGAATGCCAGGCATTTGGGAATTAGGAAAAGTTCGGGATCGGTCGCTGATTTCTCCAAGTCCGTTTACTACATAAATGCTGAGAATTTTAGGAATATAAATTTTATCAGATTCAGAATTATAACTTAAATTCAATCCAGTATCGCTATAGCCGGGAGTTAAAATAGCGCGAGGGCCATTAAGCCGGTGGCTGATGAAGTCTAAATCGCTGGGATCGGCATAGATATCCGGGCGGGTAAGGGTAAGAAACTGATCTGGTTTATATAAGCTATTGTAATAGCCGAAAGGAACCAGAAATTTTCCGATTTTAATTTCGTAATTTTCATAAGTGAGTTGGGAATAAAGCTGATATAGGACAATATGTCCGTTTTCCGGCGGTGGAATTTTGAATTCCGCAAAAATTTTATTTTCCCAATGGGTGGGGCCGATATCAAATGCGGGATATTGCCAGTTCCATCCAAAAAAAGCAATGATCCAAATCGGATTTTGAATTATGAATTCATTCCTTTGATTTTCTGGGCCATTGATTCTGAAGTTTAAAGCAAAGCTGCCGTTAAAATTAGCAGGAGTTTGTTCGTCAGTTTTGGCGAAAGAAATAGGGCTAGAAGCAAAGAAAAAAATAATAGCAAGCAGAAGTTGGGACCTCTTCATTTTCAGTTTTTTGGATTTTCAATTTCCTATTCAGAATAGTATATCCAGTTAGGCTAAAAAGTCAATTTAATTTATACTATAATTAAGATATGAAAAAATATTGGGCTTTAGGAATTTTAATAATAGGAACCCTTTTTCTTTTTGGGAATTTAAATTTAGTCCAAGCTATCCCCACTATTACTGGTCTTTCTTATCCCCCCTCGGATGACATCAAGAACTTCTATATTTGCCCAGAACAAACTGGGCATCCCGACGTTAGCAATATTCATTCTTGGACTTCCTGTGATATTGGAGGAAATGGTAAATTATTAGTTCCAAATGTGCCAGATACTGCTCGCGGTAACCGATTGCAGTGGGCGGCTGAAGTTCTTGTAAATGCTGCTAATAAAATGGTTGATTCTTGTCGGGGCGGGTATATTCATATTAACAGTGGCACTAACCTTCAATGGGCTGGTTTGAGCGGAATAGCGATGAGAGCCTATCCTCAATTTAATTGGTCAGCGGGTAGTATGACTCGGAGTCCCTCCAGGACATCATTAATTCGTTATACGAATTGGTACGCCGGAAATGGAGAAATTAATGGAATGAATATGCTGATTGCCCCCTGCCCTAGGCTGGATGCCTCGACGAGTCTTTGTATAAATAATGAAACTGGAATTTGTAATTTGGATTCAAATACTCCAATTATAGTTACTCCCGGCACAGAATATAAAATCACATGGAAATCTCAATATGCCGAAAGTTGCACAATGACGGGACCAGAAGATACTTTTGGTTCGCCTCAGATTAGTGAATATGACCCGGCAAACAGAAAAATTATTTCTATACAAACTCAGCGCCCTACGGCAGTTAAAAATAATAACAGTAGCGACATCAGAAGATATAGACTTTCTTGCACCGGGGTTTTAGACGGCAGCGTTAGTGGTGCTCCGAGTACCATAACCAGAGACGCCTTAGTATATATTGGCGACATTCCAGCAGCGCCGCAAGTCGTTTCTTTTACAGTCAGTCCAAACCCAATTAATAAAGGCCAAAAAGCAGTTTTAAAATGGCAGACTTCAAATGCTGATAGAGTAACAATTAAAAATTTAACTACTCAGCAAGTTGAGCAAGTAGCTGCCATAGAAGAAAGAGGCAAGGAAGTCATGCCAACGCAGTTCACCACCTATACATTAAAAGCAGAAAATACTATATACCCGCTTACCAGCCCATCTAGGTCAGTTACTTTAAAAGTCTTGGCTCCAGGCACTAAGCCAATCCCAATAGTTCCTGGAGTTCCGGAAATTCCAACAGCTCCGCCAGATGAAGCTTCACCAACAGAAGCTCCATCAGAATCAGCGCCGGACAAAGTTGATGTGAAAGTTAATGATTCAGACGGGCCAATAACAGTGGGCGCGCCCGCGAATTTAAATATTTCTTGGAATTTGGACCGATATTGCTTGGCTTATGGTTCTTGGTTTGGATTTAAAACAAAAGCCGGAAGCCAAATTGTGAATGTTGCAAAAGCCGGCGATTATACTTATAAACTTTATTGCCCAGGATTTAATTCAACTTCAGATGAAGTTTCGGTAAAAGTCTTGGGCGGGGGAAGTACCGCAGGTGTTTCAGGCACCCCAGGCGCGCCAGCAATTCCATTTCCAGCTGCGGAAGCGAGTATTAGTTTGGATGGCAAAAACTTTTTAAGGAGCGTTCGGGTAACGCAAGGAAAACCAGTAAGCCTTTGGCTTTCTGCCGGTTATGATATTAATGGAGATCGCAGAGTTTCCAGAAGCGAAGATGGGGGATGGAGCAGTTTGATGTCCGGCGGAGGGAGATGCGATTTTAATTATGATTTGAAAGATAATCCAATTTTTGAGGCTTCGGTTTTTAATCCCCAAAATGCCAAAGAATGCACTGCGCCCTTGGAAGAGAAAGTATTTAATGATCCGCCAGGAGTTTATAGGTTTGCAGTATTACGGTTAGTTCAATCTGACGGAAAAGTTTCCAATACTGGATATGTCAATATAGCAATTCAACCGCCTCCTCCCCCAACTGGTCCGCCAATAGTAGATTTTAAAATTAATGGAGTGGAAGGCCCGCTGAATTTGGGGGCGCCGGCTTCTTATAATTTAACTTGGCAAGTTTCTAATGCCGACACTTGCGATGCTTCAGGTTCTTGGAGTGGATCAAAAGGAATTGCCGGTTCAGAAAGTTTGGTGAGTTCAATTAAAAGAGATTTTGAATATACTCTTTCTTGCACGGGAAAATTAGGAACCACTGCAAAAACTATTTTATTAAAAGTTGCGGAAATCCCGGTTTGTGAATTTACGGCATTGCCTAAAGTTTTAGGCCAGTCCGCATTTATTAATGAATCTGTTTTAAGCTGGAAATGCCAGTTTGCTAATAGCTGTTCAATTTCTCCGAGCGTCAATACAAGTGTTGATACTTTCGGTTCAGTCCGGGTTTCACCGGCAGTTACTACAAAATACACCTTGAACTGCCAAAATCTTGAAGGCAGAGCGAGTTTTGACCAGGAAGTAGAAGTTCGGTAACTGGGTCTTGACTTTTTAAATTTTTTGATATATACTTAATTTTAATGATTGATTGTCCGCCTCGAGCGGATATTTTATTAAGAAGAAGATAATTAAAGGTATCTCGCCTCTGCATAAAGCTTCGGCGAGATGCTCAATTTTGTAGATAAATTTTTGTCGCTACAAATTGAGCTAAAAAATTTATACAAAATTGGCATGTTTAATTTAAAAGAATTAAAAAAAGCAGTAGAGCAGATTTCCCAGGAAAAGGGCGTTGATCCGCAGAAAGTTTTTGAGGCGCTGGAAATGTCTTTGGCAGCGGCTTATAAAAAAGAATATTGCGGAAAAGGCGAAGTAGTCCGGGCTAAATTTGACCAAAAGACCGGCGCTTTGAAATTTTGGAAAGTAAAAACTGTAGTGGATGAAACCAAGGTTCGGATAGTTGAAGAAGAGCCAGTTCCGGAAGGCGGAGTGCCAGAAAATGACTCCCGCCAATTTAGAGAGAGAGAAGAAGTTTTCCAAGAAGGTGAGGGCGTTTTACCTCGTTACAATCCCGACCGGCATATTTTTTTGGAAGAAGCTAAAAAGGAAAAATCCGATGCAGTTTTAGAGGAAGAATTGGTTTATCCATTGGAAACTCATGATGATTTCGGCCGGATTGCCGCCCAGACTGCCAAACAAGTTATCTTACAGAGATTGCGCGAAGCAGAAAGAAATTCTATTTTAGAAGAATATAAAAATAAAGAAGGTGAAATTGTCAGCGGATTAATCCAGCGTTATGACCGCGGGAATGTTTTTGTCGACTTGGGCAGGGCAACGGGCATTATGTTTCATAATGAATCCATTCCTGGGGAGAGGTATACCGTCGGTGATCGTATGCGCTTTTATATTTTAGCGGTTCAAGAGGAATCCCGAATTCCAGGAGTTATCCTTTCCCGTTCTCATCCGAAATTTATCAGCAAACTTTTTGAATTAGAAGTTCCAGAAATTAATGATGGGATTGTAGAGATCAAATCCATTGCTCGGGAACCGGGCAGCCGGACTAAAATTGCAGTTTATTCCAATACTGAAGGAATTGATCCTGTGGGATCTTGTGTCGGCCAGCGTGGAACTAGAGTAATGGCAGTTTCTAATGAATTGGGCCAGGAAAAAATTGATATTATTGAGTGGGCAGAAGCTCCGGAAAAATTTATTGCTAATTCTCTTTCTCCCGCCAAGGTGACTAACGTGGAAATTTCGCCAAGGAGAGAAGCAAAAGCTTTTGTTCCGGAAGACCAATTGAGTTTGGCAATCGGAAAAGGAGGGCAGAATGTCAGATTGGCAGCGAAACTTACCAGCTGGAAAATAGATGTCCGTTCGCAATCCAATCCAGATGAAGCGATAGTTGGCGGAACAGCTGATTCTGTGGAATCTAAATCTTCAGATGAAGCTGCTGTTGAAAAAACAGAACCTGTTTTGGAAAATAAAAATTCTCCTGCTCCTGAAAATAGCGAAGCTCCAAAAAAACGAGGCCGAAAGAAAAAAACTGAATAAAATTTATGTTAACTTTATTAATTTTTATACCAGTTGTTTTAGCTGTTACTTACAGTGTTTATCTAATGCTTTGGCTTCAAAAACAGCCCAATGGAAATGCAAAAATGGTTGAAATTGCCGCTGCTATTCAGGATGGGTCGGCTGCTTTTTTGAATCGCCAATATAAAAGTGTGGCTGTTGTGGCCGCTATTTTACTTATTGCTATTTATTATTTATTAGGAGGAATGTCCGCTCTCGGATTTTTAATCGGGTCTTCTGCGTCTGCTTTGGCTGGTTATATCGGAATGAATGTCGCAGTGCGGTCTAATTCTAAAACTGCAGAAGCCGCAAATCAAGGCTTGAATTCCGCGCTATCTCTCGCTTTCAGGGCTGGTTCAGTTACAGGATTTTTAGTTGTTGCCCTAGGTCTTTTATCAATTGCCGGATTTTATCTTGCGACTAATGATGTTAAAGCTTTAATCAGTTTAGGTTTTGGCGCAAGTTTAATTTCAATTTTTGCCAGATTAGGAGGGGGTATTTACACTAAAGCCGCGGATGTGGGAACTGATTTAGTTGGAAAAGTTGAGGCTGGAATTCCAGAAGATGATTTGAGAAATCCAGGCGTGGTTGCGGATCTTGTGGGTGATAATGTCGGAGATTGCGCTGGAATGGCCGCGGATCTTTTTGAAACTTACGCGGTTACTCTTATCGCAGCAATGCTTCTTGGTTCATTAATTGATAAAAGCGCAACCAGCCCATTGGTAGTTTTTCCTTTGGTTCTTGGCGGCCTTGCGATTGTGGCATCGCTTATAGGAAGTTTTTTTGTAAAAGTTAATCAGGGCGGTTCTATAATGGGAGCTTTATATAAAGGCTTGATTGCATCCTTGGTTGTATCAGCAGTTTTATTTTATCCAGCGGCAAGATTTTATTTTGGCGAGGGATATTGGAATTTTTATCTTGCGACTTTAGTCGGGCTTTTAGTTACTGCATTAATGGTGGTAGTGACGGATTATTATACGGCAAAAAATTATCGGCCGGTTAAATCCATAGCTGAAGCCTCTAATTCCGGACATGGCACCAATATTATTATTGGGCTTTCTGTTGGTATGGAATCTACTTTTATTCCAATTTTAATTATCGTCGCAGCAACTTTAGTCAGTTATTTTCTTGCCGGACTTTATGGAATTTCTTTGGCGGCAACTTCAATGCTTTCAGTTGCCGGAATTATCGTGGCAATTGATTCTTTTGGGCCGGTTACGGATAATGCCGGAGGCATAGCGGAAATGAGCGGCGCTCCTGCTAATGTCCGTAACATTACCGATGCGCTTGATGCGGTTGGCAATACTACTAAAGCCGTTACTAAGGGCTATGCGATTGCTTCTGCTGGACTTGCCGCGCTTGTGCTTTTTACGGGCTATGTCGAAGAATTTGCGGCAAAATCCCAAAACTTAGCTTTTGACTTAAAAGATCCGTATGTTGCTGCTGGGCTTTTGTTGGGTGCTGCAATTCCATATCTTTTCGCTTCAATTGCAATGAAATCAGTTGGTAATGCTGCTGGAGCGGTAGTGGAAGAAATTAGGAGGCAATTCCGGGAAATTCCTGGAATTATGGAATTTAAAGCTAAGCCGGATTATGCCCGTTGTGTTGATATTGTTACTAAGGCTGCATTAAAAGAAATGATAGTACCGGCAATAATTCCAATTTTGTCTGTAGTTTTAGTAGGAGTATTTCTCGGACCAAAAGCGCTGGGTGGATTTTTAATGGGAACTATTGTTGCTGGAATTTTCTTGGGGATTTCCATGACGACTGGCGGAGCTGCTTGGGATAATGCGAAAAAATATATTGAGAGCGGAAATTTTGGCGGAAAAGGTTCTGAAGCCCATAAAGCCGCCGTCACTGGCGATACTGTCGGCGATCCATACAAAGACACTGCCGGTCCGGCAATCAATCCCTTGATTAAAGTTATAAATATTGTTGCCCTTCTTTTAGTTCCATTTTTATAAAATGAAATCCCGTTAGAGATAACCATTTATCCCGTTAGAAAATTAACAAATATGAAATTTTTAAATCAAAACTTATCAAGGATTATAGAAAGTCTTATGTCCCTAAGGCACCGGGTTTAATTTTCTAACGGGATGAATTATGTCTACGTTATACGGAGTAAAAAGAGCGGATATTTGTATACTGGGTATACGGCCGATCTACGGAAACGTTTTAACCAGCATAACGAGAATAAACATGGTTTTACTAAAAAACGGGGACCATGGGAACTTATCTACTATGAAGCATGTCATAATCAACAAGATGCAACGTCGAGAGAAAAATATTTAAAATCGGGAATGGGCAAGCGTTACCTAAAAAACAGGTTAAAACGTTTCCTATCTCTAACGGGATGAAACACACACTTAAAAAATTACCAGATTCAATTGTAGAGCTGGAGGTAGTTTTGGATCATGACGAGTTTTTGAATTATTGGCAGCCGGTTTATGACGCGGCGCTTTCGGGTGTTCATTTGAAAGGTTTTCGTCCTGGAACTGCGCCAAAAGATATGGCGGAAAAAGCCGTGGATAAAGAAAAAGTTTTTAGCGAGGCAGCTAACAAAGCAATCCGTGATTCTTTGCAGGAAATCAATGAAGAAAATGATTGGCAATTAATTGACCAGCCGAAAGTGGAAGTTTTGGAAAGCGAAAAAGGATTAAAATTTAAAGCAACCCTCACAATTTTCCCGGAGGTGAAAATTGGAAATTATGGAAAAATTGTTAAACGCGTAATTTCTGATAAAAAAGAAGCCGTTATCACCAGCGAGGAATTGGAAAAATCCATTAATTGGGTTTTGGGTTCCCGGGCGAAAATTGTGAAAGCTAATCACGAAGCTAAAAAGGGCGATTTGGTGGAAGTGGAATTTTCCGGTTCTGTAGATGGAAAGCCCTTGGATGGCGCTAGCGGAAAATCTGACCAGTTTATTTTAGGAGAAGGAAAATTTATTGCCGGTTTTGAAGAAAATATTATCGGCCATAAATCCGGAGAAAATCTGGAATTTTCCGTTAATTTTCCGAAAGATTACTGGAAAGAGGATTTGCGGGATAAAAAAGTGGATTTTAAAGTTAAGGTGGAAGAAGTTTTTGACCGGCAATTGCCGGAATTAAATGATGAATTTGCCAAAGGATTAGGCAAATTTGAAACTGCAGAAGATCTTAAAAAGAGCATTAAAGACGGGATAATGAAGGAAAAATTGGAAAAAGAGAAAGAAAAAAACCGCTTGAAAATAATGGAAGAGATCATTAAGGATTCCAAAATTGAATTGCCTAAGGTCATGGTGGAACGGACTTTGGATAATTTGGTGGCGGAATACAAAGCAATGGTTTCTCCGGCCTTAAAAAAACTTGAAACCGACGAAGAAGTTAAAAAAAGATTGGAAGATAAAGCTCGGAGTAGCGTCGCCAGTAATTTGGTTTTATATCAGATAGCCAAAGACCAGAAATTAGAGCCGTCCCAAGAAGAAGTGGAAAAAGAAACCAATGCATTTTTGTCTAATTCTCATTTTTCCCGTGATCCGCAAATTGACCCGCAAAAAGTTTATGATTATAGTTATGGTATAGTTCAGAATCGGAAAGTTTTTGAGTATCTTGAGTCGTTAAAATAGTTAAAAGTTCATAATGTCTGTAAAGTACTTTAAGGACTTTATGACTTTAGACTTTACAAACTAAACTTATGGAACACAGCGATTATTTAATCCCAACAGTAATAGAAAAAACCCAGATGGGCGAGCGCGCCTATGACATTTATTCGCGACTTTTGAAAGAGCGGATTATTTTTCTTGGCGGGCCAATTAATGACGGGGCGGCAAATACAGTAATTGCCCAGCTTTTATTTTTAGAGCATGAGGACGCAAAAAAAGATATCAAGCTTTATATTAATTCTCCGGGCGGATCAGTTACTGCCGGACTCGCGATTTATGACACTATGCAATATATTAAGCCGGATGTTTCTACGATTTGTATTGGAATTGCCGCTTCTATGGGCGCAGTTTTGCTTGCCGGCGGGAAAAAGGGAAAACGGATCGCGCTTCCGAATTCAGAAATTCTTTTGCATCAAGTTATGGGAGGCGCAGAAGGCCAGGCGTCAGAAATTGAAATTACTGCCAAGCACATTGTGCGGATGAAAGAACAGCTTAGCCAGATTCTTGCCAAGCATACTGGGCAATCGCTTTCAAAAATTGAAAAAGACACTGACCGGGATTTTTGGCTTACTCCTCAGGAAGCCAAAGAATATGGACTAATAGACGAAGTTTTGAAGGGAAGGAATAATGCGAAATAATAAAAGCTCCTGTTTAAGACAGGAGCTTTTTGATTTATAATAAAAGCATTGTATGAATAATGATTTATTAACCCGCGGAGTGGTGGAAGTCATAGAAAAAGAGCATTTAGAGAAGCTATTAGATGGCAACCCTTCGGCTGGGCTCAGGGCAAGAAAATTGCGGGTTAAATTTGGCATTGATCCGACTGCGCCGGATTTGCATTTAGGACATACGGTGCCGCTTCGAAAATTGCGGCAGTTTCAGAATGCGGGACATAGGGCTATTTTAATAATCGGTGATTTTACGGCAAAAATTGGCGATCCGTCCGGACGCGATAAAACCCGCCCCCAACTTTCAGATGTAGAAATTAAAAAGAATTTAAAAACTTATTTAACTCAAGCCAAAAAAGTTTTAGACCTTAAAAAAACGGAAATTCATAACAATAGCGAATGGTTTAAAAAAGATAAATTGATTTTGGAGTTGATGTCGCAGATGTCCATCGAACGGGTGATAGAGCGGGAAGATTTTCAAAAAAGAATTAAAGCCGGCCAGGAAGTGACTATGCTTGAAACTTTATATCCGATTTTGCAGGGCTATGATTCCGTTGCGGTAAAAGCGGATTTAGAAATTGGCGGCAGCGATCAGAAATTTAATTTGCTGATGGGAAGGCGGTTTCAAAGGAAATATGGCCAGTCGGAGCAAGATGTTTTAATGCTCCCGCTTTTGGAGGGTACAGATGGAGTTCAAAAAATGAGTAAAAGTTTGGGAAATTATATTGGGCTTACAGAAAAGCCGGAAATTATGTTCGGGAAAATTATGTCCGTGCCGGATGAATTGGTTATGAAATACGCGGAACTTTTGACGGATTTGCCTTTGGATAAGATGTCCGGAAAATTAAAATCTGATCCGCGCGGGGCAAAACTAGAGCTCGCTAAAACTTTAGTAGAAATGTATCATGGCGCTCCTGCCGGAAAAAAAGCTGAAGAGGAATTTGTGCGAGTAGTATCAAAAAAACAAACACCAACAAAAGTTATAAGTTATAAGTTGTCAGTTATAAGTTTACCCCTGGTTGATTTATTAGTTGAAACAAAAATGGCTTCCAGCAAAGGCGAAGCGCGGCGTTTAGTTGAGCAAGGCGGAGTAAAAATTGGCGGAGAAAAACAAGGCGATCCAAATAAAATAATTGATTTAAGTTCAAAAAAATTGCTTCAGGTTGGAAAAAATAGATACTTGCAAGTTTTTCATAAATAGTTTAAAATCTTTTTAGTTCATCAAACTCAATAAATTCAAATGGCGCAGCGCCGGAAGCTTTCCCATTATCAGAAAGTCCGCGAATTAGTCAATGTTTTAGGAAGCCGAAAAGCCGTAGTAAAATTTATGGGCGCTGCTTCTAAGTCCAGCCTTAAGCGTTGGACGCGAAGAGATTGTGAACCGCTTCGCGCTCACATACTTTTAGTTAATCAGACTCATAATATGGTTCGAAAAATGAAGGTTATTGAGAGAAATTTAAGGCGCGACGCAGAAGTGAAGGTGCGGATGGAAATGCTGGCACAAAGCGCAAAAAGAAACCGGCGAAAGTAGCCGGTTTTTTATTTGAGATTTATAGTCAGTTTGTTATAATTTGTATCATTCATAATATGTTTATAAAAATACTAAAGTTTGGCGGTTCTTCAGTGGGCACGTCGAAAATGATTAAAAAAGCCGGTGAAATTGTTAAAATTGCATCAAAAAAAGAAAAAGTTGCAGTTGTTGTTTCTGCATTTCAGGGGGTTACGGATCAGCTTCTAAAATGCGCTAAATTGGCGGTTAAAAATGGCAGTAATTTAGATGAGGTAAAGAAATTAAAAAATAGGCATACAAAAGCAGTAAATCAATTAGCCAAAAGCCAAAAGTTAAAAGCAGAATGTCAAGAGTATATTGAAAATTTATTTCAGGAATTATCGGCAGTTTCAGATGAAATTCAAAAAGAGAAATTCATTTCTGATAAAAATTTGGATTTAGTTGCGAGTTTTGGCGAGCGGCTGTCCGCTTATATTATTGCGGCTTCTGTTAAAAATGCTTATTTTGTTGATGCGCGCGATTTGGTAAAAACCGATGATAATTTTACAAACGCCGCAGTAGATTTTAATAAAACAAACCGCCGGGTACAGAATTTTTTTAGAAATAAAAAAGGAATTCCGGTTATAACAGGATTTTTAGGTTCAACCAGTAAGGGCGAAACCACTACTTTGGGGCGAGGAGGATCAGATTATACCGCTTCGATATTTGGAGCTGCTTTAGGCGTGAAAGTCGTTGAAATTTGGACTGATGTGGATGGAGTGATGAGCGCCGATCCAAAGCTGGTAAAAAACGCCCAAGTTTTGCCTAAGATCAGCTATGAAGAAGCTATAGAAATGGCATATTTTGGCGCAAAAGTTATACATCCAGCGACTATGCTTCCGGCTATTAAAAAAGGTATTCCTATACTTATAAAGAACACTTTTAATCCGAAGGCGCACGGAACTTTAATTTCTAAAGAATTTGTCTTACAACCTCTGGTAAAATGCGTTACTTCAGTTGATAATGTTGCTTTGATAAATATCGGCGGGGTAAGTTTGGCTGGCATTCCGGGGAGCGCTGCCAGGGTTTTTGAAGCGACTGCCCGCGCAAAAGCCAATGTGATTTTAATTTCTCAGGCTTCTTCCGAAAACACTATTTGTTTCGCGATTAAATCCGGCGAATTAAAATCGGCGCTGTCCGCGCTTAAAAAGGAATTTCAAAAAGAAATAAAATCCGGACAAGTTAATTTAGGCATCATTTTAAATCAGTCCATTCTTGCAATGGTTGGCGATGGAATGTGCGGCGTTCCGGGAATTGCCGGCATGCTTTTTAGCGTTTTGGGCGGTGAAGGGGTTAATGTTTCAGCGATTGCGCAGGGCGGATCAGAAAGAAATATTTCTTTCGTGGTGGATTCAGCAAGTAAGATAAAAGCTTTAAATGTCGCGCATGATGAATTCTTTTACTGCGGACGGAAAAATATTTTCTTAGTCGGAACCGGGAATATTGGCGGGGCGCTTTTGGATCAGATAAAAGATCTCCAAAAAAATGGCAGCGCATTGAGGATTTGCGGAATCATAGATGCGTTCCATATGCTTCAAAATGAACGAGGCAATAATCTTTTAAATTGGAGGAAAACTTTTGAAAAAGGAGAAAAGCCCAACTTAGAAAAATGGCTTTCTTGGGCAAAAGTTTTGCCGGTTGGAAATAAAGTTTTCGTTGATTGCACGGCAAGCGATGGCGTTGCTAAAAAATATATTGAAATGGCGGAAGCCGGCTTCCATATCGTGACTCCGAATAAGAAATTTAACGTTTTTCCGATGAAAGAATATAAAAAGTTGCGGGAAGTAATGGCGAAGAATAAAAAGCGGTTTTTATACGAAACTAATGTTGGCGCGGCGCTTCCTGTGATTTCCACTTTGCAAGATTTATTAAAAACTGGCGACAAAATCACTAAAATTGAAGGAATTTTTTCCGGGACCCTTAGTTATATTTTTAATAATTTTGGTAGTCCCGTTAGAGGCCGCGAGGGCACGCAGCGCGCCTCTGCCTCTACCGGGATGGCGGCTACGAAATCATTTAGTGAAGTCGTGGGAATGGCCAAAAAACTTGGATACACGGAACCGGATCCAAGAGAGGATTTGAATGGCAATGATGTCGGCAGAAAGCTTTTGGTGCTTGCTAGAGAGACGGGCTTAGAAATGGAAATGATAGATGTAAAAATTGAAAATTTGGTGCCAAAATCACTTCAGAAATTAAAAACCAGCGATGAATTTTTGAAAGTATTGCCGAAATATGACGATTATTTTAAAAAGCGCTTAGAAAATGCGAAAAAGAAAAATAAAGTTTTGCGGTACGTTGCAAAACTTAGTCCCGTTAGAGGCCGCGAGGGCTCGCAGCGCGCCTCTGCCTCTAACGGGATTGGGTGGCGTGCATCAGCGTCATTGCAAGCGATAAGCTTAGATAATCCGCTTTCGGCTACTAAAGATGCTGATAATATTTTTGCGTTTTATACCAAGCGATATAATAAAAGGCCCTTGGTCGTTCAGGGTCCGGGCGCTGGGAGAGAAGTAACGGCTGGGGGAGTGTTGGCGGATATACTCAGAATTTAAAAACAAAAGCCGCTTTGTGGAAAGCGGCCGAACCTTTCTGCGTCATCTTTGCCCCCTTATTTGAAAAATAGAATGAGGATGAGTAGGGTGATTATTACGTCGCTGTTTGTCATCTGACTCCAGTTCGTGTTCATGAGCAAATACAGCCAGAACCCGGGGATTAGCGCTATGAGGCTAGCTATTATGCCAATCACCAAAACATCCTTCATTCTTTCCATAAGATTTCCTCCTCCATACTTAGAGATACTGTATTGTATTTAGTATATCATATAATCAACGATTTGTCAATATGCACAAAAAACTAATAAAAATTACTAAAAAAATCAGAATTGGTATCCTCGGTGCCACCGGCATGGTCGGGCAGAGATTTATTACGCTTTTAGAAAATCATCCGTGGTTTGAGATTGTTTTAGTTGCCGCTTCGCCGCAATCAGCTGGAAAAACTTATAAAGAAGCCGTTGTCAGACGTTGGTATATGGCTAAACCAATTTCTGAAAAGGTCCGCGATTTAAAAGTAAAAGCAGTTGAAGAAGATTTTGATAAAATTACAAAAGAAGTTGATCTGGTTTTTTCCGCTCTTGATTTAGATAAAGAAAAAATTAGAGAAATTGAAGAGCAATATGCTTCTGCCGGAGTAGCAGTAATATCCAATAATTCTGCGCACCGCTGGACTGAAGATGTGCCGATGATTATGCCGGAGTTAAATGCGCATCATCTATCTTTAATTGATGTTCAAAGAAAAAATCGCGGCTGGAAAAAAGGTTTAATTGCGGTTAAGCCAAATTGTTCTTTGCAATCTTATCTTCCGGTAGTATATGCGCTTAAAGAATTTAATCCTAAATTAGTTTCAGTTACGACTTTGCAGGCAATTTCCGGAGCCGGGAAAACTTTTGAATCCTGGCCGGAAATACTGGACAACTGCATTCCTTTTATAAAAGGTGAGGAAGAAAAAACCGAAAAAGAGCCAATGAAGATTTGGGGAGCGGGTTGCCCGGTTATTTCAGCAACTTGCATTAGAGTGGCAGTTTCTGACGGCCATATGGCAAGTGTGTCAGTAAAATTTGAAAAAAAGCCGAACTTAGAACAAATTATGGAAGCAATTGAAAATTTTAAAAATCCGCTTCAGGGATTGGATTTACCTTCGACGCCAGAGAAATTTATTAAATATTTTCCAGAAGATGATCGTCCACAGACTAAATTAGATCGAGATTATGAAAATGGCATGGGAATTACTTGCGGACGATTTCGGGAAGATGTTAATGGCAGTTGGCGATTTGTGGCTCTCTCGCATAACACAATTCGAGGCGCTGCCGGCGGAGCGATTTTAATCGCGGAACTTTTATATAAGAAAGGATATTTAAAATAAATACTGGAGCGGGTAACGGGAGTCGAACCCGTATTTCGACCTTGGCAAGGTCGCATAATAGCCGCTATACGATACCCGCAGTAGTTTTTAGTTTATAAAATTTTTAATAGAAAATCAATCTGGTGCCCTCGCGTGGAATCGAACCACGATTACAAGATCCGTCCCGACGCTTCAGTTGGGACCCAGACACATTGTCGTCGGGGCATCCTCTATGCGTCCTATCCACTCCGACGTTCCGCTATGCGGAAGTCGGAGAGCTGACTTCTTTATATTATCTTATGGTGCGTCGGCTTTGAACGATATGATTTTGTGCGCTCGAGAGGAATCGAACCCCTATTGCAAGATCCGCAATCTTGCGTCCTATCCGTTGAACGACGAGCGCAGGTTTAGATTTTCATTTTAATATAGCCATCTTCTATTATTTTCTCAATATAATCTTTTCGCTTTAATTTTTTAATTCTAGCTTTATTTTTTCTCGCTCGCTGTAAAGAGTCAAATTTTTGACTAAATGCCAACACAGGATTCTGCATATTTCTAGTCGTCTGGGTATGACCTATATAGTGTTGTTTCAGTCGCCTTTCTAAATCATCGGTACTGCCTATATAGAGTCTTCCATTATTATCTTTAAGTATATATACAAAACCAAACATAATTTTCTATCCGCTCCGACGTTCCGCTATGCGGAAGTCGGAGAGCCGACTTCTTTATATTATCTTATGGTGCGTCGGCTTTGAACGACGAGGGCAGAATTTATTTATAACTTAGAACTTATAAACTTACAACTCATTAGTTAAAACCCGATTCTTTTAAAAAGGTGGTCGCTTAAAGATTCCTCGTATTCTATTTCTGCAAGATGATTTTTTAAGAACTCTTTTATTTCTGGAGCATCATCTTCTAACATTAAAATTATTACATAAGGATGCAGCTTGTTTCTGGTTTTTAAAACTAATTCTGGCTGATTCCTAAGTTCTGAAATATGGAATCCATCAAGTTCCTCGAAAGAATATGATTTTAATCTGCCCAATTGGATTCCGCGGTCGCTTATTTTAAATTGCAAAATTTTAGGAGTTTCTTTTGCCCAAAATATCAGCATGGTTTCCGCCAATACGACAAAAATAGCAAAAAGGAAATTTAATTGCCAAAGCGCTACCAGCGCTAAAATTGCCGATACGATGATAGTAAGCCAATACCAGGAGGCGTCTTTGTGTTGGAATTCAAATTCCGGCGCTTGCCAGATTATTTCTTTTTTATCCATGAATTTTAATTTCGGGCAGAATCAATTATTATCTCTAAGAGTTTTGGAAAAGAAATACCCATTTTTTCCGCGGCTTGGGGCAATAAGCTGGTTTCAGTCATACCAGGAATAGTATTTATTTCCAAGATATATAATTTGCCGTCGTTTCCTAATATCATATCAGTTCGGGACATTCCGGAACAGCCGATTAATTTATGGATTGCCAGGGCAAGTTTTTGGATTTCTTTAATTGCGGATTTGGGCAGGTTTGGCGGAGTTATTTCTTTTGAACCGCCGATTTTATATTTAGAATTATAATCAAAAAATTCTCCTTCTTTTGGGATTATTTCAGTCGGCAAAAGAGATATCGGCGTCCCGTTTATTTCTAAAACCCCACAGGTAAGTTCCCGCCCGGAAATATATTTTTGGATAATCAGATAATCAGAATAATTAAAGGAATCAGAAATCGCTTTTTTTAAATCATCCCAATCATTAACTAAATTAATTCCAACACTTGAGCCGCCGCTTGTCGGTTTTATAATAAGGGGAAGCCCCAATCTTTTAATTCTTCGCCAATTTATCAGCGGATCAGATTTTTTTATTGATAAATAATCGGGAATTAAAAAATCATTTTCCCTCAATATTTTTAAAGTTTTAGATTTGTCCATTGCGATAGCGCTGGCTATCGGATCAGAGCCGGTGTAGGGAATTTGGAAAGTTTCCAATAGGCTTTGGACTTGTCCGTCTTCTCCGTATTCGCCGTGCATTGCCACAAAAACAATATCTGACTGGCTCTTTAGATATTCCATATTCATAGGCCAAGAGCCATCCTTTTCTATTTTAATCGGCAATGGCTTGAATTTTTTCTTATCTAAATTTTTAAGAATCATCTGGCCGGTTTTTAAGGAAACTTCGTGTTCTGACGAAGGACCGCCCATTAGAACTGCAATCCTTTTTTTTCTGCCCATAATTTAATTGTAACAAAAAACGCCGTTTTGGGCGTTTCTATATTTTAGGAAAATTAAGATAAACTCTAACGCTCAATATTCTTCCGAGACTCTTTTTTTTTGGATTTGTGTTTCTTTTCGTTAAGCCGTTTTTCTTTTTCCCGCCTTGGCACTTTTGTATCTTTTCGCTCTTCAGGAACTTCCAGCGCTTGATTTACTAAATCATTTAAAATTTCTACCGCCTTTTCTTTATTTTGAGATTGAGATCGTTCTGCTTGGGAATAAACCATTAATTCACCTGATTCACTCATTCGATTTTTAAGCATCGGATTTTTTAAAATCAACTCTTTTTGTTCTTCGGTTAAGGAGGGAGAGTTTTTAAAATCCCACCGTGCCATTACTTTAGTTTCCACCTTGTTCACATTCTGGCCGCCTTTGCCGCCGCTCCGGCTGGTGTCAAATTCCAGTTCGGATTCCACCACTAAAAATTTTGATTTTTTTTCAGGCATCTTTTCGAAATTCATAATCTATTATTTATTTAATTTTATCAGATAAGCTTGATTGACGCCAAGCAATATTTTAGATAAAGTTTTAGATATAGAATTTTGAAAATTGAATGAGGCAGAAATGAAAGAATTTCGAGGAACCTATCTTGGCCTTACTCCTACTGATGAGTCTAATTCCGGAGGGGGAGAAATTGAAGTTGTGATCGATAATAAGTACTTTAAAACTCGAGAAGCCACAGGTTTAACTATTATGGCATCAGAGACGCCAATTTCTGAATTTAAATTACTATCAAAAGAAGAATTTCGTTCAATTTTAACTGCCAGCGAAGAAGATAAGGATAAAGTCATTAATTCGGTAACTGCATTTAAAAGAATTCCTGAATTCCCGAAGTATTTATTTTTTTATAAAAATGAAAAGGGAGATCTTTTATTATGGATTATTCGCGGAGATTTGGGAGATTCGCTTGGGCCAACTATTCTTTTCAGTTCACCAATGGTTGCTCGGGGAGAGTTTGATAAGTTGGTTGCGAGAGCAGAGGCTGATTACGGAAAAGGATCAATTGCTCGTTTACGGAATAACGGAAAACCCGAAGATGAAAAATAATTGCCCAAATAGGGCAATTTTTGTTTTTAAAATATATTTGAAAATAAAGTTTATATAATGTAATATGCTTATATTCATGGAGGCGTGGCCGAGCGGCTTAAGGCAGCATCCTGCTAAGATGTTGTTCGGGAAACCGGACCGAAGGTTCGAATCCTTCCGCCTCCGCAACAACTAAAAATACCCTTAAGGGTATTTTTAGTTGTTAAAAATTAATTTTTATGGTATTTTGATTAAGTTATGGAAAATGATAATCTAAAAAATTTTCCGCCAAAGGCGGATCAGCCCTTGGTTGAAAAACGTCCGCCAGTGGTAGTGGTGGTTGGGCACGTTGATCATGGGAAAACCAGCTTGCTGGATTATATCCGCAAATCCAATGTAGCCGGAAAAGAAGCAGGCGGAATTACCCAGTCGGTTGGCGCTTATGAAATTGAACATCCTTCGACGGGCTCGGGACAAGCAAGAAAAATTACTTTTATTGATACTCCGGGACACGAAGCATTTTCTAAAATGCGGGCTCGGGGCGCACACGTTGCTGATGTGGCGATTTTAGTAGTGGCAACTGACGAAGGAGTGAAGCCCCAGACTAAAGAGGCGTTAAAAGCTATTTTAGATTCCAAAACTCCTTTTGTTGTGGCATTAACTAAAGTTGATAAGCCAAATGTTGATTTGGAAAGAATAAAAAATGATTTAACTGCCAATGGCGTGCTTCTGGAAGGTTATGGGGGGAATGTAAGTTATCAAGGAGTTTCTTCTAAAACTGGCGAGGGAGTAAATGAGCTTTTGGATTTGCTTTTATTGACTGCGGATGTGGAAGATTTAAATTATAGCCCGGATAATTTGGGGAAAGGAATGGTTCTTGAGGTAAAATTGGACAAGCAGAGGGGAAATACCGTGACGGTAATTTTAAAAGATGGAAAATTAAAAAAAGGAGATTTAATTGCTACCGCAACTGCTAAGGGCAAAATTAAAATTTTGGAAAACTTTTTAGGAAAGCAGGTAGTGGAACTGTTGCCTTCCAGCCCTGCGGTAGTTTTAGGATTTGAAAGTTTGCCGCAAGTCGGAGAAGAATTTTTAGCTGGAAAATTAACTGAAGAAGATTTAGCTAAGGTAAAACAGTTAACGGCAAGAAAATTAAGCTCTTCAGATACTAGCAGCAAGGAATCGCAGACTATCAGGGTGATTTTAAAAGCAGATTCAGCTGGATCGCTGGAAGCGCTGCACGATCTTTTGCGGAAAGTTCCGATTAAAGAAAATCAAACTTTGGATATTGTTAGCCAATCAGTTGGAGAAATTACTGATGGTGATATAAAAGATGCGGTTGCCACCAGCGCTATGGTTTTGGGTTTTCGGGTGAGCCCGAATAAAGCCGCGGAAAATCTGGCGAGGGCCCAAGAAGTGACTATTGTTACTGATGAAATTATTTATAAATTAGTTGAGGGAACCGAGAAGGCATTTTTGGAAATGGGCAGAAGTAAGTTTACCGGAGAGCTGGAAGTTTTAGCGGTTTTTAGCTCTAAAAATAATAAGCAGACCGTCGGCGGAAAAGTCAGCAGTGGCCAAATCAGGATTAAATCTTGGGCGGACATAGAACGGAAAGACGAGGTTGTCGGAAAAGGAAAAATTATAAGTCTTCAGCAAGGGAAGAAAGAAGCTAACGTAGTTAATCTAGGGAATGAATGTGGGCTGATTTTAGAATCAAATGTTAAAGTTGAAGTAGGAGATAAATTGTTAAGTAAGTGATGTTTTGTTGATATATTTATGGCTAATGCATTTAAACGACACCAGAGAGTAGAAAGCCTGATTTTAGAAGAGTTGAATAAACTTATTTTAAAAGAACTGGAGTTTCCCGGCGCCTTGGTAACATTAAGCGGGATTGATGTGCAGAAAGATTTGGATTACTCCAATGTGAATGTTTCAGTGATTCCAGTCCAAAAAAGCGTTGATGTCTTAAAGATTTTAGATGCCAGCCGTCGGCATTTGCAGCATTTGCTCTTAAGAAAAATTAATATTCGTCCGATGCCGGAGATTAGATTTAAAATTGATTATGGATTGGAGAAAGCCGCGGAAATAGAGCGCACTTTTTTGGAAATTGAAAAAGAGAAAAATTCGAAGTAAGATATTTTTATCGGCGCGGTAGCCAAATGGTAAGGCGGGAGTCTGCAAAACTCCTATGCGTGGGTTCGATTCCCACTCGCGCCTCAAAATTAGTAGCCATTGACAAATATTTATAGTATGGTATAATATATTTATAAGCTGAAAAGCTTATTTAGTACCTTGAAGTGAGTGGTTGAAGGGGATAAGTTATTCCCCCGCCACAGGAGAGGAAATATGATCAACACGTTGTTTAACACGCTGTCTGATGTGCTGCTCGGATGCTTGGTGCTCGTAAAGATCGCACTGGCGTTGGTCGCGCTGTACTTCGTCGGCAAGTCGTCGCTCTTCATTGGGGCGGTGGCGGTGACCTTCGTGGTGGCTTTCGGCATGGGCTTCACGCTCATCCGGACCATCATGAAGGCCAAGCGCAATGTGGTCACGCTGTCGATCGGATCGGAGAACAACTCCGACCTCGAGAAACTCGTGAATGGCCGGCGGGTCTCGGGCCGCCTGATCGCTTCGGCGATCGGCATGGAGCACTCGCGCAATCAGGGCGATGTTCAGAAGATGCTCAATGCGCTCCCCAACTTCGGCATCCGCTACACGCGGACGAATAACCCGAAGCTGTACATCCTCACCTGGGCCTGAAAGGGCTACTCCCCAACCAACCAAATCCTGCAATCCTTTGCAGGTAGCCCCGGCATCATGTCGGGGCTTTTTTATAATATCTCCCCTAATTGATAAGAGAAATTTTGCATTAGATTCAAGGCAGGAGGAGCGAAGTGTATCTTTAGATACATAAGCGACGACTAACGAAGAAGCTGATACAAAATTTCCTTACCCTTTGGGAATCTTGATTTTGACCAATTTCTTCGTCGCTCGTCGGAAAGGTAGGTAACCCTACGATTTCCTCCTCGCTCCTTGAAATTGATATCAAAATCAATGATTTCAATTTAGGGGAGATATAATAAAAAAGCCCCGTGGGGCTTTTCTTTTTTTAAAAAAGAATTATTATATACTTATATCCTGTCCTCTTAAGCTCGGGTGGTGAAATGGCATACACAGCAGACTTAAGATCTGCCGCTGTTAAAAGCGTGTGGGTTCGAGTCCCACCCCGAGCACAAAAATAAAAATGGCAATTTTGCCATTTTTGTTTTTTCTGGTGGACTCGAACCGAAGGCTCCCTGTTTTCTTAGTGAGTGAAGCGAGCTTAGTAAACAGCAGTACTTTAGTACCGAAATCACGAAGTGATGAGGTCTCGACTAAAAGGAGAGGCGAGTCCCACCCCGAGCACAAAAATAAAACCGCATTAACTGCGGTTTTTATAATTTGCTCCAAAATTCTTCTGGAAGTTTTGAACATTGTTCAATGGCGGCGATAATATCTCCCGGATAACCGATTTTTCGGTTTTCTTGCCGGAAACTTAAGGTATGGAGTGAGGCAATCGGGCTTGGCGGAGTAAGGATGATGATGCGATGCGGGAGAAAAATATCCTCCACGCCGTCTTTTGAGGTTACTGCTTCAATAGCGCTATCTACCAGATGTTTAATTTTCCTTCTAGTTTTTTTATGGAATGGGTTAGTGTCATCGAATAATCCGGAAGGATTATTTTCAAAAATGTCATAACCGCGCCCTCTTGCGTATTTAATTTCTTTTTTATCAAGTTCCATTACTACATCATGGAATCCGGAAATAAATTGTCGGTAGTAAGGCAGTTCGCCGTAATTCTGATTAGTTGCGGTAAATTGGTTATTCATAAGTATGAAAATGGTGTCGCAACGGGCTTTGATCGGTTCATTAAGAAGGAAAGACATCCCATCTCCATACCAATCGCCGTCGATTAGTACAGGCGGCAGAAATCCATAAAGGCCAATAGCGCCTTGAAGGATTTTTTTGATTCTGGACGGATCGTCTTTGGTGGCTTGGCTATGATTAGAGAAAGCAACAAATTTCTTTTTATTCCGGTTATTGGCAATGATGTGAAATGGGATCGGCGAGTCAGTGATAGCTTTAAAATTTATGCCTTGAATGATTAGTTGATCAATGTGGCTTGGGCTGTAAATAGACGGATTAAGCCTCGGTAAATTTTTAGGCAGATCCCAAGCATTAAAGATGCTTGATGGACCCAGTTCTTGGATTTTTAGCCAGGTTTTTTCCAGATCTCCTATATTCCAGCCATTAGACATTAATTTTGCTGAAATTAAAGACCCTACTGATACGCCCTGCACATAGTCCGGCTTTATCCCTTTTTCGGCTAAAGCTTTCGCAAAGCCTACGCTATAGCATCCTGCTAATCCGCCCCCATTAAAAATAAACCCTACCTTTCCGAGATTCACTAGACCTCTATTTTTTCAAGATTTTCTACTATTAAAATAACAGAAATTTTAAAAAAAATCAAATTTAAAACCCCTTTTAAGGAGGGGTTTTAAAGTTTTTTATTCGAATTTTACTTTAAGTTTTTTGGATTTTTGGCGGTTAAGTTTGGGCATTTTAATTGTCAGTACGCCATTTTTTATTATGGCAGAGGAATTTTCCGCATCTACTTCCTGCGGCAAGATAATTGAACGGGAAAATTTGCCCCAATAGCATTCCTGGTAAAAATAATCTTCATCGATAACTTTTTGCTCCTTCACTCTTTTGCCAGTGATAGTAACTGATTCATTCGTAATATTGATATCCACATCGTCGGGGTTAACGCCAGCAATTGTTGATTCAACAACAATTTCATTTGGAGTCTGATAAACGTCCACAGTTAATTGGCCCACCCCTTCTTCCATAAGATCGCTAATTTGAGTTTCTTTTTTAGAAGCCCTTTTTTCTTTAAGCGGAATACTTGTAGCCCTTACTAATTCTACTTCCGGTTCTAAAGAAATTTCTTCTTCAGGAGCATGGGATAATTCTTCAAAAAATTTTTTTGCCTCTTCATCCATCCCGTTTAGAAAATTAAATTAAACATCTTTCCGACTAAAGACTTCCGATATTGTTCCATAAAATTTTTATTAAATGTAAGCATAGTTATTAATTTTCTAACGGGATCCATCACCTTATTTATAACCTTTTAAGTTTTTCAAAATCGTATAAAACAAATACGGCAAAAACCATGAGAAAGGCAGTTGGTATTGCTGCCGGTTCAAATCTAAGTATAAGGAAGTTAAAAAGGGTGTGCAATAGGGTGGCAAGTGCAAAACCTGTTAATAATAGGTGATATTTCCCTTTTATTAAAGATTTTGCCCAGTAATATCCGAAGAGTCCCGAGCTTAAAGTATGAAGAAGGGTGGCTCCGATAAATCTTAATGTGGCAGTTTCAAAGATAAGGTCTTTGGCATGGTAGATTGCTCCAATATTTTCTATAGTGGCAAAGCCAAGGGCGGCAACTATAAGATAGATCATGGCATCTACTGGCTCGTCCAATTCATTTTTATGGTCGTCAATTACCAGCCGAGCAGCACCGAATTTAAAAAATTCTTCAATGGCGGCTAAAAAAAGAAAAGAAAGAAAACTGTATTGCGCTATGCCTTCTGAATTTGCCCAATTATTAAAAGCAGTCTGGACTCCTAAAACTAAGAAGGTGATTAAACCTCCGGCCAAGAAAGTTTCAAAAATTAATTTTTTTGGTTCCGGATGAGGGTCTTCTTCAAGATAGAAAATCAACCAAGCAAAGCCGGGAATTAAGCCAATAACTAAAGGAAGATAATTCATATAAAATATTTACCAATCCTCTATCATTAATAAATCTTTATTTTTCGACGGCAAGTTTTGATAAATTTCTTCTGTGAGATGCGGCATGAATGGATGGAGCATTTTTAAAATCTCTATAAGTAAATGATATAAAACTTTCTGGGCATCTTCATCTGAACGTTTTTTAGAAGCTTCAATATATTTGTCCGCCACTTCATGCCAGATAAATTCATATAAAATATGCAAAGCCTGCCCGAATTCATACTGGTTAATTTGTTTTGTCACCGATTTTTTAGTTTCAGCAAGTTTTTCCAGAATTTCTTTATCTTCTTTTAATAAGTTATTAGAAATTAGTAATTGGTAATTAGTAATTCCGTTTTGTTTTGATAAAATAAAACGGCTGATATTCCAAACTTTATTCGCGAATTTTTTTCCGGCCATTACCGCGTTTTCATCCCAATGGATATCCTGGCTGCCCATTGCCTGCCAGATAAGGCCGAAACGAGTGGCATCAGCGCCGTATTTTTCTATTAAAATCATCGGATCAATTCCAGTGCCCAAAGATTTGGACATCCTCCGTCCATCTTTGGTTAAAATCGTCCCATGTATAATTACATCGGAAAAAGGAATTTCTTTAGTGAATTCCAGTCCGGAAAAAACCATCCGCGATACCCAAAGATTTATAATGTCTCTTGCTGTGGATAGCACTTGGGTCGGATAAAATTCTTTCAAATCTTTAGTTTTATTCGGCCAACCCAAGGTTGCAAACGGCCAGAGCGCAGAAGAAAACCAGGTATCTAAAACGTCAGTTTCGCCTTCTAGTGGAATTTTATGCCCCCACCAGATTTGCCGGGAAACATTCCAGTCGCGGATATTTTCCAGCCAGTCAAAGTAAACCTTTTCCCAGTTTTTTGGATGGAAATTTATTTTCCCGTCTTTAACTGCCTGAGTTGCCAGTTTCGCAAGTTCGGTCATTTTTAAAAACCACTGGAGGCTGGGCATTGGTTCAATGACTGTTCCGCATCGGTAGCAAACCGCCACATTATGGGTGTAATCTTCTTCTTTTTCAATCAAATTTTGTTTTTTCAGTTCTTCAATTACTTTTTCCCGAGCTTCTATCATTTTAATTCCTTTGAAATTCGCTCCAGCCTCATCAGTCATTTTTCCAAGCGGTCCGATTACCTTATATATAGGAAGATTATGCTTTTCGCCGATTCGGGCATCAAGCAAATCATGGGCAGGAGTAACTTTTACTGCGCCGGTGCCGAATTCCATATCAATTTCTTCATCGGCAATAATCGGAATTTCCCGGTTCATAATCGGTAATAAAACTTTTTTATTGATTAAATCTTTATAGCGCTTATCTTTTGGATTTACGGCAACAGCTGAATCACCGAGCATAGTTTCCGGCCGAGTAGTGGCGACGGTGACGAAGTCACCGCTCCGACCTTGCGTCGGAGCTACTATTGGATATTTCAAATACCACAATTTACTCTTCTCCTCTTTATATTCCAATTCCAAATCAGATAAGCTGGTCTGGCATCTTACGCACCAGTTGATTACCCGTTCAGCTTTATAGAGCCAGCCTTTTTTATGGTAATGGAGAAAAGCTTCACTAACGGCTTTTTGATAATCTTCGTCCATGGTAAATCGCGTTCGCGACCAGTCCATTGAAGAACCGAGTTTTTTAAATTGGTTTAAAATTATATTTCCGTATTTTTCTTTCCATTCCCAGACTTTTTCTAGGAATTTTTCTCGGCCAAGATCATGGCGAGAAATGCCTTGTTTTTTTAATTCTTTTTCCACGACATTTTGAGTGGCAATGCCCGCATGGTCTGTCCCGGGAAGCCAAAGAGTTTTATATCCTTCCATTCTTTTTTTCCGGATTAAAATATCCTGGATAGTGGCGTTTAAGGCGTGGCCCATGTGGAGTGAACCAGTGACATTGGGAGGCGGAACAACAATAGTGTAACTTTTAGTTCCGGAAAGGTTGTCCGGATTAAAGTAGCCGGATTTTTCCCACATTTCATATATTTTCTCTTCGGTTTTTTTAGGATCGTAAGCCGATGGAAGTTCTTGCATAAGATTGTTTGATATTCTATTATTCTATTAGAATTTTTGACCTTTAACAATTGAATGGCGACCAAAAAGAAGATCACCAAGTTTTTAACCTGTGAGATTATTCCAGCCCCAGAAGAAGGAATGGTCGGGATTGTTGTAGTGCAATTAGATGGTTCGGTTATAGGAGGAACGATTGAAAAGGATAAAATAATCGGCAATTTACTTCCAGTAGAAGTATTGAAAGAAGAAGGCGATGCAGTTCAGATTAATTGGCCGATTTGCGCCTTGCCGGAACATTGTCCCGGAGATCAGATTTGGGTAAAGAAAGAATTATTAAATTAAAGGCTTAAATTGCCCTGCGCTTCCATTTGGAGGCGCTTTTTATTTTTTTGGAGAAGATTTATATAAGCGGCGGCGGCAATCATTGAAGCATTGTCAGTATTAAATTCAAAATCCGGAACTACAAAATTAACTTTTAACTTTTGACTTTGGACTTTTAGACTCTCCCTTAATGGTTTATTCGCCGATACTCCTCCGCAGAGTAAAATAGTTTTTGCTTTAAATTCTCCGGCAGCGCGGATAGTTTTTTTAGTTAAAACATCAATCACTGCCTGCTGAAATGAAGCAGCTACATCAGCTTTTTTTGTTTTCGGATTATCTCGAAGATAATAAAGCACGGAAGTTTTTAATCCAGAGAAACTAAATTCGTAGTTTGGCTTATTTAACATTGGCCGGGGAAATTTTATTGCGTTTGGATTTCCTTTAACTGCTATTTTTTGAATTTCCGGTCCGCCTGGATAGGAAAGATTAAGCATGCGCGCCACTTTATCAAAAGCTTCGCCTGCGGCGTCATCTAAAGTTTCGCCAAGCTTAGTCCATTTATTAATACTTTTCATATTTAATAATATGGTGTGTCCGCCGCTGACAATTAAAGCGATGGCGGGAAAAATAATTTTAGAACTTTTGACTTTAGTAATTGGCAGCCAATTGCTATAAAGATGCCCCTCCATATGATTGGCGCCGATAATTGGTTTATTTAATTTTTTACCCAATTCTTCCGCAAAATTTATTCCAGTCCAAAGTGCCGGCTCAAGCCCAGGCCCAACAGTAACCGCTATTATATCTATCATTTTTTTAAGTCGGGATTCTGGAATGCCGATCTTTTTTAAAACTTTCGGAAGATTTTTTATATGTTCCCGTTTTGCAAGATTTGGAACAACCCCGCCGAATTCCCGGTGCACCATTATCTGGGAGGAAACCACATTTTTCAGAATTTTAAATTTTGGCGATTTTAATCCGCCGTTGCATTTTAAAAGCGCAATCGATGTTTCATCGCAGCTGGTTTCGATAGCAAGTATGTTCATAGTTATTTGATTTGCCGGTCCAATACTATTTTTTGTTCTTGGACTTGTCTTGCCACTATTTTTTTAAGCGCTTCTTTTGCATATTCTTCTATTTTTTCTAGATAATTTTTAGTTTCAAGCGTCCGATCTGGTAAATCCTGCTCCATAACCATAATATCGCTTTTATATACTTGTTTATTGGGATTTTTTGTAAAATCAAAAGTGGCGAAATAACGCTTTCGATCTTTTGGATCCAAATATTCCAGCCAGCCATCCACTCCGTGGAATTTATCAAGCGGCGTTCCTACTGCCGTGAAAAATCTTACTAAATCGCGGTCTTCTTCTTTTAGGGCGCCGGCGCTTTCTAATAAATCCTGGAAAGCAATTCTAATATCTCTTGCAAATGGCTTATCAGGATTAGTCGGATCATATGGAGAGAATTGGCGGGCTAATTCCATAGCTGTTCTGAATCTCATATATTCACCGGATTTTCCGGTTTTTTTAGCTTCTTCTATTTGAGCTTCTTTTAGAGCTTTTTGGTATTTAGAATTTTCAGAATCAACTTTTCCAATATGTTGCCACTCAACAAGGTGTCCGGTGGATTCTCCTCCTTTTGATTCAAATCTTCTCATATAATTATATTCTCATAGGGTTAATTTAAAATCCAGCCTAAAAATTGACTTTATTTTATAATTTAATTATCTTATATTAACTATATGGTTCGAGATTAATTATATGGTCCTATCGTCTAATGGCTCAGGACATGTCCCTTTCACGGACAAAATACGGGTTCGATTCCCGTTGGGACTACAAGAATCTATTTCAATTAAGGTAGTTTTAATAGAACCTATCTCCATAACAATCCTCAAACGCGTTGCTAAGATAAATTGAATAATTTCTAGGCATGCTGACGAGCTTGCGGTTGAATACCGCAGCGAGGAAGTATAACGAAGAAATTATCAATTTAGACAGCAACCCTTCGGGATACAGCCAATTTATATCCAGAACATTGTTAGTCGTCGGAAAGGTAGCAAGCTACGATTTCCTCCTCCTGCCTTGTTCTGAATAAAATTGGCTTGTATCGCGTTATGGGATTATTATGGAGATAGGTTCAAATATTATTTTTTTATGATTCCAGTATTATTAGCTTTTAGTGATTTAGCGCTTTTTATCTTGCGGGTAGTTTTTGCGGGAGTATTTTTGGTCCACGGAGTGCCTAAAATAAAAAATTTAAAATCTACCCAGGAATGGTTTGGTTCAGTTGGTTTTAAGCCGGGATGGTTTTGGGGAACTTTAGCGGCGCTTTTAGAAACCGTTGGAGCAGCTTTGATTTTATTAGGGCTTGGAACACAGCCATTGGGATTTCTTTTAGCAGGACAAATGGCAGTGGTAACTTTGTGGAAAATGAAAAATGGCCAGAAGTTGTCTGGCGGTTATGAATTAGATTTATTGCTTATGGCAATCGGATTAATTCTCGCAACGATGGGCGGCGGCGCTTTGGCCCTCGGTTTTTAAAAAAAGATTTTAAATTAATCTATTCTAAGTGGATTTCTTTTTGGAATTGCTGGAAGCGTTCTTTAAGCGCCGGAAAATTATAAAATTCCGAATCGTTGGAAATTATTTCTTTCGCTGCGTCACGGGCGGTTTTTACGAGCTGGATATCTTTTAGGGCATCCATTGCGATATCCGGCAATCCAGTCTGGCTTTCGCCCAAAAATTGTCCCGGACCCCGCAGCAATAAATCTTTTTCCGCAAGTTCAAATCCATTTTTAGCTGTCAAAAGGAAATTCAACCTTCTTTTTACCGTATCAGAATCGGAATCAGTAAAAAGGAGGCAGAATGATTGATGCTCTGCCCGGCCGACCCGGCCCCTAAATTGATAAAGTTGCGCCAATCCGAACCGTTCTGAACCCTCAATCATCATAATAGCCGCATTCTGGACATCTACTCCGACTTCAATGACCGAAGTGGAAATCAGAATATCATATTTGCGGCCTTGGAAGTCTTTCATAATTTGGTCTTTTTCTTTGCCTTTCATTTTTCCATGCAGCATTACCACCCTCAAATCAGGAAAGATTTTCGTGGATAATTTTTCAAATTCTTCCTTTACAGATTTCAATTCAAGCGCTTTCTTTTTAGCCTCGCTGAGAACTTCGCCTTCTTTTATTGTTCCGGGTTCAATGCGCGGGCAGATTACAAATGCTTGCCGCCCCTTTATGATCTGTTCTTTTATAAAATCGTAAGCTTTGGGCCGATTTTCCGGAGCAACTATTTTAGTGATAATTTCTTTTCTGCCGGCTGGTAATTCGGTAATAGTGGAGAGATCTAGGTCTCCAAATACGGTTAGTGTTAAAGTGCGGGGAATTGGGGTGGCGCTCATGGAAAGAAAATGCGGAATAGAGACATCTTGGTCATTTTCATTTTTAAGAAGAGCAGCTCTTTGCTGGACTCCGAATCTGTGCTGTTCATCAACTATTGCCAGAGCCAAATTTTTGAATTTAACTCCTTTTTGGATGACTGCGTGGGTGCCGATGATAATTTTTGCATTCCCATTTTCTATTTCTTTTAAAAGTTTTGCTTTGGATATTTTAACATCTGATTTCTCGCCGAAACTCAATTCATTCTTATTAGCCGTCAGGAGCGCTATTCCTTTATTAAAATCTTTAAAAATTCCGGTAATGGTCCGGTAATGCTGGCCAGCCAGCACTTCAGTCGGAGCCATAAAAACCGTTTGAAATTGATTTTTAGCCACTAAGATTGCAGAGAGCGCGGCAATTACGGTTTTTCCGGATCCGACATCTCCTTGGAGTAGCCGATTCATCGGGTGGGGTTTTTGCAGATCCTCAATAATTTCTTTCAAACTTTCTTTTTGTGATCCGGTTAATTGGAAGGGGAGCTGGCTGATTAATTCCTGCAGGTAATTTTTATCCGTAGAAATCGCATCCGCTTTTTTTATGGCCAGCTGAGATTTAATTTTTAGATTATTCAGTTGCAATAAAAATAAATTTTCAAAAGCAAATCTTTTTTTTGCTAATTCCGCATCAACTAGTTTTAATGGGAAGTGAATTCTTTTTAAAGCCAAGTTAATGTCAGGAAATTTTTGTTCTTTTAATATTTCCGCGGGAATAAAATCGTCTAAAATATCCAGGCTTTTTAAAAGTGGCTTTATT
>JAUSKT010000013.1 GCA_030646915.1 bacterium
TTTAAAATCTCCAATTTTTTAATCATGCCTAAACCCGCCTTCAAAGCGTTATCCGCCTGATTTTCATCATCAATCGGCGCTCCCCAAAAAGCCATAATCGCGTCTCCGATATATTTATCCAGCACGCCGCCGTACTTCAAAACTTCCCCAGTCATCAAGGTAAAATATTCATTTAACACTCCGACCAATTCTTGCGGAGACATTTTTTCCGAAAGTGTAGTAAATCCTTTTATGTCCGAGAAAAATACCGTAACTTCCCGGACTTCTCCGCCAAGCTTGACCTTATCAGGATTTTTTAAAATATCTTCCAAAACTTCTTTTGAAACATATTTGGAAAAAATCTGCTGGATTTCCTTCCGCCCTTTTTCTGAAGTGAAATATCGGAACGCCAGAAGCCCGGCTGTCGCGCCAAACCAGGCGAAATTAATATGCACAAAATTTACCGCTATTCCAAAATCAAAAAGAATAAAAATAGTGATAAGATATGCCAACCCTACAACTAAATTAACAGCAAGTGGAAGAAAAGCTCCGCGGAAAAATAAGAAAATCAATTCGGCTATCAAAGCAGCAGCAAATATCCAAGCCATGGTTAGGGGCGCACTAAGAGGCGCGAGCCGATAACCAGATAAAAGCATATTCATAATATTCGCCTGAATTTCCACGCCCGGCATCTGCGTGCCCTTAGAAAATGGAGTCGGCTTTTCATCGTGCAAATCCGGCGAAGTGGCGCCGATTAAAATAACTTTATCTTTTAAAAGTTCTTTTGTTTCTCCTTCCAATACCCGCCAGAACGGGATTTTTCGGATTGATCCGGTTGGTCCGGAAAAAACAATCCGGCTGATAAGATCCAGCTTTTCTTCATTAGGAATTTTCAATCCTGATTGTTTCGCGGTTTCATAAGACATCGCGTTAAATTCCCCTACTTTCAATGGCAAACGCCTCGCAACTCCGTCATCATCTAAAATCAGATTAACGTGGCTTAAAATAACATTTTTAGCATTAGCTAAAATTGGCAAAGTTTTTAAAAAATTTCCAGCCCGAGGAGGATTATTTTTACTTAAAATCAGCGGTTCTGCTTCCACTGGCATAGCTACCAGAAAAGAAAGCTGGCTTAGCGCCCTTGCTAAAGCTGAATCATCGGCTTGCCCGAAGCGCGAAGGTTCGGCAAAAATAACGTCGATGCCGACGGATTTTGGCGTAGCTTTTTCAATTTCTAAAAGCGCTTTGCCGAAAACCGCCCTCGGCCACGGCCATTGCCCGATTTTATTAATTGATTCGCTGTCAATCGCAATAATGACTATATCCGGATGGACAGGCTTTGAAGAAAAAAACAGGTCTTCAAAAAAATTTTCCAATCCGGAAAAAAGTCCGGCATAAAAAGAAAGGCTTACTAATAAGCCAACTAATAAAACAATAAGAAATGGGTATAACTTTTCCGCTTTCATTTAATAAAAATGATTACTTTGGGTGACCGCCTCCTTGTCCTCCGCCCCCGCCGCCCGGAGCTTTTTTGACTGTAAAAGTTTCGCTTTGCGCGATAAATATCTCTCCCTCAACACTGATCCAAGTTGCCTGAACATAACCAGTGGCTTGGTTGGCATTGGAATGGCTGTTAGTCAGCTGGCCGACAAAATTTCCTCCTTCAATTGATCCTACGTCAACCATTACTTCCCAAATCGCTTCCGCAGTAACATCTATCTGGCTTCCATCATCCATATCCAACATAGCCGTAAAACCGACTAAATCCCCCTCAGTAAGACTAACCCGCTTAAGATCAATATCAGTAACTACCGATAAACTGGCGGGGTCTGGCACTGGATTAATAGTAATAACTACAACAGCAACATTGCTATCTGATTGCCCATCATTAACTTTAAAAGTAAAAGAGTCGCTGCCGTTAAAATTTAAATTCGGAACATAAACCATTTCTTCGCCGTCTAAATCATTTATGGCGCCATTTGTCGGCCAGCTGACAATTATAAATTCAAGCGGATCATTTTCTGGATCACTGCCGGATAATTCAATATCTAAAGACTCATCTTCATTTAAAGAAATTGTCAGATCATCCGCTGCGGGAGCATTGTTAATAACAATATCTTCTACTGGCGGCATATCATCCATATTAGCAACGACCAAAATCAAAATCTCTACCGGCTCACTATCCTCAAGCCCGTCATTGGCTTTTATGGTAAACGAATCTTCGCCAACAAAACCCAGCTCAGGAGTATAAATCACTTCATTGCCTGAAATTTCGCTCAAAACTCCATGGCTGGCGTTAGAGACAAGAATATAAGTTAAGTAATCGCCGTCCGCATCGCTCGCGTCAAAAGTGATAGTGGCAGAAGAATCTCGCAATAAAGAAGTGGATTGGCTGGCAGTAATTGGCTGGTTATTTATAAGTACAGTAACCCAAGCGGTCTCGCTGTCCACCTTGCCGTCATTAACCTTAAAACTAAAACTGTCCTCTATTTCGTCTGAATCCGGATCGAACGTATAAACTACTTCATTGCCAATAACTTCGCTTAAAGTTCCATATGGCTGTTCATCTATTGAATAAACAAGCGAATCATTTTCCGGATCGCTTCCCGAAAGCGAGATAGTGGCATTAACAGAATCAGGATGTAAAATCACGGTTTGCGATTCGGCGGACGGCAAACCATTAACCACTAAATTAACGGTTGCGGTTGCAGTATTCGCCCCATCAGAAACTTGAAAAATAAATTCATCTGCCCCAAAATAATTTTCATTCGGAGTATAAGTCACTTGATTGCCGTCAAAAATTTCACTTAACATGCCATAACTAGGAATAGCGGTTCCCAAAGAAAAAACTAATTCATCGCCCTCAGCATCGCTTCCGGAAAGCGTGATGTCGGCTGATTCGCCTTGATTTAAAGATACAGATTGGCTGTCGGCAATTAGCGCGTCATTAACCGGATTAATCGTTAAATAAACAGTGGTGGTGCTATCGGTGAAGCCATCATTCACTTTAAAAATAAATGAATCAGAGCCGTAGTAATTGGCATTAGGAGTGTAGGTCGCCAGATTCCCGGCTAAAACCAAATCGCCGTTAGTTGAACTGGCGACAACAGAGTAATTTAAAATATTACTATCTTTATCGCTGCCGCTCAGGGCAATTATAACTGATTCATCTTCATTAATGGTCAGGCTTTGGGAATCGGCAGTTGGCGCGTCATTGACTGCTGTTACTGTAATGGAAACAACCGCGGTCTCACTTTCCAAATTGCCGTCAGTGGCTTTAAACATGAAAGAGTCTTTGCCGTTGTAATCCGGATTCGGGGTATAAATTATTTCATTGCCAGTGATTTCGCTTAAAGTGCCGCTGGCAGTTTTTTGGATTAAAATATAGTTTAATTTATCGCCATCCCTATCCGAAGCTTTCAGAATAATAGTAACCGGGACATCTTCATCTATAGAAACAGATTGAGATTCAGCTATCGGGGGTTGATTAGTAGTTTCGCCCTGTCCTACTCCGCTGAATCCTCCGCCACCTACTCCGCCGCTGGCAGTTGAAGCAAAAGGGTCAAATTGAAGAACAACTGCTAATGCTGGGCTAACAATCGCGACTTCATTAATTGCGGTCGGTTCAATTACTGGAGAAGGCTCGATTGCTCTTGGTGCCGGATCTGGCACTATCGCTAGTTCTGAGTTTGCAACAATTTTCGGTTCTGCCTGATTAATTGGCTGTTCTTCGGCAGGCTCTTCCTTTTTTAAAAAATTAATTAATAATGCTAGTGGAGCATTTTTTGCTTTTCGTTCTTGGATTTTATCAATAAATTTTTCTTGGACTGATTTCCGGAATTCCTCTCTTACTGATTTTTCATCCAAACCAGAGGATTTTAATTCTGCAATCTGCTGGTTAATTATTTGGTCAGCAGCTTCTGATTTTTGAACCCAAGCCTCATTTTTAATTTCCGGGGTCACTGGTTTCACCACCGCTTCATCTACTGATTTAACCGGTAGACTGCCGCATTCATCCGAATACGTTAAATCAAGATAATTATCCTGCGGAACTAGAACTGGCTTATCTGATTGCTGAGAATTTGAATCCAGCAAATTAACAGCAACGATATGCTCGGATACCAATACTCTAGATTTGCACTGCGAAAGCGTGATTCCAAAAGCAGTTCCTCGGACCGTAGCTACCGCATTGGAAGTTTTCACTTCCCAAGAAGAATCCGGCGTTGCAAGGGCGATAATTTTAGACCAAACCCGGCCTGAAACTAATTTCAATTTAACAACCAGCGTTTCTGTTTTCGGATTAAAACTGCCGGCCTCAACTATAATAACGGAATTAGCGTCCAATCTGGCAACCGAACCGTCCGGAAAATATATGTTTCCTAATCCGGTTTTATCTGACTTAATGACTGCGCGCGCGCCTATCTCATCCCCTGTTTTTAATTCTCTTTTTAAAGTTTGTTGATCTTTTTCAAGCTCAAAAACTCCCGGAGACATTACTTCTATCCAGGGCTTGGATAATTCAGCAGAAACTTGCGATATAAAATTTCCAACCGAAAAATTAACCGTTATAACAACAGCTGCTCCCAAAACTAAAGATGCGACTGCTGCAACCAATAATCCTAGCTTTAAATTCATAATTAAAATTTTAGTCTAAAATTATCTAAAAGTCTACTACAATATTAAAAAAATAAAACCCGCTTCACTATAAGTGAGCGGGCTTAAGAACTGAAAAGTTTAATAAGTTCAGTGGCTTCTGCTTCTGTTAATCCCAGTTCTGTATCACATTGAACAAATCTTGGTTCTTGCTGTGCGTATATGCCAAACATAGTATCGTCAAGAATCGCAAATGCTTCAACTGGATTTTCTTTAAGCCAATTTTGAATTTCCTCTCCTCTGCAATGCGATATTCCAGTTTTGCCAATAATTGGCGGATTTCTCCAGCCAGCCTTTCTAAAACATATCTGAATCTCTAATAACCAATCGGATTTTTTTCTCCAATCCGACGATATTACTAATTCCAACTGGCATTTTTCTACAACATTTTTTAACAAGACTACTGTCGGAGAATCAAAAAATCTATACGGATCCCAGGCAAGGATTGAAGCACGATTTACCAGCACTCCCTCTATATCAAGAAAAAGCACCCTTTTCTGAGCCATTGCATATGTCTCCTTTAAAAGAACTTTTATATTATATGCTAAAAATATATAAATGTCAATTTTATAAAATTTACTTTTTAAAAAAAATGCCTTAAAATATTAATATTGGGGGATCGTCTAACGGTAGGACAGCGGCCTTTGGAGCCGTTTATCGGGGTTCGAATCCCTGTCCCCCAGCACCAGTCAGCGAGTATCGAGGGACCGGGTCCCGTACAAATTTTGCAGATTTTTCGATACCGAGACCCATCACCTATCCGGGAATCGAAAAAGTTTTAAATTTATGGACAGCCAGAATAATATAATTCGAGACTTTGGAATAGTTATTTTAAGTATTTTGATTGCGATAATGCTTGCTAAAACAGGGGCTTTGAATGAGATACTTACCGCAACACAAGAATCAAGATTTTTAGGGAGTTTTCTTGCCGGGATATTTTTTGTTTCCATTTTTACCGCCGCTCCAGCAATAGTGGTATTGATAGAAATTATTAAATCAAATTCTATATTAGAGGTGGCATTTTTCGGCGGAATCGGAGCCTTAATTGGAGATTTACTAATTTTTCATTTTATTAAAGATAATCTTGCTAAGGATATTAAATGGCTTATTGATAAAACCAAACAGGAAAGATTAGTCTCAATTTTCAAATTAAAACTCTTTCATTGGTTAATCCCATTTATTGGAGCGTTGATAGTTGCTTCTCCATTACCGGACGAAATCGGACTTGCGATGATGGGCCTTTCTAAAATGAAAACTCAGTTATTTATCCCAATTTCATTTTTATTAAATTTTATAGGGATTTTTATTTTAGGTTTAATTGCAAAAGGATTTTTTTAATATTCTTAAATAACCCGTCTAGGAATCGAACTGGTTTTTGAGAAAAATTACAATATTTTAAAGCTAAAACTACGGTTAGTTCGAGTGAACTCCCGGCAGCACCAGTCAACGAGTATCGAGGGACCCCCTTGCATCAGTTCTAGACCGAGGTGTGTTTGATTCCTCGCATCTTAATAAATGGAGGTAATGATATACTTAAATTATGAAAAAATATTTACTCGTTCTGGTTCTAATATTCCCCCTGGTCTCATTCGCGCAAACAGCGGTATCAACAGCTGATTTGCAAATTTTAATCAAACAACTTCAAGCGCAAATACAATCGCTGCAGGCGCAGATAGCGGATCTCCAAACCGAAGTGCAATCCGTAAAACTAGAACTCAAATTTAACAGAGCTTTAGTACAGGGAGCCACTGGGGACGATGTAAAACAATTACAGGAATTTT
>JAUSKT010000014.1 GCA_030646915.1 bacterium
GGTTACTGGATCTTCATTAACCAGCGTTGGAACTTTGACTTCCCTTACAGTTTCCGGAAATACCAGTTTGGCTAACGCTTCCACTACCGGACAACTAACCATCGGCAACGGCTTTATTTCCCAGGCTTCTTCCACCGTAGCCGGACCGTTATTAGTTAGCGGAGTTTTCAATGCTTCCTCAACTATTTCCGGAGGCACGACTACCATTACTAATTTAGTTGTCACTAATACTTCCACTTCCACTTTCACCGGAGGATTGCAATCAACCTATCTCGCCCTTACCGGCGTTCTTTCCACTTCCACCGCTGCCAACGGCTTTGATCTGGCTAACGGCTGTTTCTCTATCCGAGGAACTTGCGTTGGCGGAGGAGGTGGAAGTTCTAACTGGACTGACGGAGGAGTTTATCTCACTCCATTGACTGCTACTGATGGGATTATAATTTATGCTTCTTCTACCTTTAGTTCTAATTTAAATGTATCTGGTAATTTTTATGCTTCTAGTACTGTGACGCTTAGTGGTAATGGCATTAATTATTTGAGTAGTGCAACTTCAACAATAAAAGATAACGTCAGATATGCTTGGACTATTGCTACCTCTACAGCTGCCACCCCGCTTTTATATATTGATACAACCAGCGGAAGAGAGCAGGTAGTTATTGGAAGAACGGGTTCAGATGTTGTTATTGGCGCCACCGGGACAATTACCAATCTGCGATTTGCCGCGAGCACTACTATATATATGGAGGGCAATGGAAACGTAGGAACTTCAACAATGACGTTTGGCAGCGGCAATAATAATATTGTCTTCGCGTCGTACGCCGGTTTTGGCACCACTTCTCCGTGGCGGCCGCTTTCGGTTAATGGCGCCGTTGCTTTTGCCGGACTTAATTCAACATCTACTGCTTTAAATTCTTTGTGTATCGGGAATACTAATGAAGTGCTTTTCAGGATCGGCAATACTTGTTCCGCGGCCTCTTCTCTTCGTTTTAAGCAGAATATTGAGACGCTTCAAACTGCTAATGGTCTTGCCGAAGTGATGGCGCTTAATCCTGTTTCTTTCAATTATACGCCGGAATTTTTGGGCGGGAATTTTGCTAATGATCCGAATTGGACTAAACAGTTTGTCGGTTTCATTGCCGAAGAGGTGCAGCAAATTGATCCTCGCTTGATTACTCTTGACTCGCTTGGCTTGCCGGATACGGTGCGATATGAGAATATCACCGCAATTCTTACCAAGGGGGTTCAAGAGCTAAATCTCCGCGTTGAGACAATTGCTTCCACAACGGCTTCTTCAACTCCAGAATCGCAGTCTTTTGCCGCGAGCTTTTTCCAGAATCTTTTTGAAAGGATAAAAATTTGGCTGGCGGATGCGGCTAATGGCATTGGCGATTTATTTGCCAATACTTTCCGAGCCAAAGAAAAGATTTGCGTGGATGATCAATGTTTAACTAAAGATGATATTCGTAAATTGCTCCAGCTGGCAAACCAACCAAGTGTAGTGGCGCCAATATTAGCGCCTGCCCCCGCCCCAGCGCCTGCGCCCGCTCCAATAATCGCTTCTTCTACGCCAATCATTGATACAGAACCACCGGTAATTACTTTAATTGGCTCTACTACCATTGAAATTGAAATCGGCACTGCTTGGAGTGATCCGGGCGCAACTGTAACTGATAATATAAATGATAATTTGGGTATTTATTACAAGGTAGACGGCGTGGAAACTCCGAATGGCGGCCGAGATTTGCCGCAAACAGTCATTGATACCTCCATAGCCGGTGAACATACTATTATATATAGCTCTACGGATCAGGCGGGGAATATGGGAACCGCAACAAGGGTTCTTAAGGTCTTTGATCCGCAACAAACAACTGTGGCTACGACTACAACCGAAACTGCTTTTATAACTGAATTGTGAAATGAAAAAAATTAAGTTCAGAAAACCATTGTTAGTTTTTTTTGTAGCTATGGCAATGCTGCTTGCCGGATGGTTTTTTTATTTGGCTAGCGGGAATTCAAAATGCGATTATATATTTTTGAATCAGGCCCTGGAGTGTTCAGAAAGGCCGGTTATCAGCAAAGCAGGGTATATTCAGTTTAAAACCAAACTTAGCAGTGAAATCGCAAATCTGAAAGCTGAAGGAAAAGTAGATAATGTGGCAGTTTTTTTCCGCGATCTTGAAAATGGCCCGACTTTCGGCATCAATGAAAAAGAGAATTTTATTCCAGCCAGCCTTTTAAAAGTTCCAGTTATGCTTACTTATTTTAAACTCGCGGAAGATGACCCGGCGCTTCTTCAAAAGGAGCTTATTTACAGCAGCGCTTCCAAAGCGCTGGAAAATGAGCAAACCATCGCTTCTGAAAAAATACTGGAAATAAACAAACCCTACGCGATTGATGAATTAATCTTCAGAATGGCCGCTTATTCCGATAACCGCTCATATGATTTATTATCCGAATATTTAAAAATTTTATCGCTTGACGCAGATCTTCTTTCCCAGACGTATACTAAATTAGGAATGATAGATCCCGGAGAGGATATCGCGCTTGCCAATCTTTCGGTAAAAACTTATGCGTCCATTTTCCGGCTTTTGTTTAACGCATCCTATCTCTCCAATGAATTGTCGGAAAAAGCGCTGAAGTATCTTTCTTACGCGGATTATGCCGGCGGATTAAGAGGAGGGGTCCCAAAGAATATCCCCATTGCCCGTAAATTCGGCGAACGCTGGTTTAGCGACGGCCGAAAACAGCTTCATGACTGCGGCATTATTTATTTTCCCGGAAATCCTTATTTATTATGCGTTATGTCGCGGGGAAAAAATTTTGAAGATTTATCCGGAGTTATCAGCCAAATATCGCAAGCAGTATGGGAAGAAATAAAATCCAGATGATATAAATTATGGATATTATAAATAAAAAAATAATTGCGATTTTGTGCATTGTAGAGCTTTTATATCCGGCAGGAGCTGGCGCTTTCCAGAGAGTTTATTTGACCACTGCTCAAGGCACATCCTTTACTATTCCTGCAGATTGGTCGGATGTAAATACTATTGAAGCTATTGGCGGCGGCGGGGGAGGCGCTTCTCATACTACTGCTGGAAATGGCGGCGGCGGGGGTGGCGAGTATGCGACGATTAGTAATGTGGCAGGGCTTTCTGGCAGCGTCACTGTTCAAGTTGGTACTGGCGGCGCTAGTGGCGCCAATGGCGGTGATACTTTTTTTAATCGGACTGCCGGAACTGCCGGCACTTGTGCGGATACGGTTTCAGTTTGCGGCAATGGCGGGGCACTAGGAAGCGGCGCCACTGGCGGCGCTGGCGGTTCAGCAGGCGTTGGCAGTATAACTTTTACCGGCGGCTCTGGCGGCGCTGGTAATGGTACCGGGGATAATGGCGGCGGCGGCGGAGGCGCGGCTGGCCCTTATGGCGCAGGGAGAAATGGGGGCGCGGCAATTGGAAATACCAATGGAGGCGGAGGAGGCGGCGGAGGCGCTGGCGGCGGGCTTTCTACTGTCGGAGTTAACGCGGCAATTGGGGTGGGCGGCAATGGCGGGCAAAACTATTGGTTGGCAGGCGGCGGCTCCAGTGGCACTGGCGCTGGCGGTAACGGAGGCAATGCCACTAGCTCCGGAGCTGGCGGCGGCGGAGGCGGGGATGCCGGGGAAGGTGGCAAAGGCGGAGACGGCTGGGAATGGAGTTTTGCCACTTCATCGCCTGCTTATGGCAAAGGCATTGGCGCTGGCGGCGGCGGAGGCGGAAGCGGGAACGGCTGCGTTGCCGCCGGCAACAACGGCGGCGTTTATGGCGGCGGCGGAGGCGGTTGTGACGGAACTAACACCAGCGGTCCTGGCAGCAGTGGCCTTATTGTGATTACTTATATACCGTCGGTTGAGCCTTCAGCGCGCAGTATCCGGCTTTTAGGCGGAGTTCGTCTGCTCGGCGGAGTGCGACTACTGTATCGGCCTGATTCCCCTTTTAATTTTATGTTTGTTTTTTGGACAATCTTACGAAGTGAGACTTCGTAAGATTTAATAATATATGAAATATGTTGCTATAACGGTTATTGGCATTATCGCGCTTTGGCTACTTTTTTATTTTTCTATCTTTGCTCCAATAATTAATCAAGATAAAACAGTTTCAGTAACTTCATCTTTAGAATTAAGCGTGCCGCCGGGGATGTGGCCATACAAAAGCCCAATTTTCCGTTTTTTCTTTTTTTATCCGGATGATTTAAAAATAAAAGAATATGCGGGGGGGAGTGATACCACAATTACTTTTGATAATGCGAAAACCGGAAGGGGATTTCAGATTTTTATTGTGCCATACGCAGAAGATCACATTACCCCAGAACAATTTAAAAAGGATCTGCCGTCGGGGGTTATGGAAAATCCAGTTGAAATTTTAATTGATGGCACAAAGGCGATGATGTTTTATAGCAAGAATGCCGCCATGGGTGACATGCGGGAAGTGTGGTTTATTAAAAACAGTTTTCTCTATGAAGTGACCACTTATCGGGAATTGGATTCTTGGTTATCCAGTATTATGCAAACTTGGCAGTTTTTAGAAATTTAAAAGTGATGAAGTTGCCACCAGTTAAAATTTTAGTTTTTGTTTTACTGCTCATTTTTTATGGTTCGCTTTTGGCGCACACCATTAAATTGCCGGAGGCAAAAGATTTACCTCGCCAGATTAAAATTGGCGAGATGGTTTTGCGTGGAAATTTTGATATTTTATACAAAAACACTTTTTCTTACTCCGAGCCAGAGCAAAAATATTATAATCACCACTGGCTTTCTGGAGTGGTTTTTTACCTTGTTGATTCAGCGGCTGGCTGGAGTGGCTTGGTAATTTTTAAGATCGCTGTTCTCCTTTCCGCTTTTTCTCTGCTTTTTAAAGTCGCGCTTAAAAAAGCGGATTTCTGGTTGGTCGCGCTTTTTTCTTTGCCGACAATTATGCTTTTAAACTCGCGGACTGATCCCCGGCCGGAAATTTTCAGTTATTTATTAATTAGTGTCTATCTTTATTTACTCATTGATTTGGAGGAACATCCGGAACAAAGCAGGATTTGGTGGCTTGTCCCGCTTCAGCTTTTGTGGGTGAATCTGCATGTGTTTTTTAGTATCGGGATAATGCTGATTGCCGGATTTTTGATTGAGAAAATTATATTAAATTATAAAAATCTTAAAGATAATCCGCTTATAAAAAAACTAGCTATTCTTCTTTTTACTTTGATTTTGGTTTCTTTTATAAATCCGCGCGGGGCCGAGGGCGTTTTTTATCGTTATCCTGGCCAAGATTTTCCTATTCCTATTGATGAATTCCAACCCTTGCTTGGTTTTATCAAAGGAGTGGCGATCTCGGAATATGTTTCTTTTATAATTTTCTTGCCAGCTGCTATTTTATTAGGGCTAAGTTTTATTGTCGGATTTAGGAGAAAACCCCTCGGCTCCGCTCAGGGCAAGCCAATCTTTTATTTTCTGGCGAGTGTTGCTACTATCGCACTCAGTTTTATTATTCTCCGGGGCATATCTTTTTTCGGCATAATTTTTTTGCTCGCGGCCCCGGCTAATTTTCAAAACGAGTTTTTGCGGTTAAAAGACCGGCTGTATCCTTTCAGAAAAATTTTAGCCGTCGGTTTTGCCGGATTGATTTTTTTGCTGATTTTTCCCGGCTGGGGAGCGTTAACTAAATATAAAGAATTTGGCATCGGGCTTGCTCCTTACGAGGATAAGTCGGCGGCGTTTTTTAAAGAACAAGGACTTAAGGGACCGATTTTCAATAACGCTGATATCGGCAGTTACTTGATTTATTATCTTTATCCGAAAGAAAAAGTTTTTTTTGATAACCGGTTTGCGGACGCCTATTCCGCCTCTTTTGGAAAGGCTTATGTTTCCATGCTTACAGATAAGAACAAATGGCAGGAAGCTTTGGCTAAATATGATTTTAACGTAATTTATACCTATCATTACGACGCTTCGTCCAGCCATCGTTCTTTTTTGTGGGAAAGAATAAAAGATCCGGATTGGGCTTTTGTTTACGCCGACCCCTTTGCGGTGATTTTAGTGAGAAATATTGCTGAAAATCAGGAAGTAATTAAAAAATTTCAGATTACCCGGGAAAATATCGGCGGGCGGCTGGAGCACCTCGCAAATTCTTCGGATCGCAATGATCAAATTGCTGCCGCTGACCTTTTTAATTTAATGGGCAGGGATGATTTAGCTGGAAACCAATTTTTAAAAGTCGTCAGAAAATGGCCCCACCAAGGCAAGGCGTGGATGGTTATGGGGCAGATGGCATTAAGTTATAAGACGGAAAAAGGCGATCGGTCTGCTGTGGGTTTTTTAGAACGGGCAATTGTTGAAGGGTATAAAACTGCGGAAGCGTATAGCTTGCTCGGCGAGGCTTACACTCGAACCAATCAATTAGATAAAGCTAAAGAAGTATTGCGGAAATCATTAAAAATAAATCCCGAGCGTCAAGATGCGAGAGATTTGCTGGATTCTCTGGCATTTTAATCAGCAATTAGGTTATAATATAATTCATAAGGTTGAAAAATAACGTGATACCAATATACGAATGCGTACTAAGTATACGAATAAAAATTAATTAGTATCATTAGTATCAATTAGTATATTAGCATCGATATAGCGTAAGCATATGGAAGAAACATTAAATAATAATTCAAATAAAAAGTTGGCAGTTGGCGGAGTGGTTGTGGTATTAGTTTTAGCTGGCGTTGCCTGGAGGATGGGGTGGTTGCCTGGACAATCTTCGGCCGACACCTATCAAGCAGTTTTTCTCACTAATAATCAGGTTTATTTTGGAAAACTTTCTGATAAAGATGATCAATACCCGGTTTTGACTGATATTTATTATTTGCGGGTTACCCAGCCCCTTCAGCCGAGTCAGCCGAATCCAAATGTTAATTTAGTGAAATTAGGGGATGAGCTCCATGGGCCAGCAGATAGGATGGAAATTAATCGAGATCAAATTCTTTTTATTGAGGATTTAAAGCCGGATTCACAAGTAGTCAGGGCGATTAACGATTATCGGGCGGCGAATCCTAAATAAGAAACAAAAATCTCTTCGCCCCTGAAGAGATTTTTATTTTGTTGTAAAATAGAGCTATGGGTTCGAAGAATCTATTTAAACGATTAATAATTGGTTTATTGCTTTTTTTGCCGGTTATTATATTTGCCCAAGAGTTTTCCAGCACTAATTTTAAAGTTTCAAATCCAGTTATCCAGCCCGGAGGTTATTCAAGTTCAGATACCTATAAATTAACTGGATTAATCAGCCAAATTGCCATAGGAACAAGCTCCATAACTTCTAGTTTTAATGTTAATTCCGGATTTTTGTTTTATCCTCAGGTTTCCACACCAGTGGTAACCGCAACTGCCGGAACCCAGCAAGTAGCGCTTTCTTGGACTGCTTCGGAAGGATTTTTAGGCTGGACAGTCAGCGGCTATAGTTATGGCCAGTCAACGGTCACTGGCGGCCCATATAGTTATACCGCCGTTAGCGATGCTAGCGTCAGAACTAAAACCGTAACTAGCTTGACTGCCGGAACTACTTATTATTTTATTATTATTCCAAAAGACGCATTTGGAAATTATCTTGCAACTTCTTCTCAAGTTTCCGCCGCGCCAACAGCTCCAGCTACTACACCCCCAGCTACTACTAATACTGACAGTGGGGCCGGCGCTGGCGGAGGCGGCGGTGGCGGTGGGGGTGGGGGAGGAAGCGTAGCTGCGCCACTCACTGGCACAGTTTTTTTTCAAGGGAGGTCTTACCCCGGTCGGGAAGTTACCTTTTTGAAGGATGCGCAAGTGGCAGGAACAGTATTAGCTAGTTCAGAGGCGCGGTTTGGCAAGACCATAACCGGCATTTCTCCTGGGTCGTATATTTTCACTGTTTATTCCGAGGATGCTAAGGGAATCCGGTCTGCTAATTTGACGTTTCCAGTTGCGGTGGTTGGCGGAGGCACTTCCAATATCGCTGGCATTTTTATTGCTCCTACTCTTGATGCAGATAAAACCGAGGTGAAACAAGGCGAAAATGTCAAACTTTTCGGATTTAGTACGCCCGGAGCCGCTATAACTCTTTCTGTAAACTCCGAACAGGTTATTTTGGCCTCAACAACAGCTGATAAAGACGGCGCCTATCTTTACAATTTTAACACAGCACAGCTTGATTTTGGCGATCACTTTGCCAAGTCCAAATCAGCAATTCTTAATGAGATTTCTACTTTCGGCAAAGCAGTAGGGTTTAAAGTCAGCCAGCTTTCTATTCCTAAAGGTTTTAAGAAGTGTCCGGAAAAAGGCGACGTCAATAACGATTGCCGGGTGAATTTAGTGGATTTTTCTATTACGGCTTTTTGGTACAAACGAACTTTAATTGATGCGGCGAAAGCAAGTGTAGATGCAAATCTTTTCCTAGATGGTAAAATTGATATTATAGATTTCAGTATTTTAGCTTTTAATTGGACGGGGTAAATATGAATAAATCAAAATTATTATCCATTTTTCTAAGTTCCTATCTTTTAGTTTCGGTAAATTTAGTTTTAGCTACGGATTTGTATTTGGAATCTGATTTAGGGAGTGAAGTTGGCGTTGGTCAGATTATGCCGGTGGAAATTTTATTAGATGCAGACGGACAAAATTTAAATGCGGCGGAATTAGAGGTTATTTATAACAAGAACTTTTTAGAACCTGTTGGTTTTAAGGATGCCGGTTCTATTGTGCAATTTTGGGTGGAAAGGCCGGATTTAGAAAAAGGATTATTAACTTTAAAAGGTATTATGCCGAACGGATTTAACTGGCAGAAGGGATTGATGGGGATATTGGATTTTAAAACTTTAACGCCGGGTATTACGGAAATTCGGTTTGGCGCTAATCCGAAAATTTTTTTGAACGATGGCTTGGGAACTGAATCGACGGTTTCTGCCCGAGGATTTAAAATTAAAATCACCGGGCAAAAAGAAAATGTTCCCTTGCAAGAAAGCGATAATTATCTTCCAGAAAGTTTTGAGCCGGCGGTGGTTCAAGATACAAACATTTTTGAGGGAAAATATTTTTTAGTTTTTGCCACTCAGGATAAGCAATCGGGGATTGATCGTTATGAGGTACAGGAAACCGTAAAAAATAAAACGGAAAATGGAAAATGGATTTTAGCAGAAAGCCCGTATTTATTAAAGGACCAGACGCGGGAAAGCTATATCTTTATAAAAGCGGTTGATCGGCAGGGGAATGAAAGAATTGAGAAAGTATACCCCTTGTCGTATAAGCCGTGGTATAAGCAACCGGCCACCTATTATATAGTAGTCGTGCTTCTGATCTTACTGGTAGTTGTCTTTAGAAAATGGAGGGGTCTATAGAGGAAATATGGTATAATTAAATAGAAAATGTTGCTTCGCATACACAAAAGACCGCCAATACAGGCACGAAACACCGCTAAAATTTTAGTGGCTAGTAGTTTTATATTAGTGTTTATTAGTGTATTGCCTCTAGTAGCCGAGGCAGCCACGCTTTATCTCACTCCGTCTTCTGACAGTATTGGTTCCAGCCAGACTTTTAATGTCAATATCAATGTTTCCAGCGCCGATCAGGCGATGAATGCCGTGCAGGGAGTTCTTACTTTCCCGCCGGAAAATTTGTCGGTAATCGGCGTTTCTAAAGTAGGATCTATTATCGGTTTATGGGTGCAAGATCCGACCTTTAATAATTCCACTGGCAGGGTAAATTTTGAAGGGGTGGTTTTAAATCCTGGTTTTATAGGTTCTGCCGGGCGGGTGCTCCAGATTACTTTTAAGGCTAAAGCTGAAGGTTCAGCTACGGTTTCTTTGACGAGCGCGTCAGTGTTGGCTAATGACGGGCGGGGCACCAATATTTTAAGCCAGCTTGGCAATGGCCGTTATCTTATTGAAGCGGCAGTAGTGGCGCCGCGGCTACCAGAGCCAGATGTTAGATTTATTATTTCTTTCCCTGACGGCGTGGAAACCACCAATCCGCGGCCGCGTGTTAAGTTAGAAGTTCAAAATTTAAAAACAGCTGTAGACCATTATGAGATTAAAGTTGACAACCGAGATTTTAAATTTTGGAAAGATGAGGGAACTAGCATTTATATTATTTCGGAACTGCTTGATTTGGGAAAACATACTATTGTAGCCAGAGCTTATTATAGCGCGGATAAATTTTTAGAGGCAACGAAGGGCATTACTATTACTGGTCTTGCAAAACCAGAAATTATTGATTATCCCAGGCAGCTTAGTTCTGGCGATACGCTTATTATAGGAGGAAAGACTTACCCCAACTCCAAAATTACTGTTTATATCCAAAAGGATATTGATCAGCCGATTTCTTATACTGCAAAAAGCGACGATACTGGCGAATTTAATTTTCTTTACGATAAGCGAACGAGTACGGGGGTATATAAATTCTGGGCGGATGTTCAAAATGAAGGCGGAGCTAAAAGCGATATTACGGAGAAATTTATTATTAGCGTAAGAGAAGCGGCAATTATTAGAATTGGATCAACGCTAATTAATGCTGTTACGTTTATAATCGTTCTTGCAAGCCTTTTATTATTTTTAGTTTTTATTTCAATGTACGGTTGGTATAAATTTAGATCATTCCGTAAAAAAGTTGATAAGGAAGTGGTTGAAAGCGAGGTGGCATTGCGAAAAGCGTTTAAAGCGCTTAAGGGGGACGTGGTAGAACAGTTGGATAAACTTGAGCAAGCAAAGTTATCAAGGGAGCTTACTAGAGAGGAAAAAGATATTCGCAAAACATTGCTTTCTCACTTGGACGTTGCGGAGCGATTTATAGAAAAAGAAATAAGAGATATTGAAGAGGTAGTTTTGGGGAATCATCATGAAATTTTAGAGGGGGGGGGGGCCTTCCCAGCCAAAAAATCGGAAGAAATAAAAAAAGAGCAGGAGATTAAAAAACGAGAAGATGAAGTTAAGACGCGAGCGGAGAAAATCCAAAAGCATTTAAAGGCAGCGGAAAAATACATTGAGAAAAAAGTTAAGGATATTGATGAAGAGGTAAGTTAGGTTAAGATGAAAGCTTGAACGAACTTATGTATCCCATAAAAACAAAATCCCCGGTTTAAACCGGGGATTTTTATATGCCGAAATACCTTACTAAATCCACTGGCTTTAGCCAGTGGATAGTTGGCTTATCCAGCACTACACCTAGGTGTAGTGCTGGATATGCAAAGCTTGCGATATAAAGAAACCCCGGACTTTAGTCCAGAGAGTTTCATTTGTATTTATGATAAAATAAAACTATGGATTTAAGCTTTGGTATTCTGCTTTTAGTGATAGTCGCCGGTTTTGTTGCACTTTTTTTAGCCTTAAAAAATCAAAAATCCGAGCCTCAAAAAGACGACCAGTCATTTTTAATGTTGCAAAGCCAGATGAATAAGATTGAGCAAGTTTTAGATTCCAAGCTCAGTCAGGCGGCAAATGAATCCAAACATGCGGTCAGCGAGGTAAACCGGGCCATGCAACAGCAATTCGGACAAAGCGCCAAGCTGATCGGGGAAGTGACTGAAAAACTGACAAGGGTAGACGAAGCCGCCCGCCAAACGCTTGCGATGAATGAACAGATCAAAAAACTTCAGGATATACTTACCAATCCAAAACAGCGGGGAATTTTAGGGGAATATTATTTAGAGACGGTTTTGAAAAATGTTCTTCCGCCCGGATCTTATCAGATGCAATATGCGTTTGCAGACGGTATAATCGTGGACGCGATTGTTCGCGTGGATAAAAGGATTATTCCGATTGATTCTAAATTTAGTTTGGAAAACTATAATCGCTTTGCGTCTGCGAGCGAACCTATGGATAAGAAAAAATATGAAGCTGCGTTTGTTTCCGATATTAAGATGCGGATTGATGAAACTTCTAAATATGTGAAGCCGCAAGAAGATACGATGGACTTTGCGTTTATGTTTATTCCTTCCGAAGCTATTTATTACGATCTTCTTATTAATAAAGTCGGAAGCAGTGCCGAAGATAAAAATCTGATTGCTTATGCTTTCCAAAAAAAGGTGGTTATTGTTTCACCGACATCTTTTTTAGCATATCTCCAGACGGTTCTGCAGGGCCTCCGCAATCAGAAAATTTCCGAACAAGCGAAAGATATCATTAAACAAGTTGATAATTTGCGGAAGCATTTGATTACTTATGAAGATTATTTTGGGAAAATCGGAAAAAATCTTTCTACGACTGTCAGCGCCTATAACTACGCGAGCAAAGAATTTGGGAAAATTGATAAGGACGTTTTAAAAATTACCGGAGAAAAAATAGATGCTACGTCAGAACTTTTAGAGAGACCGGAGATTGCTCAAGAAGAATGAGGTTGCGCTCGCTATATCTATTTGCCTACCGGCACCGGCGTTCGTCCCGTCCAGCGCGGGACGCCGCCTACCTCTCGCTCCGAAATTTTCGCCTTGCGAAAGCCGAGCATTTCGGAGCTCCGTAGTTGCCGTACGACAAATAGGCATAAGCTCACTTAAGTTGTAATTTTAAATAAAAAAAAAGGCCTCAGTTAGCGGTATAACTGAGGCTTGCGTCAAGGAGTGGCATTGGGCGATATCCGTTGCCCTCCCCGTAATCAGCTGTTTTGGATTCGTCGCACCGCCCAAAACAGCCTACACCTTAGAAAGCGTCCCAATCTGCAGCCTGAAACGCTAACAAAATAAATATAGCATATATTAATATTTATGTCAATAGATGAAATATATCAACAAAAGTGGCGGAAGTTTTTAAGGCGGGTTTGGCCGTTTAATTTTATTCCGTTCGTGGATTTTATTTTGGCAGCCGGATCGCTTGCAACCGGCAACCCGCGAACGCAGAGAGCGGAGCAGTCGTCGTATGACGGCAACCCGCGAACGCAGAGAGCGGAGCAGTCGTCGTATGACGGCAATATGAATGAAAATTCAGATTTTGACGTGATTGTCGGAGTTCGACAGGGGAGGATTTTTACTGCCCGGGCATTTTGCATTTTAGTTTTTGGATTGCTTGGCTGGAGGCGAAAAGGCACGGACCATAAAAATTCTGCTTCAGATAAGATATGTTTTAGTCATTTTATGACACCAGCTGCGTATCGTTTATCGCCTCCGCATAATGAATATTGGAAAAATTTATATAAGAATTTAGTCCCAGTATATGGCGAGCCAGCGGTAATTCAGAAATTTTTTGATGCTAATGCGGATTGGACTGGTCCCGTTAGAGGCAGCGAGGGCTCGTCCCATACCAGTTCGCTACGGGATAAACAGCTCGCCTCGGCCTCTAACGGGATAGGGCGGTATATGAATGATTATAGATATAAATACCAAAAGAAAGGCTTATTTAAGCGATTTTTAGAATGGCGGTGGTTTGGAATTTGGGCTAATTGGCTGGAAAAAGCATTAAAAGAGATTCAAATAGCAAGAATTGAAAATAGTTTAAAAACTAACGCGGGTTATAAGCCGAGAATTATTTATAACGATAATGAGTTGGAATTTCACCCGGACACTAAACGAATAGAGAACTTCTTGCAATAAAAAGGCATTTAGTTCTATAATAAAATTATCTTTAAAAATTCAACAGATGGAGTATCGTGCCGTCTGGAGCTAATCCCGCCGAAGATGTTGTAGGAAAAGTTTTAAATAAATTAAAAGAAGAGGGGCTTATTGCCGGATTTTTGCAAAATCGGCAGAGCGATCGCTTGGATGAAGAGGGAATAGATTTTTTAATATTTTTACCCAGCGGATTTGCTCTGCCTCTTCAAGTAAAAACTTGCAACAGCAATGATAAGCGGCAATATGATGGTAAATTGCAAGAGCATAAAAGAAAGCACCCCCTAGTTAAATTTTTAATTTGCGTGCGCACCAATCTTTTGGCTAATGAATCAGAGCGGCTTTATTCTATTGTTGAAAAAGATTTAAGAAGCACGATGAGGAGAGTAACGCCTTTATAAAGCCCATTGGGGGCTTTTTTGTTACCCGCCGGCGTTTTCCGGAGTTTTAAAATTTAGATTTGGCACTCTTGACTAGAGACTGCTAAATAGAGTAAAATAGAAAATACGTATTTATAATCAAGGAATGAATCCCGTTAGAGGCCGCGGTCGCTATCGGGAGTAAATAAAAAGTCGGATATTATAAAAATATTTTAATTAATTTAAGGCATGGTTAAGGTCTTATAGGCCGCGACCTGCCTCTAACGGGATGAATTTAAAACCATTAAACGATCGTATTTTCCTTGAACCGCTTGAGGAAGAAAAGACTACGAAATCCGGAATTGTGCTTCCGGACACAGCGGAAAAAGAAAAGCCAATTAGAGGAAAAGTAGTGGCTGTCGGTCCGGGAAAGCTGGACGAAAATGGCAAACGGGTGCCGATGTCGGTTAAAGTAGGCGATAAAGTTTTATTTAAAAAATACGGCCCTGATGAGCTGGAAGTCGACGGCAAAAAGTATTTAGTCGGGGAGGAAGCGGATATTTTAGCAATAATAGAATAACTTTTTAGGTATTAGCTTTTTAGCTTATTAGATTCAATACTAAGAAGCTAAACAGCTAAGAAGCTAATTAGCTAATTAAAATGGCAAAACTTATTAATTTTAACGAAAAAGCGAGAGAATCGCTTAAAAAAGGCATTGATACTTTGGCTGCGGCAGTCCGGATGACTTTGGGTCCTCGCGGGCGGGCAGTGGTGATAGAAAAAGGCTATGGCGCTCCTCAAGTAACTTTTGATGGCGTAACCGTTGCAAAAGAAATTGAATTGGAGGATAAATTTGAAAATCTGGGCGCTGAACTTATCAAACAAGCCGCGGATAAAACCAATGACAATGTCGGAGATGGAACAACGACTTCTATTGTATTGGCGCATACCATGATTGAAGAAGGAGAAAAAGCAATCCGTGGCAAAGGTTTTAATGTAATTCAGCTTGCTGAAGAATTGAAAGTTGCAAGCGAAAAGGTGGTAAAAGCCTTGGAAAAACAGAGCGAAGCGATTAATGATAATAAAAAGATTGAAGAAGTCGCCACGCTTTCCGCTAAGCATCCGGAAATTGGAAAATTAATTGCGGAAGTGATGGGTAAAGTAGGTAGGGATGGCGTTGTCACGATTGAAGATTCTAATACAGTTAATAACTCTTATGAATTAGTTGAAGGTATGCAATTTGACCGGGGATACATTTCTCCGTATATGGTGACTAACAGCGAACGAATGGAATCAGTTTTGGAAAATCCTTATTTTTTAGTTACGGATAAGAAAATTTCTTCAATTCAGGAATTATTGCCCTTGCTTGAAAAATTAGTCCAAACCGGCAAAAAAGAATTAGTCATTGTGGCTGATGAAGTGGAGGGAGAAGCGCTTGCGACTTTATTGGTAAATAAATTGCGGGGTATTTTTACCGTGCTTGCGGTTAAAGCTCCGGGTTTTGGAGACCGCCGGAAAGAAATGTTGGAAGATCTTTGCGCGGTAACCGGAGCCACTTTGATTTCCGAAGATTTGGGAAAGAAATTAGATTCTGTAAACGTTGAAGATTTAGGCCAGGCTCATAAAGTAGTTGCAAATAAAGACAATACAACAATTGTTGACGGAAAAGGATCAAAAGAAGCAATTGAAAAAAGAGTGGCTCAAATAAAAAATCAGCTTAAAAAGACTGATTCGGATTTTGATAAAGAAAAACTGCAGGAACGGCTTGGTAAGTTAACCGGAGGCGTCGCAGTGATTAAAGTTGGCGCGCCGACTGAGTCTGCGCAAAAAGAATTAAAGCAAAGAGTAGAGGACGCAGTTGCGGCAACTCGCGCCGCAATGGAAGAGGGAATTGTTCCCGGAGGAGGCATGGCGCTTTTTAATGTAATGAAAAATTTGGAAGATGCTAAAGCCGGTTCTGAAGTTTCAAAAGCGGTAAATACTATTTTAAAGCGAGCTTTGTCTGCTCCGCTTCGCGCAATTGTGGAAAATAGTGGAGAATCTCCGGAAAAAGTAATGGGCGAATTGGAAAATAATAAAGACGGCTGGACTGGATTTAACGCTTATTCAAATAAATTGGATGATCTTAAAAAAGCAGGCGTGGTTGATCCGCTGAAAGTTACTCGGACTGCTTTCATGAATGCGGTTTCAGTAGCGGCAACTTATCTTACAATCGGCGCAGCAGTAGTTGAAAAGCCAGAACCGAAAACTCCACCGGGCGGCGGAATGCCTCCGGGTGGAATGGGGGATTATTAAGTTCAAAGTCGAAAGTAAAAAGTCATTACAAAAACCCGCTTTACAAAAGTGGGTTTTTGATTTATATTTTTTCTAGAATTAAATTCATTGACAATTCAATATGGAAATCAGCTGGGATGCAGTGAATTGGGTATTGGTAGTATTACCTATTTTAGTTTTTGTTTTGGTTTCTAGCTTAACTATTCTTGCGTTTTTGGCGGTATGGCTAAAAGTAAAATCTGAAAATACCTCATTTTTTACAAGTAAGGTTTTAATTCCCATGTTTGGATATTTGGGAGTTAATTTATTTTGCGCCGTACTATCGTTAGGCATAGCAGGATGGTCTATTTTTCAAGCTCGCGGTCCTTGGGAAGTTAAAGATCGGGGAGTTTTTGAGCATGTTGAATATATGGTTACCAGGGGAATTAATTCACATGGCGGCCCTCGTAATTCATACAAAACATCAATTCATTTTTCTGATAGGCATACATTGGTTATTCCCGGGGAATATTCAATAGAATTTCCTAAGGGTACGTCGATTAAAGTAATGACAAAAAATAATTTTTATAAAATTGTAAAAGATTAGTAATCATTTGTCTTTTCCGCTTGCAAAGGCGGATTTTTTATTTTACCCTACAGATAGTTCCATAAAAATAAAATAAGAATGCTCGAAAATCCTCCGAGATTGTCTTTTGAAGAATCTGGAATTTTAGCGGCATTTTCCGCTTCCAGTAGATCAACTTGTCCGCGTGCGCACGTCGGATGCGCTTTATTCAGTAAAAATAAAGTGATTAAGGGAACTGGCTATAATGGCGCCAGAGCTGGAGCTCCGCAGTGCGATCAGGTTGGCTGTTTAATCATTAACGGGCATTGCATGAGCGCTTCCCACGCTGAAGACAATGCAATTCTTTTTTCAAGAAACAGCGATATAACAGACGGATATTCGTTTGTAACTATTCGTCCTTGCCGCAGATGTTTTGATTTGCATAGTGCGGTTGGCATTAAGCATGTATATTATTTAGATGAATATAGAAGCGAGCTGGATAAGGATTATATTGAAGATGTGTGCCAAAAAAATGGCATTGAATTAAAAAGATTGGATATTGATATTATTGCCGTGATGCAAAAAGCTCTGACTTTCCATCAGGGGCCGGGAGGACTTCTTATTGCAAAAAATAAATTAAAAATTGAAGAATCGCCGAATGAATAATTTCGCCTTTACAAGGCGATTTTTTTTGTTTAAATTTTAAGCAGCTATTCAATAACGATAAATAATGAAAGACGAAGAGCTTCCAGAGCGGATTTCTGATTTAGAATCTTTGACTTTGAGATCGGGCAATCCCGGAGCGGAAAAATGGCTTCATCGGCCGGTTAAGTGCCTTGATCACGGATTTGTATATTTAGCTGAATATATGGGAAGCGATAGTTCTATTGTCCAGGCGGCACGGGTTTCTTACGGACAGGGCACTAAAAAAATCAATGAGGATAAGGGATTAATCCGTTATCTGATGCGACATGCGCATACTACTCCTTTTGAAATGTGCGAACTGCAATTTCATTGCAAGATGCCGATTTTCGTGGCTCGGCAATGGATCCGCCACCGCACTGCCAATGTCAATGAATATTCCGGAAGATATTCAGAAATGTCCAATGAATTTTATCTGCCCGATGCGTCGGTGTTGCGGAAGCAGTCCCAAAGCAACCGCCAGGGGAGAAGTGACGAAGAGCTGACTCCTAAGCAGAATGAAAAAGTTCTTAAGATTTTAAATACTTTGTATAAGAATCAATACTCCGGATATAAGAAGCTTTTGGATATCGGTCTTACAAGAGAGCTTGCGCGCATGGGACTTTCGGTTGCGAATTATACGCAGTGGTATTGGAAAATCGACCTTCATAATCTTATGCATTTTTTACGGCTTCGGCTGGACGGCCATGCACAGTATGAAATTCGGGTTTTTGGAGAAGCGATGGCAAAAATTGTTAAAGATTCTTTTCCATTAGCCTATGAAGCGTTTGAAGATTATCGGCTGAATGCGAAAAGTTTTTCCGGACCTGAACTGGAATTATTGAAACAGCTCCGCGGAAAACTTCCGGTTGATAAAAATACTGCAAGAAATATGGCAATGGCTAGATTCCAGAATAAAAGAGAAACTCAGGAATTTTTGGATAAGCTTGATGCTCTGGGCTGGCTGACATTTAATTGGCTAGAGTAAAATATTTCACCCGCGCTTGCGCGGGATTTTTTTAAGAAGTATTGTGTAATCAGTGCTTTTAAAGAATAATGGGCAATGAAATTAAGATCTGTCATTTTGGTTTTTGGATTATTTATTCCTTTACAGTATTCTTTTGCTGACGAGCCGGTTTCTATTTCCAGCGTTCCGTTTCGGTCGGTCGATTATTTCAGCGGATCAAATAGTCAGATAGTTTTTTATTCGGTAAGATTTGGCGATAAATCCTGGAAAATTGCCGTGCCGGTGAGTAGGGTAGAAGTGATTTTGCTGGAAGAGAAAGATATTTATACGACGCTTAATTTAAAAAATACAGAAAAAGACTATAGCAGTATTGATTGGCTAAAAGTGGAAAGGGTAGTTGTGGTAGTGCGCGATAAGAAAGATTTTGTTTTATGGCAGAATTTTCTGATGAGAGTTAAAGAAGAACAGGAACGTGAAGAGAAAAAATTAGCAGAACCGATTAAAGTTTTGCCGCCATCATTGCATAATTAACCCCCCTCGCATTTAGCGAGGTTTTTTATTATAATGTTAACTATGGAACCATTAACTATTTTATTTGTTGTCTTGGGAGCCGCGGCAGTATGGCTGATTTTTACTTATAACCGCCTGGTGCTTCTCCGTTATCGGGCGAAAGAAGCAATGTCCGATATTGACGTGCAATTGAAGCGCCGGTTTGATTTAGTTCCGAATTTAGTTGAAACCGTAAAAGGATATATGCAGCACGAAAAATCTGTGTTGGAAAATGTTACCAGAGCCCGGACAGCGGTGGCTGGCGGAGGCAATCCTTTAGAGCGGGAAAAAGCAGAAAATCAGCTTTCCAATACTTTAAAGACTTTATTTGCAGTTTCGGAAAATTACCCAGATTTGAAAGCGAATTCTAATTTTTTAGAACTTCAGCGCGAGCTTTCTGATACGGAAAATAAAATCCAGGCAGCGCGCCGATTTTATAATTCCACTGTGATGGCATTGAATACTTCGGTAAATACTTTCCCGGCTAATTTAGTTGCAAAGCCGTTCGGATTTCACGAAGAAAAATTCTTTGAAGTGGAATCTGAATCCGAAAAACAGCCTGTTAAAGTTAAATTTTAAATTCTTTTATGCAGAATCTTTATACCCACAAGGATTCTAATATCCGGAGAACTTGGTTGCTTTTTACCGGTTTTTTAGTTGTGGTAATCGGCATTGGCTGGAGTTTTACTCAGGTTTACGGCGATCCGGCGATTTTATATATTGCCGTGATTTTCAGCATGGGGATGAGTATTTCCAGTTATTGGTTTTCAGATAAAATCGTTCTTCGGATGGCAAATGCCCAGCCGGTTTCCAAAGATAATGCCAAAGAACTTTATAATATCGTGGAAAATTTGGCGATTACTGCCGGCATTCCAACGCCCAAAATTTATATTATCAATGAACCTGTGCCTAACGCATTCGCAACTGGACGGAATCCAGAGCATGCGGTGATTGCGGTTACTACCGGCCTTTTAGAAAGATTAGACCGTTCAGAACTGGAAGGCGTGATTGCCCATGAACTTTCTCATATTGGGAATTGGGATATGCTGGTATCCACGATGGCGGTGGTGTTAGTTGGTTTTATTTCAATTGCATCCGATTTTTTCCTCCGGTCTTTATGGTGGGGGAGGAATAATGATCGTCGAAATATGCACCCAGTTTTTTTGCTGATTGGTTTAGTTTTTGCAATTCTTGCGCCGATTGCCGGCAGTCTGATGCATTTGGCGATTTCCCGCCGCCGGGAATTTTTAGCTGATGCCTCCGGGGCTTTGCTGACCCGATATCCGGATGCGCTTGCAAGCGCGCTTATAAAAATTTCATCAGATACCCGTCCGCTTTCAGTCGCGAATAATACTACTGCCCATTTGTGGTTTGATGATCCATTTGATAATAAAAAACAAACCCCGCTTTTTCATAAATTATTTATGACCCATCCTCCAGTAGAGGAGAGGATAAAGGCGTTGCAGGGGCTTAAAGTTTAAAGTAAACTAAAAAAAGTTTTTAGGAGGCGTCGCATAGCGGTCTAGTGCACCACCTTGGAAAGGTGGCATGCCCGAAAGGGTATCAGAGGTTCGAATCCTCTCGCCTCCGCTCTGAAAGAAATTAATTGCGTCCATGGGGAATCTCTCCCCCTCCGCATCAAATCGGAATTCAAATTTCCACCAAAAATTTTGAAATAAATTTATGAAAAATAAACCATTACTCATCGGTATACTCGCGATAACAGTAGCGATTGTCGGAAGTATTTTTGTATCAAATAACGGCATTGTTCTTGGTCAGACATTTTCAACCAGCATTAAAGGATTGCCGTCCGCTGAGAAAACACAAGTGATAGAGCTCAAGGACGGAGACACTTTTGACCTCAGAGCAGGCTTCGTTAAGAAAAAAATCGGCAACACGGAAGTGCGAATGCTCGCCTATAACGGCTCAATTCCGGGACCGACTTTGAAGATCGCGCAAGGGGCCACGGTGACCGTTAATTTCAAAAACGATACGGATGTAGCAAACACCATTCATTCCCATGGGGTGCGTATGGCCAATGCTTTTGACGGCGTGCCTGATGTAACCCAAAAAGCGATTCAACCTGGCGATTCGTTTACCTATACACTCACCTTTCCGGACGCTGGTGTGTATTGGTATCACCCGCATATGCGCGACGACTACGCCATTGAACTCGGCCTATATGGGAACTTTTTAGTAACGCCGGAAAACCCGACCTATTGGAACGCGGTAGATCGCGAAGTCGCCGTTTTCCTCGACGATATTTTAATTGAGAATGGCAAAATCGCGCCATTTTACAAAGACGGATCAGACCGCGCTCTTATGGGACGATTTGGAAATGTGATGCTTGTAAACGGCGAGACCGACTACGCCCTTTCGGTCAAAAAAAGCGAGGTGATTCGTTTCTACTTCACCAACAGCGCGAACGTCCGGCCATTTAATCTTGCCATTAAGGGAACGAAACTGAAGCTCGTCGGTGGAGACAACGGCGCATATGAACGCGAGGAATGGAAAGATATGGTGCTGATCACTCCTTCCGAGCGTGCGGTCATTGAAACACGCTTTGACGTATCGGGTGAATACGAAATTCAAAACAAGACTCCTATTGCAATCCAGCGCCTTGGAAGAATTATCGTTTCAAATGAGTCTTTTGTCTCCGCGAACGCGAATATATTTCAAAAGCTCCGTGATAATATTGAGGCCATTAAGATCATTGATCCTTTTCGTCCTTTTTTCACCAAAGAAACTAACAAGCGCATAAAACTTTCGCTCGATATGATGGGCGGTGGCACTGGTATGATGGGTAACAATACTCACGGGATGCCGTCCAGTATGGGTGGAGGCCGGATGACGGGGGGCGTACCGGAAGGCGGTATTGAATGGGATGACTCGGATAATGCAGGCATGAATGCGATGTCCAATACAGACATGGTGGCGTGGAAGATTATCGATCAGGACTCCGGCAAAAAGAATATGGACATTGACTGGAAATTTAATGTGGGAGAAAAGGTGAAAATCCGCATTACCAACGAAGGCACTTCCGCACACCCCATGCAACACCCCATACATTTTCACGGCCAGCGATTCTTGGTCCTGAATAAAAATGGCGTTTCCCAAACCAATCTGGTCTGGAAAGATACGGTCAATGTACCGGTGGGCGAATATGTGGATATTTTGGTCGATGTATCCAGCCCCGGCGTATGGGTAGCACACTGCCATATTCTTGAGCATATCGAAGCGGGTATGGTGTTTCCATTTATGGTAGAATGAGTATTATTAATTAATCAAACAATTTTATGATGAATTTTGGATATGGAGCTATGGGCGGGTTCGGTTGGATATTTATGTTTGTCTTTTGGGGTCTCGTAATCTGGGCGATTGTCGCTTTAGTAAGAGGCGATTTTGGAAAGGGTCACGGGTGTGGGAACGATCATGGCGATGGCGCGCACGGAAAAGATAAGTCTCCGCTTGAAATTCTGAAAGAACGATACGCAAAAGGGGAAATTGATAAAAAAGAATTTGAGGAAAAGAAAAAAGATTTGGTTTAGAATTCGCCGCCAAAGTGCTTGGCGTTAATATAGAAGATTTGATAAAATGAAACCATAAAAAAATTTATTTTAGGTTTCGCATCAGCGCTTGTCGTGGTTGTTTCGCTATTTTTAGCGTTTCTTGCTATAATATAGTGAAGTTATGAAAACATTATTTGCTATCTTATTAATATCCGCGTTTGCAAGCATTGCCGTTTTCGGCATTTTTGCCATGAATCAAGGCGAGCACGCGCATAACGGATGCATTGCAGAGACTGCTAATGGCGCTCTTTGTCCGGATGAGACCAATATTTTTGCGTCAATTGCATTTCATCTGAATACTTTTAAAAACTTTTCTTCTGCTACCAGCGAAAGTTTTATGCTAGGCGCTTTACTTGCTATTTTTATATTCACATCTATCCTTCGCGCGTTTTTCGGCTTTTTGGAAAATTTTTCCGATAAGCAGCTATTCTCTTTTAATTATTTTAACGAACCGGACTTCACCCAAAAAGAATTTATACGCTCCTGGCTTTCGCTTCATGAAAACAGCCCAAGCGCAGTATAGTGGCACCTAGAGAGGAACTTTATTAAAGTTCCTCTTCGAGGTGTTTTTAGTCCCCCTCGAAAGGGAATTTTTAATTTTTAATTTATATGAAAAATACAATTTTAGTCACATCAATAGTTTTTTTCGCGGCTGTTTTATTTCTTTGGGGAAGAACCGGATCTTCGCGTCCGGCAGATTCTGTCGCGCTTGTTACAAACAGCGCGCCGGCAAAAGCCACAGAAGCAAAAGTTACTGATTTAATCCCTGTTTATGATTTTGGTCCAGTCTCTATGTTAAAGGGAAATGTAGAACATGAATTTGTGATTAATAATACTACCGATACAGATCTTGCTATTACTCAAGCTGAAACTTCCTGCATGTGCACGAGGGCAATTCTTAAACTTCCTGATGGAAAAGAAAAAGGGCCGTTTGGCATGCCCGGCCATGGTTTTACCCCTTCAATTAATGCCGTAGTACGGCCTGACGAAAAACTTAGCGTTCGAGTGATTTTTGATCCGGCTGCCCATGGTCCGGCAGGCATTGGAAGAATTGAGCGGGAAGTTACGCTTACGACAAATAAAGGTCCGATAGTTATGCAATTCAGAGCTCAAGTAACGCCATGAGCAATTTTTCAAAAAATAAGCTTTTATGGCTTGGATTAGCGGCGATCGTTGTATTCGGTCTAGCCTTTTTTTTCAATTCGCTCTCGAGCGCCCCATTACTTTGGAAAATTTCTAACGGGGGAACCTGGCTTTTGCCGCTTTTAATGGTCGCGGCAATCGCGGACAGCATTAATCCTTGCGCATTTTCTGTTCTTATTCTTACGATTGCTTTTCTTATGAGTATAGGAAAGCTGCGAACAAAAATTTTAGAAATCGGCGGGGCTTATATTTTTGGAATTTTTGCCATTTATATCTTGATCGGCCTCGGAATTTTGCAAGCATTACATCTATTTAATACGCCGCATTTTATGGCGAAGGTAGGAGCGGGGCTTCTTATCTTGCTAGGCGCAATTAATCTCATAAATGAATTTTTTCCGAATTTTCCGATTAAATTACGGATACCAATGATGGCTCATAATAAAATGGCAGCACTGATGGAAAAGGCTTCAATGCCAACTGCATTTCTTCTTGGCGGATTGGTTGGCTTATGCGAATTTCCGTGCACTGGCGGACCGTATCTGATGGTGCTGGGGCTTCTGCATGACCAGGCAACTTTTTCCGCTGGCTTAGGATATCTTATTCTTTATAATCTCATTTTCGTTTTGCCGCTTATTGTGATTCTTTTGATCGCGGGCGACCAGACACTTCTAGGAAAAGTACAAGAATGGAAAAAGGCCGAAACAAAACAAATGAGGCTTTGGGGAGGAGTTATAATGGTGCTTCTCGGGCTTCTTATTTTTGCATTTTAGAAATTACAATTATGGTTACTAAAGAACAATACGAAACACTCGTTAAAAAAATTGAAGAGATGAAATCTTCCGGCACAGTCGATCTTTCTACTGAAGAAGATTTAAGCATTGCAATAATGAATTTGATAAGTTTGGAAGAACATTTCTTTTTTACAGCGGAGAAAACCGGAAAATCGGAATATTTTGATTTGTTGAATGAAGTGCGGTCCATCCGCAAGTCATTGCTTGGCAGAATGATTGATAAGCACGAAGGTGAAACTTGGTGCGTGTCAAAACATCTTCTCGCAACGGCTATGCGTCTTATTGAAGTTGGCACGAAACTCAAGTCGGATGGCAAAGAGGAAAAAGCAAAGGAAACATTTGATTATTCTTACCGAATTTATTCTCTTTTTTGGGCATTGCGCTTAAAGCTTATTGACACGAAAGAATTAAAAAAGGTTGCCGCGGAAGATAAGCCGTGGACGCTCCAGGATATCGTGGATAAAATGGTTAATTGTTGTGATGAATAAAAACTTCGCGATTTTTGCCGGCTTCTTTGTAATTCTCGGCGTTGTTGCATTTTTAATCTTCTCTAATACCGGCACCACGTATGGGAAGTATGATGTTTTCGCTCAGTGTCTGGCTTCCAAGGGAATTACTATGTACGGCGCTAACTGGTGTTCGCATTGCCAGAATGAAAAGAAAGCTTTTGGCAATTCTTTCAAATTGGTGCCGTATGTAGAATGTCCAGAAGATCCGAAAAAATGTTTAGCCGCCGGCATTACCGGCTACCCAACTTGGGTATTTCCCGACGGAAGGAAGTTGGAGGGTGAACAGGGGCTTGAAAAACTTTCCCAAGAAAGCGGCTGCCAATTACAAATAACAAATAACTAAAAACTAAAATTTATGACAGATGATAATTTAGAAGAAAAAAATCCAAAAAAAGATTATTCAATTCCAATTAGTATATTTTTATCGTCTCTGATCTTGGCCAGCGCCTGGATTTATACCAAGGGCTTGAATACCACAGAAAATTCTCAGTTATCGGCAATTGTTTCAGAACAATTAGTCGAGACGGCAGAATTACCAGTAGTTTGGAAAGATTTAGGAAAACAAATGATTGAGGCGGGCGTAATTGACGCGGAAAAATTTGAATCTTTGTATTCAGGGCGCAGTGGACTTACCAAAGAAATGAAAGAACTGCTTTACGGATCGGATAATGGCAACCTTATTATTTCTGAGGAAAATTCTGGTTTTCTATTAAATCTTTTGTGGGCTTTGGGATTGGGCAATAAAAACGATATTTTAGAAAAAGGGCCTATGAGCGATCTTCGTTATGGCGGTGCGGGTAATTTCGCTTCTACTGGCGGTTGGACTTTGGCAAAAGGCGATGCAATGGAACATTATTCCAAACACCAGTTTATGAAATTGAATCCGTCACAGCAGGCATTAGTTGAACGGGTTTCTAAAAATATTTATCGCCCTTGTTGCGGAAATTCAACTTATTTTCCTGATTGCAATCATGGGATGGCTATGCTTGGATTTTTAGAATTAATGGTATCGCAAGGGGCAAGCGAGGAAGAGATGTATAAATCAGCGCTTGTACTAAATACTTTTTGGTTTCCGGATACTTACTCGGCAATTAAACAATATCTCGCCCAAAAGGGTCTTGATTGGAACAAGATTAGTCCACAAGAATTATTGGGTTCTGATTTTTCCAGCGGTTCCGGTTATCAAAAAATCCTTTCGGAATTAAAATCTTTTCAGCCTAAAAATAGCGGAGGCTGCGGAGTGGATGCCGGTTTGCCGGCGCCAAAAAGCAGCAGCGGCTGCGGAGTGTAGAGAGTATCTGCGGTGGGGACTTGACTTAGATACCCCCTAGGGGTATACTTTGGGCATGAATCCCGTTAGAAAATTAACAAATATGATTAAATTTCTAGTTATTCAATTAAGGATTATATTAGTCTTCAGTCGGAAGACGCTTGGTTTAATTTTCTAACGGGATGAAAGAAGTACTCAAGAAAAAGGCTATCCGCCGCCTTAAAATTTTAGAAGGCCAGATTCGCGGCCTCCAGAAAATGGTTGAAGATGAGAAATATTGCATTGATATTTTGCACCAGTCGCTGGCAGCGAAAGAAGCTCTTTCTGGAGTGGAAAATTTAATATTGGAGAATCATTTAACTACGCACGCGACTGAACAAATGCGAAGAGGCAAATCCGAGAGAGCGGTAAAGGAAATATTGTCTATTTATAAATTATCTCGAAGACGAGGCTAGATATGACATACTCAAAAATTATTATTGTCGGCGGAGGATTAAATGGTTTGGGTTGCGCCAAGCGCCTTCAGGAAAATGGCGAGGAATTTAAATTGATTACTAAAGATATTGGGGGACGAGTAAAAACTTCTCCGGATGGCGAAACGAATTACGGCGCTTATTACATTACTGCGGATTGCCACAATATTATGCCGTATGTGGAGAAAGTGAATATTGTGCATTTTGCCAAAGCCCATTTTCACAAAGGCAAAGGATGCAAGAAATGCGCAGAGTGCATAGAACATTATCATGCTTATTCTTTGCGGATGTTTAAGCATATTCCGGCTGGCATAAGATTATTGATCGAACTTTTTAAATTCCGGCGGCATCACCAGAAAGTCCGCAAGCAAGCTCTGAATGTTTCTTATCATGAACTTATCGAATCTGATCCGTATCTGCGGAAATATTACCATCAGAAAGCCGGTGAATTTATAAAAGAACACGGATTAGAAAATTTGACTAACGAGTACCTGGAACAATTTTTATGGGCTGCTTATTTTACCGATGCCCGGGAAGTTTCCACGGCTATTTTCTTAGGAGTGCTTATGACGATTATTGTGCCAAGCTACTCTTTTAAATTCCATTTTGAAAAATTAATTGCTCCGTTTAAAAATAAAATTATTTTGGATTCCGTAACTAAAGTAACTAGGCTTCCTAGTAAAAAATTCAGATTAGAAACTAAGTCAGGTAAAGTTTATGAATGCGATATTTTGGTCCTTGCAACAACTATGGATGTTACGAATACCTTAGTAAAGCCGCAAAAAATAAAAGGCGGAATTAATGTGAATTATTACCACCTTCGCGGAAAAATCAAAAAAGAATATGATGTGGCGTGGTATAATTTTTTCCCAATAGAAGAGGAGGCGGCCATTTCCCGCGAACCAAACGGCACTTATCTTTATTTTTCTGGCCAGAAAGACAATATTGCCAAATATTTTGACAGTTGGGAGATAATTTATGGGGGCGAATGGAAGCCAGCATTCTTTTTCTTCGGAGATGAATATGTCAATGAAAATCCAGAACAGAATTTATTTTTGGCAAATGACCATGATGTTCCAAGCACCGAAGACGCATTTATAAACGGGCAGTATGTCGCTAATTTGATAATTTCAAAGGCCGAAAATTAATTTTAAAATTATTATGAATCAAAATTTAGGGAAATTAGACAGGATTTTGCGGTTTGCATTGGCAGTATGGTTTCTTAGTCCGCTAGCGCCGCAATTTGATGCCAGCTGGGCAAATTTGCTTATTGTTTTCGTGGGTTGGGTGGCATTGGCAGAGAGCTTTGCCGGCTGGTGCGGTCTGCATACTTTGTTTGGTATAAATAATAAAAATCAATAAACTATCTTGTAGTAAGTTGTTTGTTATAAAATAAGGGTATGAGTGAAGTTATTGAATTAATAAAAAAATATGTCCGTGCCGCTAATTATTTGACGGCAATCCAGATTTATCTGCTGGATAATTTTTTGCTGGAACGGCCGTTAAATTTCGACGATATTAAGCCGCGGCTGCTCGGCCATTGGGGCACTTGCCCCGGCGTAAATTTTATTTATGCCAATCTGAATTATCTTATTAAAAAGCATCGCGTGGATATTTTATTCATATTGGGTCCGGGACACGGATTTGCGGCTTTACAGGCTAATCTTTTTCTTGAGGGCGTATTGGGAAAATATTATCCGCAGGCAAAACTTAGCGAAGAAGGAATCGGATACCTCGCTAGAAATTTCAGCTGGCCGTACGGATTTCCCAGCCACAGCAATCCTGGAGCCCCAGGCGTGATTCTTGAAGGAGGAGAGCTTGGCTATTCACTGGCCACTTCTTATGGCGCGGTTTTGGATAATCCGGATTTGATCGCGGCTTGCGTTGTCGGAGACGGAGAAGCGGAAACCGGACCAACAGCCGCGGCCTGGCATTTGAATAAATTAGTTGACCCGAAAATCAACGGAGCGGTTTTGCCGATCTTGCATTTAAACGGCTATAAAATTTCCGGGCCGACGGTTTTCGGGCGGATGTCTAATCGCGAATTAAAATCACTTTTTTACGGCTACGGTTATGAGCCCCATATTATAGAAGGGAAGAAAGTTTATGAAAGAATGGCGGAAGTTTTGGAAAAATCTTACCAGTCAATCCGGAATATTCAGAAATCAGCGCGAAGCGGTTCTTCGTTGGTTTCGCCCAGGTTTCCGATGATTATTTTGAAAACGCCCAAAGGCTGGACCGGCGTTAAAAAACTTTCCGGTGAAAAAATTGAAGGCAACTACCCATCACATCAGGTGGTTTGCAAAAACGCGAAAGAAAATTCTTCGGAGCGGAAAGTTTTGGAAAAATGGCTCCATTCCTACCAATTTGAAAATCTTTTCAATAAAGAAAAAGGATTTGTTGGCGACATTAAAAGCCTTATTCCGGATTCCGGTTTTAGAATGGGCGAAAATAAGCATAGTTTCGGAGGCGCGCAGAAGCCGCTTATTTTGCCGGAGGCGGGTCAATTTTCCGAAGACGCGGCTAAACCCGGAACCATCGGTTCTAGCAGTATGCGCCGAGCCGGATTGTATTTGAATGAAGTTTTTCGTTTGAATAAAAAAGAAAATAATTTTCGGTTGTTTTCTCCGGATGAGACTTATTCCAATAAATTGGATGCGGTTTTCGCGTCTACCAGTCGAGCTTTTGTTTGGCCATTAAAGCCTTGGGATAAAGATTTGAGGCCGGACGGAAAAGTTATGGAAATGTTAAGTGAACACAATTTACAGGGCCTGATGCAGGGATATGTTTTAACCGGCCGAAACGCGGTCTTTGCTTCCTACGAAGCCTTTATTCCGATTGTCACGAGTATGGTTGACCAATATATAAAATTTTTGCGGATTGCCAAGGAAATAGAATGGCGCGGAGATGTCGCTTCTTTAAATTACATCTTGACTTCTTCCGGCTGGCGGCAGGAACATAACGGTTTTTCCCATCAAAATCCCGGTTTTATTACCGATATGCTGCAAAGGCAGGGCTGTTTTGTCAGGGTTTATTTTCCGCCAGATGGCAACAGCGCTTTGGCGGTTTTAAAAAGATGCCTGGCTTCTAAAAACGAGATTAACCTTATCGTGGCCGGTAAGACTTTGGAGCCGCGCTGGCTGACAATTAAATCGGCGGAAAAAGAATTAGAACGCGGTTTGATGATTTGGGATTTTGCCAGTGATCAGGATCCTGATATTGTCATTTCCGCTATTGGAGATTATCTGACTAAGGAGGCATTGGCAGCTATTGATATTATAAAAAACGAAGCCCGAGAAATTAAAGTCCGCTTTGTAAATATCATGGAACTTTCCGCCTTGGGGCTTGGCAATTATGAATGCCGGGCGCCTTTAAATAATTTTGAAGATTATTTTACTAAGGATAAGCCGGTAATTTTTAATTTTCATGGCTATCCCCAAACGCTTAAGCAGATTTTATTTGATTACGGCGGAGGCGATGGCAGATTTTCCGTGCATGGCTATGTTGAAAATGGATCCACCACCACTCCGTTTGATATGCAGGTGAGAAACAACACCAGCCGTTATCATCTAGCCAAAGAAGTTTTTATTAAAATGGCTTCGGCCGGCGTTCTTGATAAAAAAAAGGCGGAAACATTGAATAAAAAATATGACCAGAAACTGGCCGACCATAGGGAATATATTAAAAAGCACGGAGTTGATCCGGAAGAAATAGAAAAATGGCAATGGAAAAATATTTTATAGTTAATACCGGCAGCGCGTCTAAAAAATACGCTCTTTACGCCGGAAAGAAAAAATTGTTTTTTGCCCACTTAGAAAAAGAGAAGGGAAATTTTGTTATGACCATTGTTGACCGCGCCAAAACAAAAAAAATGGCAATTTCCCGGCAGAATTTTATTCATAGCATTAAATATCTTGTGCAATTGCTGATTTCCCAAAAAGTGATTGCCGATAAAAAGGAAATTATCGGAATCGGAATGCGCATAGTGGCTCCGGGGACTTATTTTCAAAAACATAGGCGCATAGACGAAAATTATTTTATTAAATTAAATAAAGAAAAATCCGAAGCCCCACTGCATCTTATTCCGATTATTGAAGAAATCAAGGCCATTCGCAAAGTTTTTCCGGGAGCGCCTTTGATTGGAGTTTCAGACAGCGCGTTTCACTCGTCTCTTCCGGACCATTCCCGGCTTTATGCTTTGCCGACAGCGATTGCCGGCAAGCTGGATATCCGCCGTTTCGGATTTCATGGAATTTCTCTGCAGTCTCTTCTTAAAAAAATAAAAATTCTTTTTGGGGAGGCGCCGGCACGGATTATTATTTGCCATTTGGGAAGTGGATCAAGCATTACGGCGATTAAGAATGGAAAAAGCCTGGATACTTCAATGGGCTTTACGCCGCTGGAAGGCCTTCCTATGGGGACCAGAGTCGGGGATATTGATGCCGGCGCTGTGATTTATTTGGCGCAAAAAAATAAATTGAATTTTAATCAATTGGAAAAATATCTTAATTCCAGTTGCGGCTTTTTAGGTTTAAGCGGAAAAACCGGAGATGTCCGGGAACTGCTTGATTTGGAAAAGCGGAATAATAAAAAAGCGGCTCTGGCCTTGGAAACTTTTGTTTATAAAATTCAAAAATATATCGGAGCGTACATTGCCGCGCTTAACGGCTTGGATCTTTTGGTTTTTTCCGCCACTATCGGAGAAAGATCTTTTATTATGCGTTCCCGGATTTGCCGAAATCTTGATCAGCTTGGAATTTTATTGGACGAGAAAAAGAATACTTGGGCCGTTAGCAGGGACGGGTTTATTAATAAAAAATCAGCGCGGGTTAAAATAGTCGTTCTAACCACCGATGAAATGGAAGAAATCGCTAATCAGACAATAAAAATATTATGAAACAAAAAAAGACATTTATAGTAAGAGGAATGGATTGCGCTTCATGCGCTTTGACTATTGAAAGAGCATTGAAAGAAATGCCGGAATTGTCATCGACTAATGTCAATTACGCGACCGAAAAAGCGGTGGTTGAAAGCAGTGATATGATTGACGGAGAAAAAATAATCGCAAAAGTTAAAGATAAAACCGGTTATGAATTAGTGGAAGAGCAATCTTTGGCGCCTAGCCACGAGGGTCATCAAATGGGAGGTCCCGCCTCCGCTGAAGCTCCGGCGGGCGAGCATGACCACGCCAAAATGCTAAAGCAAGAAGAAATTAAAAAGCTCTGGAATAAATTTTTTATTGGAGCAGTTTTATCCGGCATTATTATATTTTTAAGTTTGCCAGATTATTTTCCGTTTATAGCCGATTTTTTGCCGAGGAGCGCGCGATTTTTCTTGCTGATGATTTTGGCAACGCCGGTAGAATTTTGGGTAGGCAAGCAGTTTTGGATCAGCAGTTGGGCATCAATTAAGCGCTGGAATGTAAGCATGGATACTTTGGTGGCGCTTGGAACCGGCGCGGCCTATTTTTCCGGCGTAGCAATAACTTTTTTGGAAGTTGCTAATATGCAGTCACAAATAAAATTAGACGTGTATTTTGATGTGGCGGCGGTAGTTATCACTTTAGTGATTTTGGGGAAATATTTGGAAGCAAAAGCCAAGGGTTCCGCCTCGGAAGCCATAAAAAAACTTTTGAAATTGCAAGCAAAAACCGCCCATCTTTTACATGAAGGCAAGCACGAGATGGAAGTGCCGATTGAAGAAGTTAAAGCTGGAGATATTCTTATCGTGAAACCGGGAGAAAAAATTCCAGTGGACGGAATTATTATTGAAGGCGTGGCGACTTTGGATGAATCAATGGTTACTGGCGAATCCTTGCCGGTTGATAAGAAAGAGGGTGATGCGGTTATTGGGGCGACCATAAATAAAACTTCCAGCTTTAAAATGAAAGCGACAAAAGTCGGTAAAGATTCTTTCTTATCGCAAATAGTCGCTATGGTTGAGGCAGCTCAAGCTAGCCGCGCGCCAATTCAGAAACTGGCCGATCTAGTAGTCTCTTATTTTGTTCCGGCGGTATTAATAATGGCAGCGGCTACTTTTGTTATTTGGCTTATTTTTGGAGAGTCCCAGGCGCTTTCTTTCGCGCTGGTGAATTCCATCGCGGTGCTGGTGGTGGCTTGTCCTTGCGCTATGGGTTTGGCGACTCCGACTTCCATTATGGTTGGCACTGGCAAGGCGGCCGAGCATGGGATCATTATCCGCGATGCCGAAGCGCTGGAATTGGCTGGTAAGGTGGATGCGGTGGTTTTAGATAAAACCGGCACTATTACAAAAGGAGAACCGTCCGTAACTGATGTAGTTGCATTTTTAGAGGATGATAAAAATAAAGTTGTGCAATACGCCGCATCTTTGGAAAAATTATCTGAACATCCGATTGCGCAATCTGTTGTTGCTTATGCGGCAAGTTTAGGATCTCTTTCATCACATCCACTGGATAAAGCCGTGAAAGCTGCCGCGGAAAGGAAGCAACTTTACGCAGTGAAGAATTTTAGCGCTATTCCCGGGCAGGGTATTGAAGGAGATGTTGCAACAGACAAGGGCGATAAAAAACTTTTTTTTGGGAATGCGGCTTTGATGCAATCAAAAAAAATTGATATTTCAACTAAGCAGGAATTAATTGAAAAATTAGAAAATGACGGCAAAACTCTTTTGCTTCTTGCCGATAATCAAGTGCTTCTTGGAATCATTGCTGTGGCAGACACTATTAAACCAACTGCCAAAGAAGCTATCCAAAAATTGCGTTCCCTTGGCTTAGAGGTATGGCTGATTACCGGCGATAATGAGCGGACCGCGCGCGCGATCGCGCAAATTGTCGGCATTGATAAGGTAATGGCGCGAGTTTTGCCTCAGGATAAAGCAAATAAAATAAAAGAATTGCAGGCTCGCGGTAAAAAAGTGGCGATGGTTGGCGACGGGATTAATGACGCGCCAGCGCTTACACAGGCAGATGTCGGCATTGCCATTGGCACTGGAACGGACATTGCGATTGAATCCGCGGATATTACTTTGGTGGCGGGGGATCCGCTGGGAGTGGCTAATGCCATTATGATCAGCCGGAAAACTCTTACTAATATCAAGCAGAATTTGTTTTGGGCTTTTATTTATAACATTCTTTTGATTCCGGTGGCCGCGGGCATTTTTTGGCCTTTATGGGGAATTCTTTTAAATCCGATTTTAGCCGGCGCGGCAATGGCTTTTTCTTCTTTATCCGTGGTTTTAAATTCCTTACGATTAAAAAAAATTAAGTTGTAAAAAAATTGGAAATATGTCAAAATAAATTCCATTATGGATAATGCAAAATTTAGACAATATCAAATTCATAAAGAAGAAAAATTGGCTGAATTAAAGGTATTACGTTGGAAAAAACTTGCGCGCAGATTAGGAATTTGGTCATTAGGATTTTTGTTTTTAGGCGGCGCCGGTTTTGGCATGGTTCGGCTCGCGACTGCCCCAAAATCGGAACTATTACTTGCATCCGCCGTGTCTGCCACGGACCAGTCTAAGGGGAATAAAGAATCCCTGGTAGTTTTAGCGGAATATAGCGATTTTCAATGCCCGGCTTGTGCGACTTATTATCCAGTAGTGGAAAAAATAATTGAGGAATTTGGCGATAAAATTCAATTTGTATACAGGCATTTTCCACTGCCTCAGCATCAACAGGCAAAATTAGCGGCTTACGCCGCGGAAGCTGCTGGCCGGCAGGGTAAGTTTTGGGAAATGCATGATTTAATCTTTGGCGGACAAAAAGATTGGGCGGGTAATAAAGATTCCCAAGAAATTTTTGAAAATTACGCGAAGGCGCTTAAATTAGATCTGGAAAAATTCAAGCAAGATTTGGATTCTGAAGAGATAAAGGAGAAAGTAAACAATGATTATAAGAGCGGCTTAAATAGTGGCGTTAATTCCACCCCGACTTTCTTTTTAAACGGAAAACAATTGCAGAACCCCAGAAGTTACGAAGAGTTCCAGAATATCATATTTAATGCAACCTCTAATTTTTAGGCGCATTGCGTACGCGATGCTCGCTGCCAGTTTTATAGGATTTTTAGACGCGTCTTATCTTACCGCAGCCCATTATTTTAATTTTTCCCTTCCATGCTCCATTCTTAGTGGCTGCGATTTAGTTATCACTAGCGAGTATTCAAAGATATTGGGGATTCCGGTAGCGCTTTTAGGGGCGATCTATTATTCATTTATTTTTTTCGCTAGTATTGCGTATTTAGATGCTGGTAATTCATTCATTATTAAATTAGTCGCATACGCGACGATCTTAGGTTTTCTGGCTTCTCTTTGGTTTGTTTATGTTCAGCTCTTTATACTCAATGCGCTTTGTCTGTATTGCATAATTTCCGCAATAACTTCGACGGCGTTATTTATATTAGGGATGAGATTTTTGGCCGAGAAGAGAATCACTGTGGTATAATTAAATTAAAGGTCAAAAATTAAGTAATTTATTTTCATGGAAAATTTGAAGAAAATAGAATGGGTTTTGCGAATTGCCGTGGCTGGTGAATTTTTCGGGCATGGCATATTTGCTCTTCAGGGTAAAAAGGATTGGATTGGCTGGTTTGCGAATTTTGGCGTTTCTGACGTTGGCACAGCTACTACGTTTCTTTTTTGGGTTGGGGCGATGGATGTGCTTTTAGCAATTTTGGTTTTAGTAAAGCCGGTTCGTTTGGCGCTTTTATGGATGGTATTTTGGGGATTTTGGACCGCGCTTATTCGACCCTTGGTTGGAATGCCGATTTGGGATTTTGTGGAGCGCTGGGCAAACTGGGGCGCGCCGTTGTCATTACTATTATTAGTGGGCTGGCCAAAAAATTGGAAAGAGTGGTTTAAATAAAATTAAAAGTCGTAAATTTAATTTAAAAAATATTTATGTCACAAATTGAAAAAGTAAGTTTATTTGCATTAAGGATTTCAATGGGCTGGCTGATGTTTTATGCCGGCATTACTAAAGTTTTAGATCCGTCATGGAGCGCTGCCGGTTATCTGGTAAATGCTAAAACTTTTGCCGGATTTTATCAGTGGCTGACCCAGCCGGGCATTTTGCCGGCAATTAATTTTGTAAATGAGTGGGGATTAACTTTGTTAGGAATTTCTTTATTGTTAGGCATTGGGGTCAGGCTGTCTTCGGTTTTGGGCGCTTTATTAATGCTTCTTTATTATATTCCGATTTTAGATTTTCCTTACCCGAATCCGCATTCTTATATAGTAGATGAGCATATTATTTATATTTTCGTGCTGCTCTTTTTTGCCGCAGTTAAAGCCGGGCGGGCTTATGGTTTAGAGGAGTGGTGTTCTAATTTGCCGATTTGTTCAAAATTCCCCAAGCTGCGGAATTGGCTTGGTTAAATTATAAAAATAATAAAAGATATAAATAAAATTTATGATGCAAAATTTTTGGAACATGATGGGGTATGGGGGATATAGTGGCGGTTGCGGCTTATTTGGCGGCACAGGCTTTATCACCATGCTTTTGGTATGGATTGTACTTGCGTTGGTCATTGCCATGCTTTGGAAAAATTTAAATAAGTAATTGTGTTTGAACTCAGAAATAAAGTTGCTTTAGTGACGGGTGCGCGGCGGGGCATGGGAAGATCCCATGCGCTTGCGCTTGCTAAACAAGGAGCAAAAGTCGCGGTTACTGATATTGATTTGGCTGAATGCCAGCAAGTGGTTGATGAAATAAAAGCCGGAGGCGGAGAGGCGATTTGTTTTAAATTGGATGTTTCTAAAGCGGTGGAGGTAAATCAAGTTTTTGACGAAGTAATTAAATATTTCGGCCGATTGGATATTTTAGTCAATAATGCCGGGATTTATTTTTCAAAGCCGGCGCTTGAACTTAGTGAAGAAGAATGGGATAAAACGATTGATATAAATTTAAAAGGAGAATTTCTTTGCGCCCAAAGAGCGGCAAAAGAAATGGCAAAAAATAAGTGGGGCCGGATTATTAATATCGCTTCCGTCGCTTCGGGCGGAGTTGGTATCGGCATTTCTGGCGGGGCGCATTACACTGCTTCCAAGGGCGGAATTATCGGAATGACAGAAACTTTGGCGGATGAGTGGGCGTCGATGGGGATAACTGTTAATGCTATCGGCCCGGGCGCTATTGATACTCCAATGGTGGCAGCTTCACAAATACCAGAAGAAGCGATGAAAGCTATGCTAGCCAGCGTTCCGCTTAAAAGAATCGGCAAATCGGAAGAGGTTTCGGCTGCTGTGGTTTTTTTGGCTTCGGAAGAAGCGAGTTATGTCACTGGCGCCACGCTTTATGTTGACGGCGGCTGGCTTGCCGCTTAAGGCAGTTTATAAAGTGAATAATGGTAAAATAAAAGAATGCACGATTCGATTAAAAATTTCCCTGAACAGTTCGAATATAGCCCGGTTATTGAGAATAGTAAAAAATTAAAAAGATTCAGCAAGTTTGTCCTAGTGGGGATGGGCGGATCGCATTTAGCGGGCGATCTTTTAAAGATTTGGAACCCCAAGTTAGAAGTTTTAATACACTCCAATTATGGATTGCCGGAAAATTTGAAAAAGAATAAAAAAGATATTTTGATAATTTTGAGTTCTTATTCCGGAAATACTGAGGAAGTTTTAGACGCCTTTAGATTGGCTTCAAGAAATAAATTAGAAATGGCAATTATCGCGTCGGGAGGAAAACTTTTAGAAGCGGCTAGAAAATATAAAAAACCCTACATTCAGCTTCCAAATACTGGAATCCAGCCCCGCATGGCAACCGGTTTTGGATTTAGGGCATTGCTTAAGCTAATGGGCGAAAATAGAGGGCTTTCAGAATCTGCTCTTTTAGCTAAGTCTTTAAAATCTTTTGAGGCGGGACGGTACGGCAAGGCTTTGGCTAGGAAATTAAAAGGCCAGGTGCCGATTATTTATTCTTCTTATAAAAATTTTTCTATCGCAAAAAATTGGAAAATTAAATTCAATGAAACTGCCAAAATTCCCGCCTTCTGCAATTTTTTTCCGGAATTAAATCATAATGAAATGACAGGTTTTGATCTGAAAGATTCCACCCGGCCGCTTTCCCAGCGCTTTTATTTTTTATTTTTAAAAGATCCAGATGATTCCAAGCAAATGATAAAAAGGATGAATATTACAGAAAGGCTTTACAGAGAGCGGGGATTGCCTACTGAAGTTGTGATTTTAAACGGAAAGAGTTCTTTGGCAAAGATTTTTTCTTCTTTGCTTTTAGCCGATTGGACTGCCTATTATCTTGCGGAAGAATATGGCGTAGATTCGGAGCAGGTTCCTATGGTAGAAGAATTTAAACGGCTTATAAAAAGCTTATTATAAGACGATTGCTAATTTCTAAAAGCTATTTTAATCTATACATAAAGAACCTTGAAACAGGCAATTAATGCCGGATCCGAACGATTGGCTGATAAAGCTTCCTTATGATTTTTCTGATAAATCAAGAGATGAATGCGAGGCGGATGGCTGGGAAAGGATAGAAATTTATGACATACAGGTATTAAATGATAGAACTCTCTTAAAAGCGGCTATTGGGTCGCTTAATCCCAGGGATAGAGTCGCTCTTATTAAGAGATATAAAAATGATTTATTGGGTATTTTTGTTAATGTATGGGATGTCTTTGAACAAGGCGAGGTTTTCATCCAATGGTATAAAGACCCGGATACCCAAAATCCTTTTGGCGTAGCGATAAAAATTAACGGCAAGGGGTGGTTTGTTAAAGATCCTGGAGATATTATAGATATTGATTTTGACGGGGAGCCGGTGCCGGGCAAAATAGCAGCTAAGATTAATGCGATGCGGTTTTCAATTATTCAAAGATCTAGTGGGATTTATAGAATTAAGAATTTTGTGGAAGTAGTCAGGGATGAAAGTTAGTCCTCCGCCAAGCGGAGGATTTTTTTATGGTATAATATAAGTAAATTAATTTATAATATGGAAACAAAAAAGAGTTCTCCGAAAGACGTTTTCTTGCATCTTTTATCAATAATCTCTTTATATATCAGCGCCGGCAGCTTGATTGCTTTGTGGTTTCAATATATTAACGTTTTGCTGCCGGATAAACTCGATTTTACTTCTTATTATTCTATTGCCGGATCAGTCCGCTGGGCGATGGCATCTTTAATGATAGTTTTTCCAGTTTATCTTTTGGTAAATTGGATGCTGAATCGGGATTATTCAGCAATGCCGGAAAAGCGCGAACTTAAGATTAGAAAGTGGCTGGTTCATTTCACTTTATTTTTAGCATCTTTGATTATTATTACTGACTTGGTAACGCTGGTTTATAATTTCTTAGGCGGAGATTTAACCGGAAGATTTTTACTGAAAGTGGCGGCGATTCTTTTAGTGATTGGAACTATCTTTGGCTATTATCTCTGGGACTTGAGAAAACAATTCAGCAAGAGCCAGTTAAAAATTTTAACTCTGGCAGTTTCCGCAGTGGTTTTAGGAAGCATAGTGGGCGGATTTTTTACCGCCGGTTCGCCCTTAAAAGCAAGATTATATAGGTTTGATGACCAGCGGATCAGCGATTTGCAGGTTTTGCAAAACGAATTAATTAATTATTGGATTCAAAAAGACGCGTTGCCGGATTCTTTAGATAAATTAGCAAATAATATTACAGGATTTGCGCCTCCTAAAGATCCGGATTCTGGATCAAATTATTTATATAAAGTTTCAGGAAAGCTGATTTTTGAATTATGCGCTGACTTTAATCTGCCTTCGGCAAATAGCGTTTCTCGGACATTTAAAGCCGTGCCGGTTTATCCGTCTCCGGAAGGGCTGTATCAACAAAATTGGGATCATCCGGCCAGCCAGTATTGCTTCTCAAGGACTATTGATCCTGAATTATATAAATCTCAAAAGGCTTATTTAAAGCTAAGATAATTAATAAAAACAATGAATGAGTTTTTAATATTAATTTTCCAATTAATCGTATTAATTTTTTCAGTGATGGTTCATGAAGTCTCCCATGGCTTGGTGGCTTATAAATTGGGGGATGATACGGCAAAAGTAATGGGGCGATTGAATTTAAATCCTAAAAATCACTTGGATCCTTTCGGCTCTTTTTTACTTCCATTGACTCTGTTTTTGATTTCTAAAGGAAGTTTCGTGATCGGCTGGGCAAAACCAGTTCCTTATAATCCGAATAATTTGAAAAATCCGAAAATTGGCGCCGCTCTCATCGGCATTGCCGGTCCGGCTAGCAATTTAATGCTGGCGGTGATTTTTGGAATAGTTATCCGTTTATTGGCGCCTTTTTTGAATTTGCAGCCAGAAATTATGTCTGGCCAAATGACTTCCGGCCTGGGCTTTATTTTTCTTTTAAATATCATAGTTTTTGTGAATATTTTACTTGCAGTTTTTAATTTAGTTCCGATTCCGCCGCTGGACGGATCCAAATTATTATTCGCTCTGCTTCCCTACAGATACGCATCAGTACAGAAATTTTTAGAAGATTACGGAATGATGGTTTTACTATTCTTTATATTTTTCGGATTTAGCCTGATTTCGCCGCTAATTTACGGGATCTATTCAGTTTTAGTAGGGCGGTGGGCTATTTTTTAGGTTTTCTCTGCTTAATTTTAATCGCTTGCCAAAAAGCGATTTTTTGTTTATTCTGATTTCAACTTTGAAAATTGAATAATGAATAAAGAATGAAATCGCGAAATTTGCTTTTTGTCGTTTTATTTTTTGTAAGTTTAATAAATCTGCCCCTTAATGACCTGGCTCAGTCTTCCTCCGCTGCCATTTCCGTCCAGAATCCTAATTCTCTGAAACAACAAGATATTTATGTTTTAAGCGAAATCCTACTTCTGATTGAAAAAAATTATTATAAAGAAGTAAATATGGGTGAATGCGTACAGAAAATTATGAAAGGCGGAGTCTCGCGCTGTACTGATAGATATAGTTTTTATTTAAATATTGATGAAGTTAAGCTAGAGAAAGAAGAGCATGCTGGGCATTTTTATGGAGTAGGCATGCGCATGGCTCAGAAAACTGAAAAGGGGGAACATTATATTGTTATCCTGTCAGTTTTAAAAAATACCCCAGCTGAAAAAGCCGGACTTAAATCCGGGGATTATGTTGTTGCAGTTTCTTCTGATGGTATTAAGGAACATGCAGTTGGCGTTGAAAATTTAAATATGAATGAGCTGCTCGGATTAATCAGGGGAGATAAAGATAAAAGCCCTATTTTTATTAGAATTTATAGAAAAAAGGAAAATCAATCTTTAGAATTTAATTTGATTAGGGAAGATATAAAAATAGAAATTGTTTCTTCAAAAATTTTAGAGCCTAAAGTCGGATATGTAAGAGTTTCTGATTTTTTTGGAGATTTAAGGAAAGATTTTTTAAGCGCAGTTATTAATTTAAAATCTCAAGGCGCGGAAGTTTTAGTATTAGATCTTCGTGATAATCCGGGCGGATTTCTTAGTTTCGCAGTACATTTAAGCGAACTTTTCCGAACAAGCAATTTTGGTTATGTTGTATATACTGTTGGGCGCGATCAGGTAAAAGAGCCAGTTAATTTATGGTCTGACGGGGCTTACGGATTTCCAATGGATAGAGGAAGATTTAAAATTAGTAGTTTTGACCAATGAGGGCAGCGCCAGCGCTTCAGAAATCGTCACTGCTTATCTTAAAAATTATGCCGGAGCTAAAGTTGTCGGCAAGAAAACTTATGGCAAGGGCGTGGTGCAAAATCTTACTCCTTTAAATAATGGGGGAGAATTGCATCTGACAATTTCCGAATATTTAGTTGGACCGAATTTTGTTAAAGTGGACGGAGTTGGAGTTTCTCCGGATTATGAAGTAAATGAATCAACTTCAGCGGTCAAAGAAGAAGACAGTTTGCAATTAAAAAAGGCAATTGAAGTAGCGGAAGAAATGTTAAAACAAAAATAAAAACTTAAGGCGAGCATTGACACTCGTCTTTTTAATTTGTTATTATATATTTTATCATGCCAACGATCAGACAGCTTCTAAAGGGAAGCAGAAAAACTAAAGTTTCTAAATCTAAATCCCCGGCGCTTGGGCGGTATTTTAATTACATTCAGAATCGCCCGGTAAAATCCAATTCTCCGTTTAAGCGGGGAGTGTGCCTTAAGGTTTTTACCACTACTCCTAAAAAACCAAACTCTGCTTTGCGTAAAGTAGCCAGAGTCCGTTTAACTAATGGAATGGAAGTGACTGCTTATATTCCGGGAGAAGGCCATAATTTGCAGGAACACTCCGTTGTTGTAATTCGCGGAGGCCGGGTAAAAGATTTGCCTGGAGTGCGTTATCATATTGTAAGAGGAGTTTTAGATACTGGCGGAGTAGATGCAAGAAGACAGAAAAGGTCAAAATATGGAGCAAAAAGACCAAAGGCGGCATAATTAAAAGCAATATAATTTATGAGTCCCGTTAGAAAATTAATAAATATGTTTATATATAGCAATAATTTTATAGAGCAATATCGGAAGTCTTTAGTCGCAAAGACGTTTAATTTAATTTTCTAACGGGATGAGAAAAAAACGAAATTATAAAAGAGACCACGAACCGGATTTAAATTATGGAAGCGTATTAATCGGCCGGTTTATTAATTATTTAATGGAAGACGGTAAAAAATTAGTTGCGGAGAAAGTGATGTATAAAGCTTTAGATGAAGTTAAAAAAGCAACCGGACAGGAGCCTTTGCAGGTTTTTGAAAAAGCAATGGAAAACGTGACGCCTATGGTGGAAGTTACTTCCAAAAGAGTTGGAGGCGCTAATTATCAAGTTCCCCGCGAAGTTCGGCAGGAAAGGAAATTTATGCTTGCTGCCCGCTGGATGATTGACGCAGCCAGGAAAAAAACCGGAAAACCAATGTCAGCCCGGCTTGCGGAAGAATTGGTGCTTGCCTCTAAAAATGAAGGTTCTGCGATTAAAAAGAAATTAGATACTCATAGAATGGCAGAAGCTAACCGGGCATTTGCTCATTTTGCTAGATAACCAGCTATGAAAGAAAATACAGCGTCTCCTGAAAAAAAAGCAGAACAAAAATCATCGAAACTTGTTCTTCAAAAAGTTTTCGAAAAATTTAGAAAAAGATCTGATGATCCTAAATATCCTTATAAAGAACAGCATAAATTAGCTGGGAAGCCTGAAACATCTCAAGAATTTATTGAAAGTAAAGAAGATAAAAAACACATTTCTCCTATCTGGGGAGTGTTGCTAACGACAGAGATGTTTTTAAAATCTGAAGAAGCCAAGCACATTTCAGAAATAGAAAAGAGAGAATTATTAAATAAAAAAAATGATTTATTAGAAGACCTAAAAAGAGCCAGGCAAAAAGAAAATATTTCTGATGAATTATTAGCTAAGGTATCGGGTTTTATGGACGAAGTAGAAAGTTATCTTAAGTAAAAATCAATTTTAAATAAATTATGCCAAGACAATATCCGATTGAAAAAACCAGAGATATCGGGATTATCGCCCATATCGACGCCGGGAAAACTACCGTTTCAGAACGGATTCTTTTTTATACAGGAGTTTCCCATAAAATCGGCGAGGTGCACGAAGGAGACACAGTAATGGATTGGATGGAGCAAGAGCGTGAACGGGGCATTACGATTACTTCTGCCGCTACCACTTGTTTTTGGACGCCTACTTATCATCATGGCGATAAAAAATTTGAGCACCGGATTAATTTGATTGATACTCCGGGACATATTGATTTTACTGTTGAAGTAAAAAGATCGCTTCGGGTTTTGGACGGCGCAGTAGTGGTATTTGACGGAGTTTCCGGAGTGGAACCGCAGTCGGAAACTAACTGGCGTTATGCGGATGAATATAAAGTTCCAAGGCTTTGTTTTATTAATAAATTAGATAGGACTGGCGCAAGTTTTGAGGGAAGCTATAAATCTATTTTAGATAGGCTGACTTTAAATGCTATGCCAATTCAGCTTCCAATCGGATTGGAAAGCAATTTTGAAGGAATCGTGGATCTTTTAAAAATGAAAGCTTATCGGTTTGAAGGAGATAAGGGCGAAAAGATAATTGAGGGAGAAATTCCGGCATCAATGCTTGAAGAGGCAAAAAAACGGCGCCATGAATTAATTGAAAAAGTGATTGAACAAGACGATGAATTAATGGCGCGTTATCTTGAAGGCAAAGAGCCGGATTTGGAATCTCTAAAAAAGACTTTGCGCAAAGCCACGATTGCGAATACTATAGTTCCGGTAGTTTGCGGTTCAGCATTAAAAAATAAAGGAGTTCAGCTGGTTTTGGACGCAGTAGTGGATTATCTTCCGTCTCCGGCGGATGTGCCTCCGGTAAAAGGAATTAATCCGAATAATGGCGAAGAAATAACCAGAGAGCCGAAAGATGACGGACCGATTGCAGCGCTGGCTTTTAAAATCGCTTCCGATCCGTTTGTGGGAAGTTTAACTTTCTTCAGAGTTTATTCCGGCACGGTAAAACGGGGCAGTTATATTTTAAATTCCACTAAAGGAGATAAGGAAAGAATCGGCCGGATGGTTCGGATGCACGCAAACCATCGGGAAGAAGTGGAAGAAGTTTATGCCGGAGATTTGGGCGCGATTGTCGGATTAAAAAATACCACTACCGGAGACAGCCTTTGTGATGAAGAAAATCCGATTATTTTAGAAAAAATTATTTTTCCAGAACCGGTTATTTCTTTGCGTATTGATCCAAAAACCAAAGCCGACCAGGAAAAAATGGGTATTGCGCTTCGCCGTTTAGGAGAAGAAGACCCAACTTTTCGGGTTACTGGAGATGCGGAAACTGGGGAAACTATTATTTGGGGCATGGGCGAATTGCATTTGGAAATTATCGTTGACCGGATGAAGCGGGAATTTGGCGTGCTTGTTAATACTGGCCGCCCGCAGGTTGCTTATAGGGAAACTATACGATCTGAAGCAGAAGCTGAAGGAAAATATATCAAGCAATCCGGAGGCAAGGGACAATACGGCCATGTGCGATTGCGCGTTGAGCCGATGGAGCGCGGAAAAGGATTTGAATTTATTGATGACATTAAAGGAGGTTCGATTCCTAAAGAATTTATCAAACCAGTTGAAAAGGGCATTATTGAAGCTATGGCAAAAGGAGTTGTTGCCGGCTATGCATTAAATGATATGAGAGTTACTTTATATGATGGTTCTTACCACGAAGTTGATTCGTCTGAATCTGCTTTTAAAATTGCCGGTTCTATGGCTTTGCAGGAAGCAGCCAGGCGGGCTAAGCCGGTTTTACTTGAGCCGATTATGAAAGTCCAGACTTTGGTTCCATCGGAATTTATGGGAGATATTACCGGTGACATCAGTTCCAAGCGAGGAAAAATTGAAGCAATGACAGATCGCGCAAATATTAAAGTAATTGATTCTCAGGTTCCGCTTTCAGAAATGTTCGGTTATGCAACAAAGCTTCGCTCTATGTCTCAAGGCCGCGGCAACTTTACTATGGAATTTGATCATTACGAAGAAACGCCGAATAATGTTGCAGAGCTTATAAAAGAAGGTAAAAAATAGCTCGACTTTCGGTTTCCTCAAGAACGCTGCTTCGTCAGAAACAAAACTAATTCACTCATAGCATAAAAATTTCGCCCTAGTCATTCTTCCTGGGCACCTGAAATTTTTACTACTCGCTCAAAGTTTTGTAATCTGCCTACGCAATGTTCTTTCAGAAAGAAAGTCTCGCTTGTTGGATAAATTTTTACTATAACGCATTGCAGTACTACGCCTAGGTGTAGTACTGGACAAGTGAAGCTTTAAATATAAAAAACCCCCAGACTTTAGTCCGTGGATAGTTGGCATATCCCGCACTACACCTAGGTGTAGTGCGGGATAAGTGAAGCTTATGATATCAAAGAAACCGCGGCCGTAAGGCCGCGGAGTTTCACTTAAATTAAAAAAACCGCTTTTCAGCGGTTTTGTTTTTCATAAGTGTAGTAGCCCGGGCCGACTCTCATATTGTGATGCCAGTCATTTGGCAAAGAATAGCTTACGGTTAATCCTAGAATTGCGTGTAATAATGCCAAAAGATACACATTTCGCAATTGTTTATTAGGATTCAGAAAAAAATACGAGCAAAGAGTTCCGCCGAAAAAAGTTACTGGCATAAGCACTGGATTTGGCAAATGAGTAATTGCGAAAAGCAATCCGGTAATTAAAGCAGAAATAAATCTTTTATTAATAACACTGTTAATTTGATTTCCGAAATAACCATTTAGTATTATTTGCTGGAATAGCGCCCAAATAGAATAGCCCAGCAGATTTCCTGCAAAAAGAGCAAAATTTACTGGAAAATTATTTTGAATAAAAGAAAAAAAATTTGCCAGAAAGTCTGGATTATAAATTTCTGCGATTAAGGTAATAATTCTCCCAAAAAATACGGAAATGACTATTACTGGCAGGCGATCTATCACGGAATCTTTTGGCGACAAGCCCAGATTTTTCTTCAGAGTTTTCCAGGATGTTCCATTAGTCAGCCAAAGCCGACGTCCGACGTATAAAGACAGGGACAAGTAAAAAAATAATTTATATGGCAGAATCCACATTGCCAAATTCACAATTAAGAATACTGCTATCAGTTCTATTGTTGTGGCGATTGGGCTAAGCACTTTCTGTATTTATTGTTGTATAGATCTAGGTCAAAATTAGCAATTTAAGACGGTTTTGTAAATCCCCGTACCTTATTTATGCACAATTTTAGCCCCTTGACAGATTTTATGGCTTTCGGCTATAATATTTTGTATTACGCGTCGAGAGCAATTATATTAAAAATTATAAAAATTAAATTTAATTAACTGGCGGCATGGCTTAAAAGCCGCTGGGAAATAAGACTATGGCAGAAAAAGCCAAATTCGAACGAAAAAAGCCGCACGTAAACGTCGGCACAATCGGACACGTCGACCACGGTAAAACTACTTTAACCGCGGCTATTACACACATCGCTTTTTTAAAAGGTTGGGCATCAAAAGAAGAGCGGGTAGATCAAATTGATAATGCTCCGGAAGAAAAAGCCCGCGGTATTACAATTGCTTTGCACCATTCAGAATATGAATCCGAAAAGCGCCACTATGCGCACGTGGATGCTCCAGGCCACGCAGATTACATTAAAAACATGATTACCGGCGCTGCCCAGATGGACGGCGCTATTATAGTAGTTTCCGCAGCAGACGGCCCAATGCCTCAAACTCGAGAGCATATTTTGCTTGCCCGCCAAGTCGGCGTGCCAGCTTTGGTTGTATTCTTGAATAAAGTGGATATGGTAGACGACCTAGAATTAGTTGATTTAGTTGAATCAGAAGTAAGGGAACTTTTAAAGAAATATGAATTTCCTGGTGATACTACGCCAGTTATCCGAGGTTCAGCCTTAAAAGCTTTGGAAACAAAATCAGCCGATTCTCCGGAAGCAAAGCCGATTTTAGATTTAATGAAAGCTTTAGATGAATTTATTCCGGACCCAGTTCGAGATACCAGCAAGCCTTTTCTTATGCCTATTGAGGATATTTTCTCAATTGAAGGCCGTGGCACAGTGGTTACTGGCAGAATAGAAAGAGGAATCGTTAAGATTAATGAAGAAATTGAAGTTGTCGGACTTACGCCAACTATGAAAACTGTTGTTACCGGCATTGAAATGTTTAATAAGCTTTTAGATGAAGGCCGAGCTGGCGATAATGTGGGTATCTTGCTTAGGGGTTTGAAAAAAGAAGACGTTCAAAGAGGTCAAGTTTTGACAAAGCCAGGCTCAGTTACTCCTCATACTGATTTTGAAACTGAAGTTTATGTGCTTAGTAAAGAAGAAGGCGGCCGCCACACCCCATTTTTCAAGGGTTATAAGCCTCAATTTTATATCCGAACTACTGATGTTACCGGTGAAGTAATTTTGCCGGAAGGTATGGAAATGGTAATGCCTGGCGACACTGTCAAGCTTACTGTTAAGTTAATTGCTCCTGTAGCTCTCGAAGAAAAACAGCGCTTTGCTATCCGCGAAGGAGGCAAAACGGTGGGAGCGGGAGTAGTTCTAAAGATTCAGAAATAATAGAATCTTTATAGTTATCAGCCATTTATGGCAAAAAAAGAAATTGAAAAAGAAAAATTGAGATTAAAGATAAAGGCCTACGATCATAAATTGATTGATAATTCTTGCCGGCAAATTATTGATACGGCTAAGCGCCATGACGCAGAAGTTATTGGCCCGATTCCATTGCCAACAGAATTAAAAAAGTATACAGTCAACCGGTCAACCTTTGTCCATAAAGATTCTAGAGAACAGTTTGAATTGCGGGTTCATAAGCGTTTAGTGGATATATTGAATCCTAATCAAAAGATCATAGAATCTTTATCAAATCTTAATTTACCTGCAGGAGTTGATATCGAAATCAAAATGGTGTAAGATATCAATTACCATAAGGAGATAGCCAAATCATTATAAAAATAATTCGAGGCTACCTCGGATTATTTTTTTAGAAAAATTATAAAAAATGGAAAAAATACAAGCTAAAAAATTAAAAATGACTCAAATTTGGAAAGGCGACAAAGTCTTTCCTGTTTCTCCATTGCAATTGAAAGATGCTACTCAATTGGATTTATTCAAAGAAGGGGATCAAGTAAAAGTAACTGGAGTGACTAAGGGACATGGCTTTCAAGGTGTGGTTAAGCGCTGGAGTTTTGCTGGCGGACCAAAAACCCATGGTCAGAAAAATCGTTATCGATCCCCTGGATCAATTGGCAGCACTGCTCCGCAAAGAGTTGTCCCGGGAAGAAAAATGGCTGGCCGAATGGGAGGAAATCAGAAGACCATTCGAAATTTAAAAGTAGTAGAGTTAGATAAAAATACTGGAAAGCTTTTTGTGCGCGGTTCAGTTCCCGGCAATACAAATTCAAAAGTTTTAATAGCTAAATCTTGATTTTTTATGAACACGCTCAAAGTTTACAATCAAGAAGGCAATGTTACTGGTGATTTATCCGCGCCGGCATTTTTGTCTTTGCCTTCAAATGTTGCTTTAATGCACCAAGTTTTTAAATCTATAGCGGCGAATTTGCGCAAGCCAGTTGCTCATACTAAAAATAGAAGCGAGGTAAGCGGCGGCGGTATCAAACCTTGGAAACAAAAAGGAACTGGCCGAGCCAGACACGGTTCTATTCGTTCTCCGCTTTGGCGCCATGGCGGAGTTACTCACGGACCAAGAAATACAACTGATTTTTCCCAAAAAATTAATAAAAAAATGGCTAAAAAAGCTTTACAACTTGCTTTAGGAGAAAAGTTTAAAGCTGATCAGTTAATGGTAGTCAATGATCTTTTGCCGAAAGAAATGAAGACCAAATTTTTAGCTAGAACAGTTAAAAATCTTATTGGCGATAAATCGGCGCTTTTAGTAGTTTCTCAGGAGGATAAAAATTTACTCCGGTCTTCTAAAAATCTTCCAAATGCAAAAACAATTTTCGTTAAAGATTTGAATGTTTATGAAGTGTTAAATCATAAATATATTTTAATGGATAAAAAGGCTATGGAAAGTTTTAAATAAAATGGATCCTGTTAGAAAATTAATAACTATGTTTAATCATATCCAAAATTTTATAGAGCAATATCAGAAGTCTTCAGTCGGCAAGATGTTTAATTTAATTTTCTAACGGGATGGACAAATTTTTAATAAAAAAACCTATTGTTACTGAAAAATCTACTGATCTTGGCGCTTTAAATAAGTATGTTTTTTTGGTTGACGAAAAAATTACTAAATCGGAGGCCAAAAAAGTTTTAGAAAAAATTTATAATGTTCAGATACTAAGAACAAATGTTATTAATGTTAAAGGCAAGACCCGCCGATTAGGCAATAACGTTGGCATTAAGCCTGGATATAAAAAAATTATCGCGACTCTTGCAAAAGGCCAAAAATTAGATATATTACCGCAATAGTTAAATAAGCCAGTATTTATGAAAAATTTTAGACCTACAACTCCATCAAGAAGGCATATGACCACTGTTGATTACAGTGTTTTAACCGATGTCAGACGCTATAAACCCTTAACTCATGGCATGGGCAAGCGAGGCGGAAGAAATAACCAGGGCCGGATTACTATGCGTCATCAGGGCGGAGGCAATAAAAGAGTCTATCGTTTAGTAGATTTTAAACAAAATAAAATAAATGTTCCTGGCCGAGTAGAGAGTATTGAATATGATCCTTATCGAAGCGCTTATATTGCTTTAGTAGTTTATAAAGACGGAGAACGGAGATATATTTTAGCTCAAAAAGAATTAAAAGCAGGAGATGAAGTTTTAACTGCCCAACAGGCGCCGCTTAAACCAGGTAATCGTTTGATGTTAAAAAATATCCCAATCGGTTATTTAGTTTCTAATGTGGAATTACAAGCTGGCAGGGGCGGCCAATTAGCCAGATCAGCCGGTTCTTATTTAGAAGTTTTAGGACAAGAAGGGGGGCATTGCGTTTTAAAACTCTCTTCCGGGGAAGTTAGGAAGGTTTCTTCTGATGGGTATGCCTCTATCGGCCAACTTTCTAATCAGGATTGGAATTTAGTTACTATTGGCAAGGCTGGCCGTTCAAGATGGCTTGGAATCAGGCCAACTACCAGGGCCAAAGCTATGAATCCGGTAGATCATAAATACGGCGGCGGCGAAGGCAGTACTCAGCGTGGCACTAAGCGTCCAAAGGATATTTGGGGTAATATTACCGGCGGCAGGAAAACCAGGAATAAAAAGAGAAGGTCTACAAAATTAATTCTTTCTAGGCGGCCAAAATAATTTTATGAGCAGAAGTTCTAAAAAGGGTCCTTACGTTGATCCAAAATTATTAAAGAAAATTTCTAAATTAAAACCGGGAGATAAAACGGTTATTAAGACTTGGTCCCGAGCTTCGGAAATCGCTCCGGAAATGGTTGGTTTTGTTTTTGGCGTCCATAATGGAAAGAATTTTATTGAGGTTTTAATTAAAGAAGAAATGGTTGGCCATCGTCTCGGGGAATTTTCTTTAACTCGTAAATTTGTCCGCCATGGAGGTAAAATGCAGCGAGAGCTGGAAGCTTCTAAAGCTGCTGCTCCCGCCGCTTCGCCAGCACCGGGCGCTAAAAAGTAAATTTTATTAAAAATTTTATGTCTCAAGTTACTGCAAAATTAAATTATCTACATATCGCACCGAGGAAAGTTCGGTTAGTTACCAATGCCTTAAAAGGCCTTTCAGTTAATGAAGCAGAGGCTCAGCTTTTATTCAGGTCAAAGCGTTCTAGTGAATCTTTATTAAAACTTCTTCGTTCTGCGGTGGCTAATGCAAAAAATAATCATAAATTAAATGTGGATCGTCTAGTAATTAAGGATATCCGCGTAAATCAGGGGCCAATGCTTAAAAGATTTATGCCGCGCGCAATGGGACGAGCTACTCCGATTCAAAAGAAAACAAGCCATATTTTTTTAGTTTTAGAAGAGCGTTCTAATTTTAAATCCTCAAGATTTAATATTGCAGTTTCTAAGAAGACTAAAGTGCCAAAAACAGAAAAAACTGTAGCAAAACCTAAATTAATTAAGACTGACACATCTGTTAAAAAAACTAAAGAAAAGGCCGGGTTTTTCCGAAAATTATTTTCTAGAAAGAGCGCAGTTTAATCAATTAATTATTATGGGTCACAAAATTAATCCAAATTCATATAGGATTGGAATTAACAAAAACTGGACTTCCCGTTGGTTTGTTCGAAAGAATGTAAAAGATGTATTAGAAGAAGATATTGCTATTCGAAAGATTATTCGTGAAAAAATCGGCACTGCCGGTTTAGATAAAATTGATATTGAGCGCAATACTTCTCAATGCAAAATTTTTATTAAAGCGGCTAAGCCGGGCTTGGTTATCGGCCGTGGCGGTCAGGGTATTGAAGATTTAACAAAAGCTATTGAAAAAGAATTATTAAAATTAGTTAAGCGGAGGAAAAGAGGAGTTCCGCCAACTATTAGCGTTAATGTTGAAGAATTGAAACGGACAGAAATTTCTGCTCCGGTATTAGCGCAGCAAATAGCTTGGGATTTAGAGAAGAGAATGCCTTTTCGTAGAACTATGAAGAAATATTTAGAAGGAATGATGCAAAACAGGGATGTTCAAGGAGCAAAAATAAGGATGTCAGGACGTTTGGATGGCAATGAAATCGCGCGCACCGAGTGGTTGGCGAAGGGGAGATTGCCTTTAACTACTTTACGTTCTAATATTGATTACGCTGATGCCACTGCTTTTTGCAGTTATGGGGCAATAGGAATAAAAGTCTGGATTTATAAGGGAGAAGTGCAAGAATAATTATGTTAATGCCTAAAAAAGTAAAACATAGGAAGTGGCAAAAAGGCCGTTCCTTAAATAGAAAGATGGAAACTCGCGGCACTACTTTGGCTTATGGTAATTTTGGTTTAAAAGCTGAAACTAGCGCTTGGATTAACGGCAGGCAGATTGAAGCAGCCCGAAGAGCAATAAGTAATTTTATTAAAAGAGAGGGAAAGGTGTGGATTAGGATTTTTCCGGATAAACCGATTACTGAAAGGCCCCCAGAAGTTACTATGGGTGGCGGCAAAGGAGATTTAAAGGAATTTGTAGTCCCAGTTTATCCAGGCAGGATTCTTTTTGAAATGGATGGAGTTGCTCCAGAAATAGCCAAAGAAGCTTTGCGATTAGCTGGATATAAATTGCCGGTTAAAACACGAGTAATTGTTAAATAATCATGAAACGGGACATTTTACAAAATTTAAAAGAGAAATCCAAGGATGACCTTGAGAAAGAATTAATAAGCGTCAAAGATCGTTTGTGGCGGCTAAAAGTTGATTTAGAAAGCGGAAAGGTAAAGAATGTCAGTGAGATACGCAAATCCAGAAAGGCGATTGCCGTCATTAACACCTTATTAAAATCAAAATAAATTTAAAATTATGTTAGGGATATTTAATAAAAAAGATTCTAATTCTGATCAAAAAAATATGTCGGAAGTTAAAGATCAGAAAAAATCCGGGAGTCGCAAGCTCCAGGGGGTTGTGGTTTCAGATAAAATGAAAAAAACAGTCGTAGTAGCAGTTACAAATTATAAATTACATCCAAAATATAAGAAATTTTTTACTTCTACCAATCGTTTTAAAGCTCATGATGAGAATAATACGTATCATGTCGGCGATAAAGTCATAATCCAAGAAACTCGGCCACTTAGTAAAGAAAAAAGGTGGATTGTAGTCGGCAAATTATAAAAATTTTATGATTCAAGAAAGATCTATTTTAAAAGTTGCGGATAATAGCGGCGCTAAAATCGTCCGATGTTTTAGGGTGCTTGGCGGCAGTAGAAAGCGATATGCGGGAATCGGCGACATTATTGTTGCTTCAGTCCAAATTGCTGAACCCCGAAAGCCGATCAAAAAGAAAGAAATAGTCAAAGCTTTAATAGTCCGTCAGCATAAGGCGCTTCGCAGAAAAGACGGTTCTTATATTCGTTTTGATGATAATGCCGTTGTAATTATTGATGAAAAGGGGGAGCCGAAAGGAACTCGTATTTTTGGACCGGTGCCGAGAGAAATTAAAGAGTACGGATTTGAAACAATATTTTCAATGGCAGAAGAAATAGTTTAAATATATGAATCCCGTTAGAAAATTAATAAATATGTATAAATATATAAATAATTCAACCAAGCAATATAGAAAGTCTTTAGTCGGAAAGACGTTAGTTTTAATTTTCTAAACGGGATGAATATTCATAAAGGTGATAATGTACAAATAATGGCGGGTAAAGATCGCGGCAAGCGGGGCAAGGTTTTAGATATTGAAATGAAAAAATCTAAAATTTTGATACAAGGATTGAATTTATTTAAAAAACATAAAAAACCGACAAAGCAGGGAGAAAAAGGAGAAACTATTTCTGTATCCCGCTATTTGAGCGTATCTAGCGCATTGTTGGTTTGCAGTTCTTGCGATAAACCATCTCGCATTGGATATAAAGATGAAGGCGGGAAAAAAGTCCGTTATTGCAAAAAATGCCAGGCAATAATTTAAATAATATGAAAGAAAATTCTTATAAAAATTTAGAAAAATTAGTTGTTAATACCGGCCTTGGCCGCTTATCGAGCCAGCCTAATTTTGAAGATAAATTGCTTCCGGAATTAGTAAAGGAATTCAGCGTTATTGTCGGACAAAAGCCGGCAATTCGCGCCGCTAAAAAATCTATTGCCGGATTTAAACTTAGGATGGGAACGGTGGTTGGATTAAAAGCTACTTTAAGAAAAAAGCGCATGGAGCAATTTTTGAAAAAATTGATTAATGTTGTGTTGCCTCGCGTCCGGGATTTTCGCGGAGTTAAAAATACTGCTATCGATCAGAATGGAAATTTAAGCATAGGCTTAAAAGATCAATTAGTTTTTCCGGAAGTAAGCCCGGAAACTTCCAGAGTTAATTTCGGATTGGAAGTCACCTTGGTTCCAAAATCCAAGAATAAAGAAAAAGCAGTCGAGTTATATAAAGAATTGGGGATACCCTTCAGTAAAAAATAAATTTATTAATTATGGCAAAAGCATCAGTTGAGGCGAGAGCCCGTAAAAAACCAAAATATTCCAGCAGAAAAGTACTGCGTTGTTTTCGTTGTGGCCGAAAACGCGGTTATATCAGGGATTTTGGCCTATGTAGAATTTGTTTTAGAGAAATGGCTATTAAGGGCGAAATTCCCGGAGTTAAAAAGTCTAGCTGGTAGTTTTTAAGCTTATATAAAATTATGTATTTCGATTTATTAACAAAAATTAAAAATGCTCAGGCTGTGAAAAAAGAAAGCGTGAAGCTTCTATATAGTAATATGGATTTTGCAGTCGCTGAACTTCTTGTCAAACATAAATTTTTAGAAGCAGCCTCCAAAAAGGGCAGAATGCCTAAGAGAATTTTAGAGGTGAAGCTAAAGTATCAAGACGGCAAAGGAGTAATGCAGAATTTCCGCATTTTAAGCAAGCCTTCTAGAAAATTGTATATTGGATATAAAGATATCAGGCGAGTCCGGCAAGGATATGGCTTATTAGCCTTATCTACTCCAAAAGGTATTTTGGACGGAAAATCAGCCAGACAGCAGAAATTAGGAGGCCAATTATTATTTGAGATATGGTAGTTCGATAATTTTGCTATAAATTAAATTAAAATTATGTCTAAAGTAGGTAAAAAACCAATTATTATTCCAGACGGAGTCAGTGTTAAAATGGAAGGAGGCTTTTTAGAAATTAAAGGAAAAGAAGGATCTCTTTCTTTGCCGATTTTGCCGCATACAAAAATTGAATTAAGCGATAAAGAGTTATCCGTAAAAATAGAAAATGACGAATTGCAGGCAAGGGCTAATTGGGGAACGATGAGGGCTTTGGCGCAAAATGCGATTACAGGAGTAAACAGCGGGTTTTTAAAAGAATTAGAAATTCAAGGAGTGGGATATCGGGCGTCAATGGAGGGCAATACTCTGGTATTGCACGTAGGTTTTTCTCATCCAGTTAAAATTTTAGTTCCGGATGGCATAAAGGTTTCAGTTGAGAAAAATTTTATAAAAATTTCCGGTTTTAACAAGAATTTAGTTGGCCAGGTGGCGGCAAAAATTAGAGATGTTAAAAAGCCAGAGCCATATCAAGGCAAGGGCATCCGTTATAAAGGCGAAGTGGTTCGGAGAAAGGCGGGCAAGAAAGTTGCCAGCGCTGCTGCCGCTGCTTAAGTCATATAGTGTAATTTATGAAATCCCGTTAGAAAATTAATAAATATGTTTAAATATAGCAATAATTTTATAAAGCAATATAGCAAGTCTTATGTCGGTAAGACGTTGAATTTAATTTTCTAAACGGGATGAAAAATATTAAATTAAAAAATGTTAAAAGAGAAAGGAGAAAGAAAAGAAATCGGGCAAAAATTTTAGGCACAGCTGAAATGCCGAGATTTTCAGTTTTTAGAAGCAATCGTTATACCAGCGCGCAATTGATTGATGACTTATCAAGAAAAACTTTATTATCAGCCTCTACTAAAGAGTTGAAAGTATCTGGGAAGAATAAAACTGACCAAGCCCGTTTAGTAGGAGAAATGCTAGGAGAAAAAGCGCAAAAAGCCGGAATTAAAAAAGCTGTTTTTAACAAAGGATCATATCTATATCATGGCCGAGTGAAAGCTGTCGCAGATGGTGCAAGAGCCAAAGGTTTAGCATTATAAAAGCCAATATTATGGAAAATAAACAAAATCAAAATACTAATTTTAAAAATCCGGCCGGCGGCCGCGGCCGTAATTTCAGGGGGCCGCGCAGAGATTCCAGGGGAGATTTTAAGCAAGATTCTTTTAAAGAAAAAGTTTTAGACTTGCGGAGAGTTACTCGCGTGGTAGCCGGCGGCAAGAGGTTTCGTTTTCGAGTCACCTTAGTCATTGGCGATGAAAAAGGATCTGTAGGAGTGGGGGTAGCTAAGGGTTTGGATGTTCAATCGGCTATAGAAAAATCAAAGCGAGATGCCAGAAAGAATGTAATTAAAATTCCATTAAATAAACGTACTATTCCCCATGAAGTTCGGGCAAAGTTTAGCGCAGCCGATGTTTTAATTAAGCCTGCAGTTGAAGGCCATGGATTAAAGGCGGGGGGCGCAGTTCGGGTAGTTTTATCTTTGGCTGGCATCAAAGATGTAACTGCGAAATGTTTGGGCAGAACGCCAAATAAATTAACTAACGCAATGGCAACTATAAAAGCCTTGTCCCAGTTAAAAGTTAAAAGTGAAAAGTTATAAAATTTATTATGGAATTATTTAGAAATTCAAAACAAAATAATAAAAGAGTCCAGAGAGTTGGGCGCGGCGGAAAGCGGGGAACCACTTCCGGCAGGGGAACAAAGGGGCAAAAATCCCGATCCGGCCATAGAATTCGGCCGGCAGAAAGGGATTTATTAATCCGATTGCCAAAATTGCGCGGATACAGAAATAAATCGATTAAAGAAAAATCAGGGGTGTTAAATTTAAGCGATTTAGCAAATTCAAAAGATACGATTTTTAATAAGAAAAATCTCGGTTTGGTAAAGATTTTGGGAGGAGGAGAATTAAAAAAGCCGATTACTATTGAGGGTTTGCCAGTTTCTAAAAGCGCAAAAATAAAAATAGAAAAGGCTGGCGGGACAGTTAAATAAAGGTGATGGATCCCGTTAGAAAATTAATAAATATGTTTATATATAGCAATAATTTTATAGAGCAATATCAGAAGTCTTTAGTCGGAAAGACGTTTAATTTAATTTTCTAACGGGATGGAGAAATTACTTATTTTATTAAAAACGCCGGAGTTAAGAAAAAAGATTTTAGTGGTAGCTAGCCTGCTTTTAGTTTTTAGAGTTTTTTCTGCCATACCAATTCCTGGCGTTGATGTAGACCGCTTAAGCGCTTTTTTATCTTCCAACCAATTGCTAGGATTTTTTAACATTTTTTCTGGAGGAGCCCTTTCCACGCTTTCTATCGTGATGTTGGGGGTGGGCCCTTATATTACCGCGACTATTATCATGCAGCTTCTTACGATGATCTTTCCCCACTTAAAAGAAATTTATTATGAGCAGGGTGAAGCCGGCCGGGCGAAATTTAACAGGCTTTCTCATTATCTTACGGTTCCGCTTGCCGGATTGCAGGGATATGGATTTTTAAATCTTTTAATTTCTCAAAAAGTTTTATTGCCATTATCTCCATTTGATACCGTAAGAAATATTCTCTTAATTACCGCGGGGTCACTTTTTTTGGTTTGGCTTGGGGAATTAATCACCGAGCAGAAAATCGGTAATGGAGTTTCTGTTTTGATTTTTGCCGGAATCGTCAGCCAATTACCTAGTACAATTCAAGGGCTGTTTTTAAGTTATGATCCTAGCTTAGTGCCAACTTACGTAGCTTTTTTGGTTTTAAGCGTGATAGTAATCGCTGGAGTAGTTTTTATTAATGAAGGAGAGCGGAAAGTTCCTGTTTCTTATTCTAAGCGAGTTCGTGGTAATCGGGTTTATGGCGGAGTCTCCAGCTACCTACCTTTAAAAGTCAATCAAGCGGGAGTCATTCCAATTATTTTTGCTATTTCTCTTCTGCTCTTTCCCCAATTCTTAGCTCAGGTTTCTGCTGTATTTTCTCCGGATCTTTCTATACGCCTGACTGAGTTAGTATCCAAAGTTTTGGGTAATCCCAGCCTTTACAGCGCTTTATACTTTATATTAGTAGTAATTTTTACTTATTTTTATACTGCTGTTACTTTTGATCCTCAGGAAATTTCTAAAAACCTTCAGAGAAGCGGCGGTTTTATTCCCGGCATCCGTCCCGGCCAGCCCACTGGCGAATTTTTATCCAAAGTAATTAATAGGACAACTTTGTTTGGCGCATTATTTTTAGGCACATTAGCTGTTTTGCCAAATATAATGCAGATTTTGACCGGAGTTCAGCTTTTGGCCTTGGGAGGCACATCGCTTTTAATTGTTGTATCTGTGGCCTTAGAAATAATGAAACAACTTGATTCACAGCTTGTTTTGAGAGAGTACGAGTAGCCACTCAGCCATTTTTCCAAACCAGCCAATATATTTCTATGAGAACCGCGGTTCTCTTGTCCTAGCTACAAGAGCCCGCTACCCCTCGGCAGAAAAAATCCGACCAAATAGGTCGGATAACAAGCTTTTTCTGCCTCCGAAGTTTCTCTACGAAATATATTGGCTGTTTTTGTTTGATAAAAATAGCCTCGCTTAATTAGAATTTAAATATGCTATAATTTAATTTAAATTATGCGAAAAGCAATAATCATTTATGGCCCGCCTGGAGCCGGAAAAGGAACGCAGGCTAACTTATTAGCTGATGTTTCTGGAATGCTTCATTTTGATACTGGAAAATATATTGAGCAAGTAGTTCATGATCCGGCAAATCAAAAAAACAAAATTATTCAGCGGGAAAAAATCAATTTTGACAGCGGCAAGCTTTGCACTCCGGCTTGGGTGCTTAAAATAACTGTTGATAAAATTAAAGAGTTGTCTAAGGCTGGATTTGGTTTGGTTTTCAGCGGTTCGCCAAGAACTGTTTTTGAAGCTTTTGGGGATGATGTTAATGAGGGAGTGATTAGTGTTTTAGAAAAGCTTTATGGAAAGAAAAAAGTTGTTCCGGTTTTACTTAGGGTGGCTCCAAAAACTTCAATTTTAAGGAATAGCAGCCGCTTAGTTTGTTCTATCTGCGGAACAGCGGTGCTCGCCCATAATTGTTTGGGCGCTAGCTGTCCTTTGTGCGGCGCAAAGCTGCGCAGAAGGACTCTAGATAAGCCAGAAGTAATAAAAGTAAGATTAGCAGAATATCAAAATCGCACCGCGCCAATTTTAGCAGGTTTAAAAAAACGCGATTACAAAATTAAAGAAGTTAATGGGGAACCGGCTCCTTATAAAGTATTTCAAGCTTTATTTAAAAAACTAAATGATTAAAACGGAGGCGGAAATTAAATTAATAAGAATTGCCGGTAAAATTCTTTCCAGCGTTGCAAAAAAAGTTAAAGAATCAGTAGCGCCGGGCGTTTCTTTGCTTGAATTAGACCAGCTTACAAAGAAGTTAATTAGGGATGCGGGCGCGGAACCTACTTTCCTTGGATATCAGCCTTATGGCGCAGAAAAGCCTTTTCCAGCCTCTATTTGCGCTTCTTTGAACGAGGTGGTGGTTCATGGGATTCCGACTGGTTATAAGCTGAAATCAGGGGATTTATTGAAGCTGGATTTTGGGGTTACTTATCAGGGATATATAGCTGATTCGGCTTTTACTATCGGGGTAGGAAAAATTACCAAGCAAGCTAAAGATTTAATAGAAGCTACTAGAAATGCTCTTTCGGTTGGTATTAGGGAATGCCGTTCTGGGAAGACTTTAGGCGATATTGGCTGGGCAATTAATAATTATGTTGTTAAGCATGGATTTAAGGTAGTAAAAGGATTATCAGGCCATGGAGTGGGAAAAGAACTGCATGAGGATCCGCCAGTTTTTAATGAAGGCCAAAAAAATACTGGTTTAAAATTAAAGCCAGGGATGGTGCTTGCGCTTGAGCCGATGGTCAGCGCGGGCGATCCATATATCACCCAGCTTGAAGACGAAAGTTACGCAACTAGAGATAAAAGCTTAGCAGCTCATTTTGAACATACTGTTTTGATTACTGAAAAAGAACCGGAAATATTGACTAGATAGCTCGCATATTTTTCCAAACCAGCCAGTATATTCCTACGAGAACCGCGGTTCTCTTGTTCTAGCTACAAGAGCCCGCTACCCCTCGGCAGAAAAATCCTTCGACAAGCTCAGGAAACAAGCTTTTTCTGCCTGCGGAGTTTCTCTACGAAATATATCGGCTGTTTTGTTTGATAAAAATATTCTCGCTTTTTTTGCTTTGCTTATGCAATGTTCTTAAATAAATGAAAGGTTCGCCTTGTTGTTTTTAGCAGTTGCCGCATGGCAGATAAGTATAGTTTGCTTTTATTGTTTGATTTATTTTAAAAATAGTTTTATTATATCCTTAAGTTCATTTATAGCAGGAAAAGAAGATAGAGATGCAAAAGAAAAAAAGTTTTGGAAGGCGTTTTGGTGAAGCTCTTTGGAAGAAACTTACTAAAGGTTGCAAGCCGGGAAAATGGCTTTGCGACGAAGAAAAAATATTTCTTAAAGAAACATTAAAAGAATTTAAAATATCTACTGTAAAGAGAGATAAGATTATAAACCTTGATCGTTGCAGTTGTTTGACTCTAATCAATTCGCATAAACAAGTTGAAGATATTCTAAATTATTCGCCGAGAGAACTGGAAATAAAAGAGGAGAGGCGAATCAAAACAGCAAAGCTTAAAGCAGAAAAGCGCCGCAAAAAACTGATGGCCGAGATACGTCAAGTAAAGAAATTATTCAAATCAGCGAAAAACAAAGATCACGTTACTACTCTTAAAAAAATAATAAGACTAAACCGTTTTTTGATGAAAAATTTGTCGTACTACGTTTAACGCCTTAATTGGGCGTTTTTTGTTATAATAAATAGGTAACCCACGCCGTTGGCGGGGTGCTCAAATTTGTAGATAAATTTTCGTCGCTACAAATTGAGCTAGAAAATTTATACAAATTTGGCATATGGCACGACCTTTTCTTTCCGTTATTATTCCAGCTTACAACGAAGCAAAGCGCTTGCCGCTTACGCTTATTGATATTGATAAGCATTTGGAAACCCAAGAATATTCGTATGAAATTTTAGTGGTTAATGACGGATCAACTGATGAGACTCCGGAAATTGTTAAAAGATTCTTTCCAATGGTTGAAAATTTAAAGCTGATTGATAATAAGGAAAACCATGGCAAGGGAGCTGCTGTAAAACAGGGAATGCTTGCCGGAAAAGGAACTTGGAGGCTTTTTATGGATGCGGATAATTCAACTTCAATAGTGGAATTTAATAAAATGATCCCGTATTTTAAAGAGGGTTACGAAGTAGTTATCGGTTCTAGGGATGTTAAGGGTTCAAGAATGCTCCCGTCTCAGCGTTTTTATAAAAGATGGCTGGGGAATTTTGGCAATTTGATTATTCAAGCGCTTTTATTGCCGGGTATCTGGGACACTCAATGTGGATTTAAATGTTTTTCCGATGAGGCCGCAGAAAAAATTTTTCGACGCACTAAAATTGACCGATGGGGTTTTGACGCAGAAGCCTTAGCGATAGGAAAGGCATTAAGTTATGAAATCAAGGAAATGCCGATTTTTTGGGTTAATGATACGCGAACTTATGTTTCTTTTTTGACTTATTTGCAGGTTTTATGGGAAACTGCTAAAATACGCTGGTGGCTTTGGAGGAACAGCTATGGTCTAAAATAATTAAGTCCCGCCGATGGTGGGATGCTCATGTTTGTAGTAAAATTTTCTTCGCTACACATGAGCTCAAAAATTTAAACAAACATGGCAGATAAACAATATCTTACAAAAGAACGGCTAGAAGAGTTAAAAGTAGAATTAGCTGATCTTAAAACCCGGCGCCGTATTGAAATTGGCGAAAGGTTAAAAAGAGCCAAAGAACTTGGTGATCTTTCGGAAAACTCTGAATATTTTGAGGCTCGCGAAGAGCAAGCGCAAGTAGAAACTCGGATTGGCGAATTGGAAGATATGATTAAAAGCGCGGAAATTATTACAAAAAATTACTCGGTTACATCCGTTTCTATCGGATCCACGGTGGAAGTTGAAAAAGCCGGAAAAAAAATGAAGTTTACTATAGTCGGTTCCAATGAAGCGAAGCCGGAATCCGGTTTTATTTCCAATGAATCTCCGCTCGGCAGCGTTTTTCTCGGCAAAAAGCCAGGCGAGAAAGTTTTGGTGACTACTCCAAGCGGCAAGGCGGAATATTCAATTCTTTCTATAAGTTAAAGCTAAGCTAGTTATTTATGATTGAGGATATTATCCAGGAACGTTTAAAAAAGCGGGATAATCTTATAAAAGCCGGATACGAAATTTATCCAAGCCGGATCAATCGCAGCTCGGGGATTGGGCGGGTTTTAAGCTGGTTTTTTATTTATTCTTTATTGCGTAAAAAAGTTTCGGTTGCAGGCAGGGTAATGGGAATGCGGGCGCAAGGGGGAGTAATGTTTTTGGATTTGATGGACGAGAGTGGCAGGCTTCAGGCGGTTTTAAATAAAAAATTTACAAAAGAGTTTTCTTTATTAAAAGATAATTTAGACATAGGCGATTTTGTTATTGCAAAGGGCAGATTATTTACTACTAAAAAAGGGGAAAAAAGCATAGAAACGAAAGAATTATTAGTTGCTGTTAAAAGCCTCCGGCCATTGCCTTCAGAATGGTATGGATTAAAAGATGTTGAAGAACGATTCAGAAAGCGATATCTGGATTTAATTCTAAGCAAAGAAGTTAAAGAAAAAATTATAACCCGCTCTAAAATTGTCCAAAATTTAAGAGGTATTTTAGAAAAAGAAGGGTTTTTAGAAGTAGAAACTCCAATGCTTCAGCCAATTGCTGGCGGAGCAACGGCCAGGCCATTTAAAACTCATCACAATGCCCTGGACACGGATTTTTATTTGCGAATCGCGCCGGAACTTTATTTAAAAAGATTGCTAGTGGGAGGCTTGGAAAAAATATTTGAAATTGGCAGGAATTTCCGGAACGAGGGGATGGATCGGGACCATAATCCGGAATTTACTATGTTGGAGCTTTATTGGGCTTATCAGGATTATGAAGGCTTAATGGAGGGGGTTAAAAAATGGCTTTTAGATTTAACTTCAAGTTTAGATTTGGATTCAGTAACTCATAATGGCCATAAAATTAATTTAAAATCAGATTGGCAAACTATTACTTATGAAGAAGCGATTAAAAAATATAGCGGTAAGAATTTAAAGGATTTGAATATTGAGGAAATTGATGAAACTTTTAAAAAAGATGTCCGGCCAAATTTGATCCAACCAACTTTTGTTATCCGATATCCCAAAGCTATTTCTCCATTGGCAAAGTCATGTAAGGATGATAAAAATTTTACTGAAAGGTTCCAATTAGTCATTGCCGGCACTGAATTAGTTAATGGTTTTTCCGAGCTTAATGACCCAGCTGACCAAAGAGAGCGGATGGAGGAGCAGGAGAAGCGTTTTCGGGCCGGAGATCAGGAAGCTTCCAGGTTGGATGAAGATTTTTTAGAAGCCTTAGAATATGGCATGCCGCCAGCTGCGGGCTTGGGCATTGGCATTGACCGTTTGACTGCGCTTCTGACTAATACTCATTCTGTAAAGGAAATAATTATTTTCCCGACATTGCGCCCAAAGTAAAAGTCGCCCTGAAATGGAGTTTTTCGCCAATAAATTTCCTAATTATAGCGAGTTATACTTGTTTGTCGTACGGTAACTCTCGGAGGCGATTAAAGCTGGTTCTCGCGAATGGGGAGTTGACAGAATTCATAAATTTTATATACTTAAATTATCCAAGAAAGGAAAGGGCAAAGGCTTTTGGGTCTGTCGACTCTATCCCTAAGGATCGAAACTTCGAATTATATTCGGGGCATCGATCTTTGAGATAAAAAATCGACTGATCTGGAAGCCTTTTCCTTTTTCTGAAATTTAAAATCGAAGCAACATGACGAAAGAAGAATATCGTCCGCGAGAGCACAATCTTCGCCCGCGCATGCTTTTGGAAATTAAAAAAGATGTTACGCTTTTGTTATTTTATACGGGTCAGGATATGCCTACGCAAATTAAACTCAAGAAGGGAATCCGAGTTACCCTACAGAGCGTTGAGTTGAATCTTTGCGCAACTATTCGGGGATTAGCGATTGGCCCTTCAGTCAGAATAGACACGAAGCAAAGCGTTGATATAGAAGATAGATTTTTAAATAAAGTAGTGACAGCCCCCGCTCAACATCTCAGAGTCCACCCTCAAGAGTTGTAATCTCCGGTTAATCCGGAGTTTTTTTATATCTTAAACTGAGATATAATTATATAAATATGTTAGATGTAAGTATTATCCGCAAAGATTCGGATTTAGTTAAAAAAGGATTAAAAGCAAAGAATGCTGATGCCGGCTTGGTAGACCGTTTTTTAGAGTTAGATGAAAAGTGGAGGGGATTAAATAAACAATTTGACGATTTAAGGGCAGAGCAGAAAAAACTTGGCAAGGAAGGAAAAGAAAAAGCAATACAGTTAAAATCAGAATTAAAAAAAATTGAAGCTGACCTTCTTGTACTGGATAAAATGCGCGAGGAGATTTTAGGCCAAATGCCGAATTTACCCTTGCCGTCCGTTATTGTAGGTAAAGATGAAAAAGAAAACAAAACTATAAGAGAAGTCGGCGAGAAGTCCGGATTAAAAAATCCTAAAGATTATTTAACTTTGGCGCAGGAATTGGATTTAATAGATACAGAACGGGCTTCCATGGTTTCCGGCAGCCGTTTTGGCTATCTGAAAGGCTCTGCCGCTCTTTTAGAATTTGCCCTAGTGGATCTGGCGATGAGAACTTTATTAAAAGAGGGTTTTACTCCGGTTATTCCGCCAGTTTTGATTAATGAAAAATCTATGCGCGCTATGGGTTATTTAGAGAGGGGCAAAGATGAAATTTATTATTTGCCGTCAGATAATCTTTATTTAGTGGGCACTTCAGAGCAATCAATCGGGCCGATGCACATGGATGAAGTTTTTAAGGAAGAGAATTTGCCAAAACGATATGTTTCATTTTCAAGCTGTTTCCGGCGGGAAGCCGGTTCTTATGGAAAAGACACCAAAGGAATTTTGCGAGTTCATCAATTTGATAAGGTGGAAATGTTCAGCTTGGTAAAATCGGAAGATTCCGAAAAAGAGCACATTTTTTTGCTTTCTTTGGAAGAAAAATTAATGCAGGCTTTAGAATTGCCATATCGGGTACTAGATATTTGTTCCGGAGATTTAGGCGATCCGGCAGCGGCAAAATATGACATTGAGGCCTGGATGCCAGGCCAAAATTCCGGAAAAGGGGAATATAGGGAAACTCATTCAACTTCCAATACTACTGATTTTCAGTCCCGGCGTTTGAATATTAAATATAAAAATTCCAATGGGAAATTGGAATTTGTGCATATGCTCAATGGCACTGCATTTGCCATGGGCCGGATGATTATCGCTATTTTAGAGAATTATCAAACAGAAAAGGGAACTATTAAAGTTCCCCCAGTATTGCAAAATTATCTTGAAATTCAGGAAATTATAAAAAGCGGTATTTAATCAGAGCCCCGATCAATCCAAGAGAGTTATATGCTATGTGAAGGAAAATTGCGGATTCCAGCGATTTAGTTTCTACGACTGCCCAGCCGGCAACCATCCCCATAAATAAGGCGTCTAATGGAAATCCGTGCCCGCCCGAATCAAGCACTGCCCAATAATAGGTAGGAAGTAGAATAACCACCCAAGTTATAAGATTTTTAGTGTTTAAATTTGGGAAAAAAAAGATTAGTAATCTTACTGGTCCGCGATAAAAGAATTCTTGGGTTAGGGGAGCTAATATCAAAAATTGGTATACCAACTCCTTTATGGGAGTATTTTTAAGCGTATCTTCCATTGCTTGAATTTCTGCTTTATTTTGCAGGCCGAAAATCTTACTTAATACATCAATAGGAATAGCGATTAAAATAAGCAATAAACTGGCGGCAATTACAGGAGGCATTGCAGTAAGATGAGTTTTCAATTCTTCCCACCGCATCTTTAAATTATTCATGTCAAATCTCCCATATTTTTGTTAGAATAATATCAAGAATCTATTATTAAAATAATACTTTAAGGCGCAATTGTCAAAGCATGCGGAACTTTAAAACTTGGGTGGAAATCAGTAAAAAAGCCGTTGAGCATAATTATAAAACCTTCCGGTCTATTTTGGCTACCAGAACCCAGCTTTGGTCAGTGGTTAAATCTAATGCTTACGGGCATGGTTTAACTGCTTTTAGCCAACTAGCCAGTCAATTAGGGGTGGATGGCTTTTGCGTTGACAGCGTAGCTGAAGGGATAAAATTAAGGTCAGTTGGCATTAAAAAACCGATTTTAGTTTTAGGCCCTACTTTTGCGCCGTTTTTAAAATTAGCTGCTGATAATAGTTTAATAATAACTATCTCTAATTGGGATTTATTGAAAAATTTGGCTAAAGCTAAAATTAGGCCAGCTATTCATTTAAAAGTAGACAGCGGGATGCATCGGCAAGGATTTTATAATAGCGAATTAGCCGAAGTGGCAAGATTTATTAAGGAAAATAAAATTGATTTAATTGGCGTTTATACCCATTTTGCTTCGGCAAAAGATTTGAATTATCCGACTTATACGGAAAATCAGTTTGAGGAATTTCAAAAATCTATAAAAATTTTAGGAAAATTTGGTTTTACTAAATTAAAAAAACACGCATCGGCAACCGGAGGCGTTTTAGTTAATCCTAAATATCATTTGGATATGGTAAGGATTGGCATCGGGTTATACGGCCTTTGGCCATCAAAAGAATTTATGATGCAAAAAAGCGGATTAAAATTAAAACCGGCGCTTTCTTGGCATACGGTCATTAGCGAGGTTAAAAATTTAAAAGCTGGTGATTTTGTCGGCTATGATTTAGTGGAAAGAGTAAGTAAGTCTACCAGGATGGCAATTCTGCCAATCGGCTATTGGCACGGCTTCCCTCGTTCTTTATCTGGCATTGGAGAAGTCTTAATTAATGGCAAAAAAGCCAAGGTTTTGGGCCGGGTTTCGATGGATCTGGTAGTTATTGATGCCGATAATATCCATTGCAAAGTAGGCGATAAGGCGACGATTATTGGAAGGCAAAAGGGGGAAGAATTGGCAGCCTTTGACGTCGCTCAAAAAATGAACACCATCCATTATGAATTAATTACCAGAATTAATCCGCTGATAGAAAGAATAGTTACTTAATCGACTGATGATTAGCGTATGCGGGGATATTTAGAACAAAATCAATTTTATAAGAGACAGAGAAATTTTAGGATTAAAATCTACTTATATTTTTTGGCGATTTTTTTAGTTTTAATTGGAATTTTTTATATTATATTTTTCTCACCAATTTTTAAAGTAAGGGGATTTAAGATTTCCGGCCAGAACCGGCTTTCCAATGATTCGGTTTTAAAAATTTTAGAGCCACTGGTTTTAAATAGCTGGTTACTGGATTTTTTGGGAAAAGAGAATCTTTTAACTTGGAGCAGGCAAGATTTGAATTTATCCGGCACTTCTGTATTGTCGGCTAAAATTCACAGGGATTGGATTCGGCAGGTAGTTTTAATTGATATTAAAGAGAGAATTCCATTGGGGATTTGGTGTGGCAAGACCGAAAGTTGCTATTGGTTGGATGAAGATGGAATTGCTTTTGAAGAGGCTCCGGAAACAGAAGGATCATTAATTTTAATTGTTTATGACAATAGCGCCAAATCTGCTGCTTTGGGGGAAAAAGTTGTTGAAGAAAGATTTTCTAAAAATCTCACGGATATTTTAAAGGCAATTTCAAAGATGTCCATACCAGTTAAAAAAAGTACTTTTGATAAAACTTTACAAGAATTACATATAGCAACTTATGAGGGGCCGGATCTGTTTTTCAGTATCCGTTTTAATCCAGAATTAAATCTTGCCTCTCTCCGTTCTTTAAAAGAAAAAGGAACCCTTGGGGGCATGCAATATATTGATTTAAGGATAGAAAATAAAATCTTCTACAAATTATAATTTGTATAAAAAGATAGAAGTCCCGGCTTTATCAGCTGGATTGTAAGGATTTTCAAGCCATAAATATTCATTGGCCGGATTTCGGTAAAAATCCGGAGCAGTTTTTGCAAGCGCTCCTTGAAGCGTATTTATGGAAATTGCCAGCCATTGAATTTTGTCGTCTTTTGGGCTGCCCTTAGCTGATTCCCAAGAAATAAATTGCTTTCCAAGATAATATTCCGGATCGCCTCCGCCAAAATAATCAACAGCTATTTTTTCATCAGGGTTCAGGTTTATTTGCGCCCAAGCCTTGAGCCTTTTAAGGTCCTGCCCCCAATCAAAATTTGAATCAGTTATATATTGGTAGCCGCCAGTTTTGCCGCCCGCCAGCTGATTAAAATAGGATAAAAAGTAAGGGGCAGTCAGGAAGGCATCTATAATTATTAAGATTATAGCCAGGCTTAGTATAAAAGTTTTTAACCAGAAATTAAAAATTCCATGGAAAAAATTAGCAGTTTGCTCCCCAAAATTAGTAGTAATAGCCAGCGGTTGGATTGCCAGCCATTTTTTAATGCTACCGGCAGAGAGGATATAAATTAGCGGCAGGGTTGGCAGAAGATGCCTTATCCCGATATTTAAAGGGCTAGTTACGCTTGCAAGCCAATAAATTAAAATAAAAATCATCAAAGAAAACTCGGTAAAATGAATAGTTAAATATTCAATAAATTTTTGGTAAGTTATTTTTGAGCCGTATGTTAAAACCGCAATTATCCTCCAAGTGCCGGCAACCCCGCCTAGGAAAATTAAAAATAAGGTCGGCAAACCCTCTTTCATTAAGTAGCCAAGTGGAAAATAATACCACCAGCCATGTGAAGAAAGTTCCCCGAGAAAAAAGGCATTATTTCCTCCAGCAGATCTTTGCATAACCATTAATATTCCAAGCAGATATTGCGCGAACGGGCGCGAAATTGGAGTCTTGGACATTTGAATATTCAAGTCTGCAAGCGGCCGAGAATTAAAATTTTGCAATATAAATTCCGTATCAGTAAGCTGTTTGGAAGCTGGATAATGCAATGTAGCAATAAAATATAGCGGATAGACTACGGTTATATATCCAATGATTATTATCAATAGGGTATTTAAGAGATATTTATAAAAAGGGACGCCATCTTTTAATAAAAAATAAATAAAAGCTATTAATAAGAAATAAGGAATTAATAAGACTGCGGAAAATTTGATGGCTTGGGCTAATCCAAAAGCAATTGATGCATAAATAAGATTTTGCCTATTTGGCACTTGCAGATATTTTATAAAATAATAAATTGCTATTAAAACTCCGAGAGTTTCGCCAACATCAGTGGTGACATAATGGCCGTGAGCCAATGTCAGCGGCGAAAAAGCGAACAAAAATGCCGGAAGCAAGGCCCACCATCGGCCGATTAATTTTTTTGACCAAAAATAGATAAAAAATATTGCAAGCAGGGTAATTAGAATCGGACCGAGCCTTGCCAAAAAAATTATTTTATCGGCATCGTTTCCCTGTTTATATAGAAAATCATTGCCGGCCCACCATTGCTCATTTATGCCTGCCCAATATTCTTTGTTGGTGTCAAAATTGAGATTTTGGAACAAAAGTGGAAATCCGGCTAGCATTTTTATTAGCGGCGGATGTTCCGGATTAAAGCGGTAATCGAGGTTTTGCAAGTAATTATATCCAGCCACAATATGGGCAGTTTCATCAAAAATCGCCGAATCGCTTCCTGCTGCGCTGATCATGAAAATGGCAGACGCAGCAATCATTAAAAAAACAATTAAATTAGGCAAAGAATACAATTTTTGCATATACTAATTATTATAAACCAATAAATAAATTAATGTTATTTAAATTTCCTAAAGACGATAAGAATTTTTCCTGGACCAGCCATTCTAAGACTAAAATGCTCCAGTACCGGATTTCCGAGCAGAAGATAAAAACGGTTTTGAAAAATCCCAGCCGGAAAGAAGAAGGGGTTGCTCCAAAAACTGCCGCAGTAATGATGCGCCATGATACGCCTAAAAGAAAAGAAGAAATTTGGGCGATGTACCAGGAATTAAGTCAAAAGTTAAAAGGCGAAAGCAGAAAGTTAAGGGTTATTTCTGTTTGGCGGTATCCGGGGGTAAGCCCGATAGGCAAGGCAATTCCAATTCCACAAGATATATTAGATGAATTGACAAATATGATATAGTATGGTACTCTATATTTAGAATCAAGAGGAGTTAAATTTCGGTTTAAGGAGGAAGTTTATGGATCCCGTGAAAGACGTCGTTAATGACCCCCTGGAGCTTTTCGTCCGGGGAGTCCAGGCCATTGCTGAGCTCACGAACTTGATTGTGAGGGTGGAGCGGAACGCAAAGCATCAGGAGGGCTACCACGAGATCGAGGTGCTTTCTGCCAGCGGCAAGTCGCTCAAGCAGTTCACCTTCATCGAAATGGAGGACGGGAATCTTCAGCTCATTCCCTAATCCGAGAGGATGCCATACAAGCAACCCGCAAGGGTTGCTTTTTTTATGTTAAATTCATAAATAATGAAAATTTTGCCGAAAAAATATTTTGAATCCCCAAATACGCCTAAACTTGCCCGAGATTTATTGGGCAAATTTTTAGTTAGAAAATATCGAGGAAAAGTAAAAGCCTATTTAATTACAGAAGTTGAAGCTTATGATGGATTTAAGGATAAAGCTTCGCATGCCCATAGAGGCAAGACAGAAAGGAATAAAGTGATGTTCGGGCAGCCGGGGTATTGGTATGTTTATCTTACTTACGGAATGCACTGGATGCTGAATATTGTGACGGGTCCAAAAGATTACCCGGCAGCTATTTTAATTAGGGGATTAGAAGGAATTTACGGACCAGCTAGAATCACTAAAGCTTTAAAAATTGATAAGAAATTTAATGGAAAGTTGGCTGATAAAAAATCGGGTCTTTGGATAGAGAATCGTCAGCCCAACCCCGCATTTGCGGGATGGCCAAGAATAAAAAAAGGGCCACGCATAGGAGTTGCTTATGCCGGCCCGATTTGGAGCAAGAAAAAATTAAGATTTTTCATAGAAAAAGCTGATTTATAGCCGAACCCTGCTTTTCTTTCTTGCCACATTTGAATTTGAATATCTTGGATTATTGGTAATTTCTTTTCTAATAGGCAGAAAATTAGGAAGTTGGACTTTTTGATTTCTGGATTTTAGTTCGATTTCTAAAATAACAAGGCTGGCGATTCTTTTTGGGGCTGTGAAAAAATCTAATTCAAATTCTTGGTTTTTCCAGATAAAAACAATTCTCTTTTTCAAAATTGTTTCTCGTTTAGGATCCGATTTTTTTAAAAATTTGAGATACTTCTTTTTTGATATCCGCCACTCATTTTCTAATTTTGCAATTAAGTTATCAGTGGGCAGTTTAATAGTTAAAGAATATCTTGAACGCTTGTCGATTTCCTGAGTTAGTCTGATCCGGCGAGTGCCTTTTTTCTTTTTGCCCCTCAAATATGTTTGGGTAATGTGAAGGATGCGATATTTTAAAGATTTAAGCAGATCTTTTTCAGAAAAACTTTTGCGCACCAAAAATCGCCTTTCAATTTCTAATTTTTCCATTTATTTCAAAGTTCAATTTAATACATGAAGTATAGTGATAAAAATCAAAAAATCAATACATGGGTTGAAAAAATCTTATTTTTTGATAAAATTAATCGGATGAAGTTATCAATCGGCATGGAGCGAACACAACCAGACATATAAGAGGGGATGCTGGCGCTAAAGCGATTCCGTTCGTGTTGAAAATAAAAATTCCGGAAAGGGTATATCATTTATAGTATGTTTGATGGTTATGTTATTTTTTTAGTCGTCCTTGCGATAGGAGTTTTTCTAATTGAAAGAAATACTCCCTATTTTAAAGGAAAAATTGGAGAAAGATTTGTTTCTAAGAAATTAAAGAGGTTGGATAAGAATTATTACAAAGTTCTTGATGATTTATTACTTCCTTCTGATGGGAAGATAGTAGATACTGCTCAAATAGACCATATAGTTGTTTCTAACTATGGAATTTTTGTTATTGAAACAAAAGATTGGTATGGCCAAGTATATGGAAGCGTTGATAAAGAATTTTGGTCTGTGTATGTAAGGGGTTATCCAAAAAAACTCTATAATCCACTATTTCAAAATGAAACCCATAAAAGGGCAGTAGAAGCATTGATTAAGCCAGTTTATCCAAATATTCCGATTAAATCATTTGTTGCCCTACCTGATGCCATAAAAGAAATAAAGGTTTATGGAGCAGAGAATTCTGTAGGATATGCAGGGGAAATAATAAATAAGATTAAAACCTTTAATACGGAAGTCATTTCCGGTATTGATAGGGATAAAATTGTTGAGATAATAAGAGGGGCTAATATTACTGGATGGAAGGCTCGTAGATTGCACAACAAAGAAGTTCAAGCAATAAAAAATCGGCATTAAAGCCGAATTTTTATTCATAAATTTATTTTCTATCATTTTTCCATACTATTTTTCTAAATTAAATGCCACCTCCCAAAATTTGATTTTCGAAGATGGCATTAGTCCATATTCATTATCTTTATCTTCCCCAGTCTTTAAAACAAGTAAAAGCCAGTACAAAATATCAAGATAATATGCCATTACCTGCCATGATTCAAAAGTTCCGAGAATTATAAACAAAATTTGGGCGAGCACAAAAAATCCGGATAAGCCAATATCATGAAGTCTTCTAATATGTAGAGAAAGAGCAATCGCAAAAAAGGGAATTAAAAGAACTATAAGTCCGTAAGTCCATATAATTGTATACTTCTCAAATTGATCCTCCTCAATTGGCGCTAACCCAAAATATAAAAATCCTAACGCCAATAGCAATAAATAAGATAAAAAGAAAGTTTTTCTACTTATTCGTCCCCTAAATAGATTTAGTATTTTTTTCATAAATTTATTTTTAAAACGATAAAGCAATTCCTCCTAAAAATCCTGTAGTTACACGATTAAAATTATTAGATGAATAAAAATCAGTATAATACGATAATAAGGCATCTAATAAAAGAGGGGATATAAATATTAACCGGTATGAATAACTTAATTGCATATTATTTCTTAATAAGAAAATAAATAGTATTGCACCAATTATTAGACCGGTGCATCTCCAGCATAAAATAAAATAAAGGTCACCAATGTGCGGAGCTCTCTCTTTGCGTTTATTACAAAGCGGAGTATTACCTAATAATAACCGGTATTTTTTAATAATTTTCTTCATAGTATTCATTACTATTATCGTCCTCATATTTTTCTTCATCTTGATTATCGCCCTCATTACCGTGCCCATCATTACTATTGGCCGCAATACAACAACAAATTATTAATATGATAACCCAAAGAGGAATAAACATATTGATAAATATATTTCTAGTTTGATGCTAAACAGCAACAGACTACTAATATTATTATCCATAAAGGAATAAACATATTTGAAAAATTTTATATACTAAAACAACCAACTAAATAATTTTGTAACCCAACTCTTTTTTTCTACATTTATATCTGTTTTGCTGGTAGTTTTTATACTTTCCGTTTTCTTTAAAGTATTACTAGGCGTTTTATATTCTGGAGCGGGGGATACATAACCAGAGCCACCATCTACCCCTCTTGTGCTTTTAATTGGCTCAAGTGGTTGTGGCAATGTTTTTGCTCTATGGCAATGATATTCTCCATAACTTAAGCCCCAAGAAGAGCAATTAGTTCGACAAGTGTGGCAACCAGAGGAATCAGTTCTGCCCGGATGAGCAAAAGCGGAAAATGGCACTAACAAAGATAGCGCAAAGATTACCATTGTTATCCTAATAGTTATATTCTTTTTTACCATTTATAAGGATTTGAGTAACCTTTTTTGCCGGTGTAGGGATTGTAATTTCCTTTTGTTGAATAATTATCTATCTTGGTTTTATTTGGGCTAGTACGATAAGATGGCATAACATACCTTCCGCTACTTGGCTTGTAGTATCCTTTAACGCTTACAGCACGAGCCTCGACGACGTTTAAAAGTCCTACTCCCATCATCACTAATGTTAACGATATTACTAATAATTTTTTCATAAATAATTTAATTTAATTTTCTTAAATAGACCTTTTAATTTTTTATAAATTTATTTTTCTATCTTTAACTTTTTCTTTTATTGACTAACACACTTATTATAATATTCTGTTTTTTTATTCTTAGCATTTGTTAGTGCGCTCTGTTTGTCGCTTTCTTTATCGCTTCTAGCTTTTGCTTTCAGGGCTTCATATCTTGCTATGTAAATATTTGCATTTGATTGAGCTGAAGAAATTTGTAATTGCTTCTGACTTTCATAGATTGCAATCTGACTATCATTTGAATGACGAGCTACCTCCACCATTCCAGACGAACTATCTTGTGCATACCGAGCGGAACCAGAACGGATAAGAGAAGTTTGCACGCTTTGTGCGTATCTTTCCGCTGAGTCTCTTAGTTGAGAGATGAGACTGTCATATTGGCTGGAGATTCTGGAGGTATCATCATTCAAACTTCGTCTAATACTTTCAATTTGTTGGTCAATTTGTGAAAGCACTCTTTGAACATCTGAATCATTAGCATCAGATTGATTAATGCCCCTAACAAGATTGTTATAGTATTGTTCACTCTCAGCAAGACAAGTGCTCCGTTTTACAGTTTCTTGTTTTACCTGTTTTTCTTTTTGTGATTCAACCTCTATATTCCGTCCCGCCATAAGATCGGAAATAAGATTTTTTGCAATATTTATCGGAATAGCAAGTTTAATAGTTTCTCCAAGAATCACTCCCTCAATCTGCTTACTACTATAAATTGCAGTATTAATACCCACCACCTGACCATAACGATTTACTAGCGGCCCGCCACTATTTCCGGGATGTAGTTCTGCAGAGGTTTCAAAATAAACTCCACTGCCATCAATTAAACGTCTTGAAATGGTTCCTTCTTTGAAACTAACATCTCCTTCGATTCCGAATGGAAATCCAAACGCAAATACCTCATCTCCCTGTTCAATTGCATCAGAATCTCCTAACTCTGCAAATTTAAAATTAGAATCACCATTATTTATTTTTAATACAGCTAAATCAATATTTTCATCTCTCCCCGTAACAGAAGCAGAAAATGTTCTTCCGTCCGATAATTTAATTACTGCGGCTGAAACTCTAGCTACGACGTGAGCATTAGTTAAAATAGTTCCGTCTACGCTTAAAATCATTCCGCTTCCGGAACCATTTTTTGTTTCTATATAAACCGTTGCCGGTTTAAGATTAGTAATAATCTCCTTATTGGTTAATTTTTTAGAAGTTTTATTAATAGCCGCAACCGCTTTTTGAAGAGATTGTTTATTTTCAGATTGTGAGTGTTTTAATTCAGCTATTTCCTGTTTAAGTTCTGTGATTTCCTTATTTAATTCAGAAATCTGTTCTTGTGCTTTTTCTTGGCCTCTTTTACTAACCTCAATTGCTAATACAATTGCTTCTTTTGCTTCTTCAGGGACTTTAGCCAAAACAGCAGATAAAATTTCTTGCTGTTTTGGAGCATTATCAGTAATTAAAGTTAATAATTCTTCCGCCTTCTTTTCATCCTTAATCTCTTTAGATTTTTCTGCTGCTAAAATAACTTTACTTTCATAGTTAGCAAGTGCTCCCTTAATCGCATCGGGATTTGTTTCCGCAACAACTTCTATTTCAGCCAAACGCTCATCGGCATACTCTAACGCTTTCTTAACTTTATTTTCAGGATTGAATGTAAAAAATAAAACAATTTTTTCAGAAGTTGTATCGAAGATATAAAAAAAGTTACCCGGCTTTAATCCCGGATCAGTTGCGGCAAAAGTGAGCGCTGGCGTAGTTAATATAGCGACTAATACAAAAGAAATTATAATTGATTGTAATTTCATAATTAGTTTATAATATAGCATATTTTATAGGGTCTGTCAAGCTTAATCTTTTTTAACATAAAACCCGCCACTAGGAGCCTTGCGGCTTATACGGGTTTCCCCATATAACGCAGGACGCGCCCTAATGACGGGTTTGATGCGTCCTGCTTTGTGCCATGCCCTATATTATAGAGTTTAGGCAATTCAGTTGTTATTTAACAGATTAACATTATTGGCCTTAAATTGGAAGATTTAGCTTGAAAAATGGGGTTAAATGAGGTAAAATTAATTATATTTAAATAGATATTAATATGAAAAATGAAGATTTAGAACGAATTTATAAATCATTTATTGACGATCAACGACCATTTGAATTTTTTAAGGGAGTTGCTGAATATTTAGATTATATATTTGGAGTTCCTTCGCTAAGGGTAATTTTTACCAAACAATTAGAAAAAAGGAATGCTGAATACGAACAAGGGCAGAAGCTCGAAAAACTAGCAATAACCGAAATACGAAATGCAAAACATAAAATTGAAAAAATTTTCAAAAAAAGAAAGGTAGATACTAAAACGTTAAAACGTTTTGAAACCCATTCACCACTTGACGATTATAATTTTGGCATTATGCAAGAATGGGAAGACTATAATAGTGGAAAATTAAAAGTGATTCGTGGCGGGCATTTCAGGTGCAACCGACTTTCCGATGATATTAATGACCTCGTTGGCGACATGGCGTCCAATTTATATAGTCTTGGATATAAAAAAGATTTAAAGGAATTTCTTGTTTCTGACGAAGAGTATAAGAAATACTACCGAAGAATAGCCCCACCAAATACCATTTCTAGAACTAGCAATCCTCACGGGAATTTTATATTTTCACAAACATTACCAGCACGATGGGAAATTGAACATTTAATTGAAACAGAGCGATATACTGAACCGTGGGGTGCTTTTGAAAAGCTATATCAATTTTGGCGAGCTCATAAAAATATAAGAGAAAATAACATCAATGCGTCGTTGGAAGAAATGAAAAAAGTTAAGGATAGCCAGTATCTTATAGAAATAGATAAAGTAGATGTCCGATTTATGCAGATTGATTTTCAAAATTTACTTGGCGATCAATCAAGTTGGTACAAATACAGTATTTCTACATGGAAACCCAATCACCTTAAAGTTGATCAAATTAAATCAGCGACTAAAACGGTTCATAATATTTTGATGTGCGTTTCTGAGGAAGTGGTTATTTCTGGAGAAAAGTTAATTAAGGGTTCAATAAAAATGGATTTTGATTCTCAAAATGGCGTAATACGCTGTGGAGAGATTAAACCATACTCGTTTCATAGAGGTTTAAAAGGAAATAAGCCATTGCTGCAATTATTTAGAAAATTATGGGACGAAAGACGACACATTCTTAAAGGAAGAGAACGAAAGAAAGGTGAGTCCTTCCCACTAGAAGCATTGGCAAGCCAAATTAATGTGGAATCCGTCACGGTTCCTGATAAATTAAAGAGTATTAGTAGAATGCTAAAGACAAGAAAGTTCCCCGCGAGGATAGAAAGAAAAAATGGCGCACTATTAATCGTTGAAGAATAATGGTTAGGTGGTAAAAAGAGAGTAATAAATTGCACCCGCAACTTGCGGGTGTGTTTATTTTTTGGGGCAATTTTTTTGCACCCCAATTTTGGAGTGAGTGGTGTGTGAAAATTAAGATATATGGAAATAAAAAAAGACTCAGATAGATATTTCAGAAGCAGTTCATTCCCCTTAGCCGTATTCTTATTTGCTAGGGGTGAGCAAATTGCTGGAATTAATCATACTGACAATCCAAATAAAAAGGAATTTGCTTTTGTTCATACGGATCGTTTGAACGAATTGTGTGAGATTTATAAATTTGGAAAAGATGAAGACGTAGAATTATTAGTCCCAATTCGTTTGGTTGAGCAAGCCCGTCGCCAATTATTAGACCGTCTTAATGACGCTTGATTTTGATTATGCGAGATAGACAAACAAAACTCAAAGTAATCTATAAGCCGCCGGAGGAGGTGACACCGGAGATGGAGCGTTCGGTAGCGCGGGCGTATGAAGTAATATTTGAGGCGGTGATGCGGAATCGCCAAGCCAAAGCAATTAAAATGTCGGAAATAAAAATGAATTATGAAAATGAATATACAAAATTATCTAAGTAAAATTAAAGAGGTCTTCCAAAAAAATAATATAGCTTTTAATGAATCGGGCGGCGATTTAGTGATTCAATGTCCTTTTTGTAAATATGAATTAGCCACCTTATCCATTAAAGAGTCCGGATGCGAGTGTTTTAATTGCGCGAAACAGGCGGGAATTGATGAATTATTTGGAAAGCTTGGTTTAGATATTAAATCAATAAAAATCAATGAAGAACAAAAAGAAAAATCAAAAAAGAATGTACAAATTAAAAGCGAAGGCAAATCAAGGTTTGTTGCTTCTGAAATCTTGCCGGATGGGCGAATAATTGAAATGGTTTATAAGCCGGAATATCGTATAACCCAATTCGCAGTTTTTAATGGAGGTGAAATTGAATATCTTGATAAGATTGAATTGCCCCACGAAATCTTTTTACCTTACCCGGCAACTAATCATTTAATTTCAAAAAAAGTAATCAAATTTCCTTCAGAAGCTGAAGAATATGGGGATGACAAAGCATTGGTACAAAACATTCAAAAATTCATTCATAGATATTTAGATATTAGCCCCTTCTTTGAAAAGATAGCTGCTTACTACGTAGTTTTTACTTGGATATACGACCAATTCAATGAATTGGCCTATTTAAGGGCCCTAGGCGACTATGGGAGTGGTAAATCGAGGCTTTTACAGGTAGTTGGCTCTTTATGTTATAAACCGATGTTTGTTGGCGGCGCGACAACTACATCGCCAATTTTTAGGATAATTGACGGATTTAAAGGGACACTAATTCTGGATGAAGCAGATTATCGTTTTAGCGATACAACGGTAGAAATAATTAAGATTTTAAATAGCGGTTATCAAAAAGGAAGCCCAATTCTTCGTTCAGAGGGAAAGGGAACTTATGAAGTAAAATCGTATGATGTATTTTGCCCAAAAATCATTGGTACCCGTAAGCATTTTTATGATTCCGCGTTAGAAAGCCGTTTCTTGATAGAGGAGATGGAGAAAAAAGAATTAAGGGAAGATATTCCGATAAATTTGCCGGATTCTTTTGAGGAAGAAACTAAAAATTTAAGAAATCAATTATTAATGTGGCGGTTTAGAAATATTGGGAAAACTAAACTAAAGCCCGAAGATATTGATAGAACCCTAGAACCACGGTTGAATCAGATTATTATGCCGCTTCTTAGTATCATTAACGATCCTCAAGCCAAAATTGAATTAAAAGAATTTGTAAAGGAATATAATGATCAACTGATCACTGATAGGGGAATGAGTTTGGAATCAGAGATATTAGAAGCGTTATTTAATTGTTTTTATGCCGGTTATTCTGAGCCAACTATAAAACAAATTTCTGATACTTATAATGCCGGGCTAGACCAAAAAGAGAAACTAAATCCGCGAAAGATTGGCGGAATCTTGAATAAGCAATTGAAACTAAAATCTAGAAGAACAAGAGATGGCTACATAATTTCTGAATCAGAAAATAAAGCAAGATTATTACCCCTAAAAAGGAAGTTTGGAATTTTAGAAGAAAAGGTCGTTTCGGTGAACAATGTGAATGTTGTGAATGTCCCAGAGGAACAAAAAGAAGAGATAATTGGTAAAGAAATTGATACTTCTAATCTATTTTAGGGTTAAATTGTGATATTCAATAACATTCATTATGTTCACAATGTTCACCTATACCCTATAAGCAAAGCTTATGAAATGCGAATATATAAAACAAAATAATAGCCGGTGCGGCGCTAATGCGATGACTGATAGCAAATTCTGTTTTAGCCATGATCCTGACATGGAAGTAGAAAAAAGCATCGCTGTTTTAAAAGGCGGCTATGCAACTAAAAGAGACGGCGAATTATTACCACCAGTCAAATTACAGTCAATTAACGATATTACTAGTCTTATTGAAGATACAATAAATCGTATTCGAACCGAGCCGATGACCCATCACCAAGCTAATTCCATTGGTTATCTCAGCGGCGTACTTTTAAAAGCCCTAGAAACCGGAGAACTTAAGGAAAAATTGGAATTAATCAACGGTCTTATCTTGGAACGTAAATCACAAAAGAAGAAATAATATGAATAATTTAAACATCATAAAATTAGCCCCAACTTTATCTGCTAGGGAACGGGCGAAAATATTAATTACTGATTATCACAAGGTATTATCCGGAGAAAAAGCTGTTATTAGCGAACCCGAAAAACAAGCATTGTTACGATTTGAAGATAGAAATGTCTGGAAAGAATATTTGCGGTATATAGAATTTTATAAATGGGTGAATGTTTTATGGAAAAATGAAATTAAAAATAGTGGGGTACAAATATTGGCTTTGTCTTTATATCTCAGTAGTTTTCAGAGATTTTTAGCTACTGGCACTGATGAGCACTTTTATAGGGATGGAGAGGTTAAAACCATGGTTGGTTTGGTGAAAGACCATATTAAAAACCTATTAGAATATCATCAGGCCTTGCAAGAACTGGAAGTAGAAATTGACTTAGTGCCAATGCTTAATAAGAAAGCTCATTTGGAAATAAAAAAAGCTTGGGAATTAATCGAATCATGGATTACTAAATACAATAACTTTTTTGATTTTATCCAAAAATTATTAGCTGATGAAAATGTGGAACATGAAGGATATGAATATTGTAAATCCATCCTCAAAGATAAAGAGCAATTTTTAATCATTAAACCCCCGCTGGATAAAGCGGTCGTAAACCAACTGGTTCAGGATATGAAGGAATTAGTGGAAAGTGAGTTAGAAATTGTAGAAAAATAAAAAATTGAGCAATTTGACATGTAAGCTATTGTAAAGTATGATTAAAGTAATGAAAAAGATTAATTATAAATTACTCAGTGAACTATTTGTTCAAAAAGCTGTTAGAAAATACCTAAAAAAAGAGGACTTTGGTAAAGATTTAACAAATACTGAATTAAAAGAACACGGGGTTGATATAAAAGTAAAACATAAAGATTGCGGATGGTATTATTTAGTTGAATGTAAGGGCGATCCCAGTGCCAATGTAAAATCTATGGGTGGTTCAAGGAGTAGTTCATTAAATTCGGCTTTGGGACAAATAATTTCAAGAATGCATACGCATAGGAAATCGCTATATGGGGGATATAATTATGGCGTAGCCTTTCCCAAATCATTTGAAAAAATCGCATTAAATAAAATACCATTTTATGTTTGTAATAGATTAAGATTGAGTATTTTTATTGTTGATAATAATGGCGGCGTTGAAAAATACGACCATAGAAAATTGAGAAAAATTCAAAAATGAGAAAAATTAATCAAAAGGAATTTTATTTAGCACAAGAGCTGGCAGATAGCTTGCGAGTAAACGTGATGACGATTTATCGCTGGATTAAGGCCGGGAAATTAAAGGCGTATAAGATTGGAAAGGAGTTTAGGATTGATAAAAAAGAATTTAACCAGTTTTTAAATAAAGTTAAAACAAAATAATGACTACCGAAATTAAAAAACCAATCAAGCTTATTGCTATCTACGCTCGCGTTTCTACTTCTCATCAAGAAGAACAGCAGACGATCAAGACACAAATCTCTGCCATTAAAGATTTTGCGAAGCAAAATGGATATACGATTGTTCAGGAATATATGGATGACGGCTGGAGCGGTGATATGCTGGCAAGACCACAATTAGACCAGCTTCGGCAAGACGCAAAGAAAAAAATATGGGATGGCATATTAATGTATGATCCAGACCGACTAGCACGGCGTTATTCTTATCAGGAATTAGTGATGGATGAGCTAAGGGAAGCGGGGATAGAAGTGTTATTTGTTACTACTCCAGCGCCAAAAACCGGCGAGGAAAAGATTCTTCACGGTGTTAAGGGACTATTTGCTGAATATGAGCGGGCAAAGATTTCTGAGCGTTTTCGGCTTGGCAAGTTAAGAAATATTAAAGAAGGACATTTGATTAATAGCGAAGCGCCGTATGGATATACCAAAATTAAAAAAACTGAAAAACAACCGGGATATTATGTAATTAATCCGCAAGAAGCAGAAGTAGTTAAAAAGATTTTTACTTGGATTGCCAATGAGCGTTTAACTATTCGAAGGGTTGCAAAGAGATTACAAGAGTTAAGCATGAGACCACGAAAGAGTAAGCGCGACGTATGGAGTACGAGTACCTTATCCCATCTTTGTATTAATAAGACTTATATCGGAGAGGCATATTATTACAAATCAATTGCAATAGTGCCAGAAAACCCGTTAAAAACGGAGAAATATCGGAAAATGAAAAAAACAAGCCGGAGAGCTAGACCCCAAGAGGATTGGATAAAGATTCCCGCCCCGGTCATTCTTGATAGGGATTTATTCATGCGTGTCCAGCAACAACTTAAAGAAAATTTTGCGTTGTCAGATAGGAATAAAAAAAACGATTATCTACTTTCTGGCAAGATACGATGTGTTTGTGGAAATACCAGAGCGGGGGAAGGCCCTCAACATGGGAAACATTTATATTATCGTTGCACTAATAAGGTGAGCAGTTTTCCGTTGCCACCGAGTTGCGCAGAAAAAGGAATCAATGCGAAAATCGCTGATAGATTGGTGTGGGAAGAATTAGCAAAGCTCATGACCTCCCCCAAATTAATGCTAAAATACACCAAACAATGGGTGGATAGCAGGCGAAAGAAACAATATAGCTCCATCAGTGATTTAGAAAGTTTAGAGAAAAAAGTTATTAAGCTTAAAGACGAAGAAGATCGCTACAATAAAGCTTATGGCGCGGGGCTTATTTCAATAGAAAAATTGAAGGAGTATTCAACATCTGTAAGAGAAAATATATCTTTACTGGAAAGCCAAGTAATCAAGACAAAAACAGAAAGGGAGCAGGCAAATACTTTTTTACCAACTTTTCAGGAAATAAAAGAATTTGCCAAAGAAGCAGGAGAAGCTCTTCAAGACTTGAATTTTGAGGAAAAACGAGCGATTATTAGGGGCACTATCGAAAAAGTCGTTGGAACACAGCAAGAATTACAAATTAAGGGGCAAATAGCCATAAATAATATAAATTATGTCGGGTTACAGACTATCAATGGGCATAGTCGGCCTCCCAAACGTAGGAAAATCCACGCTTTTTAAGGCTTTGACTAAGAATGATATTTTAATTGCTAATTATCCGTTTGCCACGATTGATCCGAATGTCGGCATAGTTCAGGTTCCAGATGAACGTTTGGATAAGCTTTCAGAAATGAGCAAATCTAAAAAGAAAATTCCGGCGATAGTGGAATTTTATGATATTGCAGGGCTAGTGAAAGGCGCTAATAAGGGGGAGGGATTAGGGAATCAATTTTTAAATCATATTAAAGAAACACAAGCTATTGTGGAGGTTTTGCGGTGTTTTCCGTCCAGTGAAATTATCCACGTGGAAAATTCCGTGGATCCTATCCGAGATTTGGAAATTTTAAATACTGAACTTGCTTTAAAAGATCTGGAGACTTTAGAAAAGAATTTTAAAAAAGTGGATGGGGAAGCGCACGCAGGAAATAAAGAAGCAAAAAAAGATTTGGAATTTTTACAGTCCGCAAAATCTGCCCTAGAAAGGGGTGAGCTTTTATCAAGTACAAATCATTCTACTATTCGCGCGAATAAGCGAATAAGAGAATTGAATTTAATAACTGCCAAACCTCAGATTTATTTGTTAAATGGAAGCGAGGAAGATGTGTCGCATAATTTAGTTGAGAAGATAAAATCGCTTGGTGCCGATTATGTTGTTATGAATTTGGCTGGAGACGCAGACCTGTCGCCATTAATCAGAAAATCCTATCAGATTTTAAATTTAATCAGTTTTTTTACCACTGGCGAGGATGAGACTCGAGCCTGGACTATTGAAAATGGGGCTAAAGCTCCGGAAGCTGCTGGCGCGATTCATAGTGATTTTGAGAAGAAGTTTATTAGAGCGGAAGTGGTAAATTGGCAGAAGCTTTTAGAATGCGAAGGATGGTCCAAGGCAAAACAAAAAGGCGCAATGCGCCTTGAGGGTAAAGATTATGTAGCGCAGGACGGGGATGTAATGGAGATAAGGCATGGATAAAAATTCCGCTCTTAACGAGCGGATTTTAATTTAAATTTTTTTAATGTTTTAAGTACTAGTTCGATTTCCTTGCGTTCTCCTTTATGTTCTTTGGGATTTGGACATTCTCCCGTGGGGAAACTTTTAAATCCTCTAACGCGATCGCCACTGGCTAATGTTTCTCCCGGCCCGTCAAAATGCATGCACATATTAGGTAGCCCCGCCGCCCGTAAGAGATCTAGCTAGTTCCAGAAGTTTTTGGATTTTGGGATCGTCTGGATTCCAATCGGTCCTATATAAAAGTTCTCCGGGTTTTTTGTTATCAAGTTGAGTGCGCGGCCGGCGAAACCATTGACGAATTCCTTCTGGATTGTAAGATCCTTTTAGTTCTTTAATTACAGATTGCAAGAATCGCAAACGCTTAGTTTCTATCTCAGTCCATGGCAATTGATTTTTAAGAAGATTATTGCGCGGTTTCATTCTAAATATATGCCAAAATAGTCTATCGGGATGTACACTAGTTAATCCAAGCAGTAGAGGGTAGCCCAGTGTATCAGCAAGACTAACAAGTTCATACTTATTCAGAGGTTTTTCTTTCGGCATTACTTATTTTAAAAAGAGCTTTACCTTAATATAGTATAAAATTTTTTAAATATCAACATTGGCGATGAGTAGGGATTTATCAATATGCACGGCTTATAAATTTGCGATATAATTTAAGGATGGAATTAGGCAAGCCAAAATTCGAACACTCTGCTTTAGAGAAGGAAATACAGAGGCTATCACAAGAAATAAAAGACCATAAAGGGTCTGGGGGTCAGATGCCAGAAAAAGATTTAGTTAAGTCTTTGCTCCAATCCAGAATTCAGCCTTCAATAATGGAGCCGGCAGCAAAGAATCCGGCGCCAGTTTCTGATATTTTGCCGGAATATCTTCAGAAAGAATCCCCGGAAATCCAGTTAAAAGTGGAAGAGCTGGTTGACATGGCTTTTCACAAAGGGATTGAAGCTTCTGTGAAAGAGGCAAAAAAATACGGTCCTTTTATTTTGGATGCGCTCCATGATTCTTTGACATCAAAAATTTATGATGAACTTAAGTCCAGAAAATTGCTTTAACGTATGATTGATATTTTAACCACTGTTTATATTATTTTAGGAATAGGATTAGCTGTATCAGTGGCATTTTTTATTGTTAAAAAGCTGCGCCATAAATATTTTTTAGAGACCTTAAAACTCAGAGTTTTGGTAGTCCGATTACCTCAAAAATTTGAAAAAGACGGCAAAGAAGATCCGTTAAAAGAAATTGGCTTAACCGGCCAGCTTTTAAGCGAACTTGCCAATTTAAAAATTCCTTTTTCTTTGGAATCTGCGGTGCACAATGTCGGCGAAGAAATTCATTTTTATGTAGGCGTTCCAAAAGATAATATCCAGTTTGCTTCGCGGCAAATCCAGGGATTTTGGAATGACGCTTCGGTTCAGGAAGTGGAAGATTATAATATTTTTAATCATCAGGGGGTTAGCGAGGGAGTTTTTTTGAAACAAAAAGAACTTTATGCGCTCCCGCTTAGAAGCTATGAAGAAGCCGGGCTGGACACTTTTTTGCCGATTATCAGCAATCTTTCCAAAATTAATGAAGTGGGAGAGGGAGCGGCAATCCAGATTTTAGTAAAGCCGGCGCCAAAATCTTTTAAAAAAGCCGCAACTAGTTTTATTTACCAATTGAAAAAAGGAGGAAAATTGGAGGATGTGCTTCATGCAAGTAAGATGATCGGTTTTGATGATATAAAGCAGGCTTTAAAAGGAAGAGATCCCAATGAATCCAAAACTGTAAAACCGGTAATGGATGAAGAAACCATAAAAGCTTTAGAGAAAAAAATGGCAAAACCGATTTTTTCCGTCAATATCCGTTTACTGGTTTCTTCGCCTAGCCAGTCCCGCTCTGATGAACTGCTTAATGCTTTAGCAGGTTCTTTTGACCAGTTCCAGGCGCCGCTCCGAAATGGCATTAGGATAATGAAGCCCAAAAATCAAAAAGAGTTATTATTTAAATTTATTTTCCGGCAATTTGACGATAAAGAACGGATGGTGCTTGGCACGGATGAGTTGGTGAGTTTATTCCATTTCCCGACTTCTGCCACAGAGACACCGCGCATTAAATGGATTAAATCTAAAGAAGCCTCGCCTCCGGCGATTATGCCTAAAGAAGGCACTTTAGTAGGCGAGAGTAATTTTCGCGGGGAGCGCCGATCGGTTTTTATTGCTGACGAAGACCGCCGCCGCCATGTTTATGTTGTTGGCCAGACCGGAACCGGAAAATCTAATTTAATGATTAATATGGCGTTGGATGATATCCAAAAAGGCAAAGGAGTCGCAGTGATTGATCCGCACGGCGATTTAATTGAGTCGGTTTTGGCTTTAATTCCAAAATCCAGAATGCAAGATGTAATTGTTTTCGACCCGGGAGATTTACAAAGGCCTTTGGGGCTGAATATGTTGGAATATGATTTTTCTCATCCGGAAGAAAAAACTTTTATCGTTAATGAAATGCAGGGGATTTTTAACAAACTTTTTTCTCAGGAAACCATGGGGCCGATGTTTGAACAATATATGAGAAATGCCCTTCTTCTCTTGATGGAAGACGCGCCGAATGAACCGGCGACTTTGATGGATGTGCCAAGGATTTTTACTGATTCAGAATATCGGGAGAAAAAATTAGCCCGCTGCAAAAATCCGGCAGTAAAAGATTATTGGGAAAGGGAAGCGGTAATGGTGGGCGGAGAAGCATCGCTGCAGAATATGACTCCTTATATCACTTCAAAGTTCAATAATTTTATTGCCAATGATTATGTTCGGCCGATTATTAGCCAGTCCAAATCAGCTTTTCGTTTTAGGGAAGTGATGGATAGCGGCAAGATTTTATTGGTTAATTTATCCAAGGGCCGGATCGGGGATATTAATGCCGGTCTTTTGGGAATGGTGATGGTTGGAAAATTATTGATGGCGGCATTATCAAGGGTGGATTTACCGCAGGAAGAAAGAAAAGACTTTAATCTTTATGTTGATGAATTCCAAAATTTCACCACAGATTCCATTTCAGTGATTTTATCTGAGGCGAGGAAATATCGCTTGAATTTGGTTATTGCCCATCAATTTATCGCCCAACTTCAAGATAAAACCAGAGATGCGGTTTTTGGCAACGTCGGATCAATGATAGTTTTCCGAGTTGGGGCAAAAGACGCGGAAGAATTGGTAAAACAATTTGAACCGGTATTTACTAAAAATGATTTGATTAATATTGATAATTTTAATGCTTACGCCAAATTATTAATTAATGGCGAAACTTCCAAGCCATTCAATATCCAGACTTTGCCTTCGCCAAAGGGGGATTTGCGATCGCGCGATATATTAAAAGAATTATCCAGAAGTAAGTATGGATTGGAAAGAGGTTGAAAATAAAAACCTATGATTTTAATAAAAAGCGTTCAAATTATTGATGGCAGCGGCAAACCGGCATTTCGGGGAGATATTTTAATAAAAGATGACCGAATATCAGCGGTCAGTAATTTTATAGGCAAAAAAGCGGATACAATAATTGACGGGCTCGGGCTAACGGCAGTACCGGGATTTATTGATGTAAATACTGATTCTGACCACTATTTAAGCTTATTTTCCAATCCTTTACAGAAGGATTTTTTACTTCAAGGAGTGACGACTATTATTGGCGGGCAATGTGGAGCGTCCTTAGCGCCTTTGCTTTATGGCTCTTTGCGGGCAATTAGGAAATGGGGAGATGTCAGCCAAATGAATATTGATTGGAATACCATAAGAGAACTAAAAGAAGTTTTAAAAAGATTAAAATTAGGCGTTAATTTTGGAACTTTAGTTGGTTACGTCACCATTCGAAGAGATCTAGTCGGCAGCGAGATAAGGGATTTAACCCAGCCAGAAATAGAAATTTTCCAGCACAGTTTATTTAAAGCTTTGGATGACGGAGCGCTGGGTCTTTCCACTGGACTTGGATATTCCCATTCCCGCAATATATCTTATTCAGAAATTAAAAAGATTTTAACAGTTTTTTCTAAAAAACCTGGAGTTTACACGACTCATTTGCGTGATGAACAGGACAATTTGATTGAGTCAGTGAGAGAGACAATACAAATGGCGCAAGAAAGCGGTTTACCGACCATAATCAGCCATTTCCGCCCTATTTTAGGCTTTGAAAGCAAGTTCCAAGAAGCTTTAAAAATTATCGAAGAAAGCCTGGATAAAGGGAATATTTATTTTGATGTTAATCCATTTGATATGAGCGTTTTGCCTATTTATACTTTATTGCCAGTTTGGGCTCAAGAAGGAGGATTTGAAGGCATGTTGAAAATTCTTGGCGATGAATTATACCGACCCAGAATTATTTCGGAAATTTCTAAATCTGATTGGGTTTTGGATAATTTGGTTATTGCCGAGGCCCAGGGTTATTCCAATATTATTGATAAAACTTTGAAAGAATTTTCAGACAATAGGGATTTAAATATCATTGAAGGACTTTTATTATTAATGGAAATTACAAGAATGCACGCCAGATTTTTTTATAAAAATATCAATCAGCGGGTTCTGGAAGAAGTTTTGTCGCATCCCCGCGCGCTTATTGGTTCAAATAGCGCCAGCTTAAAAGACCAGCCGTCTGTTTTGAGGCCCAAAAGAGCAACGGAAACCTTCGGTAGATTTTTGGAAATTATGGAACAAAAAAAGGCGCCCATAGAAGACTCAATTAAAAGGATTACTTCTGTTCCGGCAAAGATATTTAATATCTCCAAGAGGGGATTATTGCAGGAAGGCTGGTTTGCGGATGTAGTTTTATTAAAGGATAAAAATATTGCAGAGGTTATTGTTAATGGCCGATTGGCAGTCAGTAATGGAAAGGTGTCTGAAATTGGTTTCGGTTCGCCATTATAAAATTTCCTTTTAAAAACGATTTATGAAATTTCTGAAATTTTTTAAAAATGGCCATTCGCCGGATTATGTAGTCATTTTCAGCACCATATTTTTGGTAATTTTTGGATTAGTAATGTTAATGAGCGCTTCTTCAAATTTAGGGAAAGTAAAGTTTGGGGATAGCTATTTTTATTTAAAGCATCAATTAATTTCCGGATTAATTTTTGGAATTTTGGGATTTTGGCTGACCTCTAGATTTTATTATCGATATTATCAAAATTTTGCCGTAGTTTTTTTAATGATTTCGATTATTTTATTGTTATTAGTTTTTACTCCCTTGGGAATGACTTCTGGCGGAGCGACTCGTTGGCTGCACCTTGGCCCATTTACCTTTCAACCATCAGAGCTTTTAAAAATATTTTTTATTATTTATCTTGCGTCCTGGCTGGGGAGCAAATCTTATCGTCAACATGATTTTTTTGGAGGATTTCTGCCATTTTTGATTATTTTAAGCTTAATTGGATCGCTTTTGCTTTTACAGCCATCTACCAGCACTGCGGTGATTTTAACGGTTACCGCGCTCATTATTTATTTTACCAGCGGAGCAAAAATTTCTTATATTTTTAGCGCGATTATTTTGGGTTTGATAGGATTTTTAATAATTTCTTACTCAACGCCATATCGTTGGGAACGAATCATGAGTTTTATTAATCCAAGTTCAAATATCCAAACCTCTTCTTATCAAATTAATCAAGCTTTGATCGCTATCGGTTCCGGCGGACTTTGGGGGGTTGGCTATGGCCAATCAACCACTAAACTGCGTTATCTGCCCCAGCCGATTGATGATTCTATTTTTGCAGTTATCGCGGAAGAACTTGGATTTATCGGCTCTATTTTTGTTATTTTTGTTTTTATCTCTTTAATTATCAGAATTTTTTTGCTGTCTAGAAAAACATCGGATGAATTCGGAAAATTATTATTAGTAGGCTTTGGTTCTTTAATTGCATTGCAGGCATTTATGCATATTGGCGCTATTTCTGGCTTGATTCCTTTAACTGGAGTGCCTCTGCCCTATATAAGTTATGGGGGCACGGCGTTAGCAATTTTTATGACTATTTCCGGTATAATAGTTAATATATCGAAATATACTTAATTAAAGTTATCAGTTAGCAATTAAAATGCATAAATTACGAGTATTATTAACTGGCGGCGGAACGGGGGGGCATATTTTCCCATTAATTGCGGTAGCGGAAGAATTGCAATCGCAAGCTCAGGAATTCGGATTAGATCTTGATTTGCGTTATTTTGGCGGCGATTATGAGTATGCCCAAAATTTAACGGATCAAAATATAAAATTTGTTCCGATTATTTCTTCAAAATTACGGCGTTACTGGTCCTTTCTGAATTTAATTGATTTTATTAAATTCCCCTTCAGCCTTTTGCAGATTTCCTGGAAAATTTTTTGGTTTATGCCAGATGTTGTTTTTTCCAAGGGTGGCCCCGGAGCTTTGGCGGTAGTTTTGGTAAGCCGGCTTTATTTTATCCCAGTAGTTATCCATGAATCAGACAGCATTCCAGGACTAACAAATAAAATTTCAGGATTTTTTGCAAAAAAGACATTTTTGGCTTTTTCTTCAGCCGAACCTTATCTGGGCAAAAGCAATGCAGAAATTGTCGGCAATCCGGTTCGAAAATCTTTAATGGCAGAATTGAATTTTTTAGAACAATACGGAGAAGATGCGGCAAATCAGGCGAAAAAGAGCCTTGGATTAAATTTAACAGAACCAGTAATTTTATTTTTAGGAGGATCTCAGGGCGCAAGGCGAATTAATGATTTTATATTGGAGAATTTAGAGATTTTAATCAGGGATTTTCAGATTCTCCATCAAGTTGGGGAGAGGAACTACGATGTTTATAAAAAAGAGTTTGAGTTTTTAACTAAAGATTGGAGCGATATCGAGAAAAATCGCTATCAATTTAAGGCTTTTTTCGATAAAGATTTAGCAGAAGCATTATTGGCTTCAGGGGCAGTAGTTGCTCGAGCTGGTTCTGGTACAATTTTTGAATTGGCGGCTTTTGGAAAGCCGGCAATTTTAATACCGCTCTTAGAGTCAGCTAACGGCCATCAAAAAAAGAATGCGTATTTATATTCGGAAACTGGAGCTGCATTAGTTATACAAGAAGAAAATCTTTTAGGAAATTTGCTAGTTACAGAACTAAAGACTGTAGTGCAGAATAAAGATTTGCTTAAAAAAATGAGCGATTCGGCTAGAAGTTTTTATAAGCCAGATTCGGCAAAAATTATTGCCAAGCACTTATTATCCTATGTTTAATTTTTTTAGAAAAAATAAAGTTCGCGTAAGAATAGCGCCGTCTCCGACTGGTTATTTGCATATTGGCACGGCGAGGACTGCGCTTTTTAATCTGCTTTTTGCAAAAAAAATGGGGGGAAAATTTATCTTAAGAATTGAAGATACGGACTTGGAGCGTTCAGAAAAAAGATTTGAGGAAGATATTATTCAAAGCTTGAAATGGCTTGGATTAGATTGGGACGAAGGTCCTTATCGGCAATCTGAAAGGCTGGATATATACGAAAAGTATCTTATTAAGCTCTTAAAAGATAAAAAAGCTTACTATTGCAAATGCCGTAAAGAGGATTTGGAAAAGGAGAGGGAATTACAGACAAAACTAGGGGAGCCATTAAAATATAGCGGTAAATGCGCGGATCAAAATATATCCCCAGATCAAGCCAGCCTTATAAGATTTAAAATTAATGCCGCTCAAGTAGTCTTTAAAGATTTAATTAGGGGTGAAATTAATTTTGATTCTGCTTTAATCGGCGATATTGCTATTGCTAAAAATTTACGCACCCCCTTATACAATTTTGCGGTAGTGATTGATGATTATGAAATGAAAATTTCACATGTAATCCGGGGCGAAGATCATATTGCAAATACGCCTAAACAAATATTATTGCAGCAAGCTTTAGGTTTTCCGGAGCCAAAATATGCCCATTTGCCGTTAATTTTGGATCCGGACAGAAGTAAGATGTCTAAGCGTTTTTCCGCCACTTCAATCCAAGAATATAGGGAACAAGGTTATTTGCCGGAAGCTTTAGTAAATTTTATGGCGCTTTTGGGGTGGCATCCGTCAGATGATAAAGAAAAGATGGATATTGATGAAATTACAATTAAATTTGAAATAGACAGAATTCAAAAGGGCGGCGCAGTCTTCGATGTTAAAAAACTCGATTGGCTTAACAGTGAATATTTAAGAGGGGAAGATAATGCGATCCTATTAAAATCGATTAAAGAATTATACGGAAAAGAGCTGGGTGGATTGAATGATGAAGTTTTATTTAAGATGCTAACCGTGGGGAAAGCTCGAATATCAAAGCTTAGAGATTTTTTAGATCTAAAAGCTTCTTTTGATTTATTAGAATATTCTTTGGATCTTTTAATATGGAAAGATACCGATAAAAAAATTATTTTAGAAAATTTAAAAAAATCAAGGGAAATTTTAAGGACTGTTTTAAATACTAAATTTAATAAGGAAGATTTAGAAAAAGAACTAATGCCAATGGCTGATACTCGGGGCAGGGGAGCAGTCCTTTGGCCGTTGCGGGCGGCTTTATCCGGTAAAGATAAATCTCCTGGGCCATTTGAGCTTATGGATGTTTTAGGAAAAGATGAAACTTTAAAGAGAATTGAGTTGGCTATTCAAAAACTGGAATTTGGCGGAAAGAATTAGGAATTATGAGTTTAAAATTAAAAATTTTTCTTTTATTTACCAGTATTTCTTACTCTTTATTCATTATTCCCGCATTAGGCGCAAATACTCCGGAAGATTTAAAATCAGCCATTGAAGCGAAAAATAAGGCCTTGCAGGATATAAACCAGCAAATTCAGCAAACTCAGAAAGATTTGGATGCGGCGCAGGGGCAGGGCAAGACTCTTCAGAATCAAATCAAGCAGATTGATTATCAGCTTAATCAGGTAAATTTAGGCATACGTTCCAGCGAGCTGACCATTGATAAGCTTAATTTGGAAATTAATTCTTTACAGGGCGGAATTAAGGAAACAAGCGCCAGCATTAAAACTCAGAAATCCGGCATCGCCGTTATTTTGGATGAAATTAATAAAAAAGACAATGAAACTATTCTTGTTACTTTATTAAAAAATAAAAATCTTTCTGATAGCTGGTCAGAATTACAAAATTTAAATACTTTAAATGTCGGATTATCTGTTGGAGTTGATAAGTATCAGGAATTAAGCAATAAATTAACCGGTAATTTGAATTCAACGGCTCAAAAACGAAAGGGCATTGTATCGGAAAATCAAAATTTAAAAACTAAAAAATCTCTGGCGGTAAGCGAGAAAAATGACCGGCAAACTTTGTTATCGCAGACTAAAAATCAGGAAAAACTTTATCAGAATTTAATTACTGATTTAGAAAAACAGCAAAATTCTATTTCTGATGAAATTGACAAGATTGAAGATCAGCTGCGTTCCACTTTTGACCCGACTTTATTGCCGATAAAAAGGCCAGGAGTTTTTTCTTGGCCGATTAAATTGGCAAAAGACGGGGGGACTGCTTATATTACTCAGCGTTTCGGGGAAAAATCTTATTTATACAAGGGAAAGCCGCATAATGGTTTAGATATAGGTTCTCCCATAGGAACGCCGGTATTTGCGGCGGCGGATGGAAAAGTTATTGCCGTTGATAATAATGACAAAAGCTCTTGGGCAAAATATCAGTATGGGAAGTATATTCTCATACAGCATGATAATAATCTTGTTACGCTTTACGGCCATCTTTCTGTTCAGGCTGTTCAAAAAAATTCAATAGTTAAGCGCGGAGATTTAATCGGATATGAAGGTAGAACCGGTTATGCAACCGGCCCGCATCTGCATTTTGGCGTTTATTGGGCTCCAAGCGTGCTAATGAAATCATTGCCGCCGGCAGCCGGATTGGTTCCGATAGGAGTAGTTATAAATCCGGAAGATTACCTATAATGGTATAATTATTAATATAGGTTCTTATGAAGACTTTTTTAGACTTATTTAACCTGTTTATTAATACTTCCAAGCAATTGGCCGCTTATGTGCCGCAATCCGGAGAAGATGTAATCCGGATGTTTCAGCAGGTAGGTTTAGTCGCGACAAATCTAAATTTATGGATAGGCGAGAATGTTGGAGTTAATTTACAATCAATGCTTGCGGTTCTAGGAAGATTGATAGGGATTTGGTTTACTTTCTTATTTGAAGCAGTAAAAAATATAGTTAATCGGTTATAAATTATAAAATTTTTAAGTGTTTTTATAAAAGTTATCCACAAATGTTGGGTTGTTTTATTGTGCGACACATAATATACTATATATTATGGGAAAATTACCCGGTGACTATATTGCGGGATTTGTAGATGGCGAAGGCTGTTTTGCTTTAAAATTTAGACGCGATGTCAGGCATGACAGAAAAAATAAACCAATATATTTTTATTGGGATATTGAGTTTGCTATAATGCTTAAGGGCGACGATAAAGAAATATTATATAAAATACGAGATACTTTAAAATGTGGAAAGGTTGGCAATATCGATAAACGAGGATTAATAAGATATGCCATTAACAATATAAATGACCTATCTAACAAAGTTGTCCCGTTTTTTCAAAAATATCCATTACATGCCAAAAAACGTCATGACTTTGATCTTTGGAAGAAAGCAGTGGCGATTTTTAAAATAAAGCAGCAGTTGTGGGATCAAAAAACTTCGCAGAGGCTAATAGAAATACGAGAAGCAATGAAGCAATACAAGGGCGGTAATCGAAGTAATTGGAAATGGTTGTAGTAATCAAGTGTCGCGAAACGGATAATGTGCGACATATAGTAAATACAAAAAACCTGGTTTATTTCTATTCCCCTATTATTTAAAGTGAGCTAGTATTTTATTCGCACATAAATACTCCGAGCGTAAACTCGAGGAGTTTCATTGTACAAAACTAAAATTTAATTTCTATTTACAACTCCCAATTTCCCAAATTGCCAATATCCCCGACTGCCTACCACTTCCACTGCCGACCCCACTAGTCGTCGCCGTATCCCCTGCTCCAATATACAAACGATAAACTGTCCCGCTGGCTGATTTTAATTGAATACAGCCTCCGATATTAGTTCCAGTATTAAGATAAACAGTAGTCGTGCCATTTCCAGTAGCAGCTATTTCCGAAGCCGGACTGGAAGTGCCTACTCCAATTGAACCAGTAGCTGTAATGATGGCTGCGGCTAAATTACCAGAGAAAAAACCATTTCCTTGGACTGAAAGCATACTAGAATAAGTAGTTGTACCGATTCCTACATTACCACCTATTATAGTTACACCGCTATTCGGACTGGTAGTTCCAATCCCGAGTCCGCCATTATAAGCAAGGCTGAATAATGGAAGAGTGCCAGTAGCATTTTGAATTGAAAAGATCGGAACATTTTGCTGGCCAGAAGAGCTGGCGGTTAAAGATAGTAAACCATTAACCGAAAGACCGCCGAATAACTGAGTATTACCTCCGACCTCTAAACGATTTTGAGAGAAAATATTTCCAGCAAAAATTGATCCGCCAGTACTGCCGTTATCTCCCCCGCTATCAGAGACTGTGGTGCTAGCCAGTCCGATTAAATCTAGATTGCCAGAAATAAGAACTCGGGCGGTGGAGGCATAGAAAACAGTGGATTGATTAGCAGAGCCGTCGATTCCTCCAATTACATACACATACCCATTAGCAACAATAGAAGAAAGCCGGCCCCTGATTCCTAGTAATGCATTGGCATTGGTTGACCAGGCGCCAGTAGAGCCGTCGCTGTTAAGTTTGGCATAGTAAACAGTAGATTGATAAACAGAGCCATTGGCGGTTCCTCCAATTACATACACATATCCATTAGCAACAATAGAAGAGTGCTGAGCCCTACTTCCCGGCAAGGCATTAGTATTGGTTGACCAGGTGCCAGTAGAGCCGTCGCTGTTGAGTTTGGCATAGTAAATAGTGGATTGAAAAGAGTTACTGTATCCTCCAATTACATACACATATCCATTGGCAATAATAGAAGAGTGAAGGCCCCTGATTTCCGGCAAGGCATTGGCATTGGTTGCCCAGGCGCTAGTAGAGCCGTCGCTGTTGAGTTTGGCATAGAATACAGTGGATTGATAAGAGACACCACTAATGCTTCCTCCAATTACATACACATATCCATTGGCAACAATAGAAGAGTGAGCG